>CAYZDC010000022.1:0-18180 GCA_964477045.1 uncultured Tissierellaceae bacterium | reverse complement strand
TATATTGAAAGAAAATTGTTTGTAGGATACTATGACAACTTTGCCAGTAGATATATATTAGGAATAACTAAAGCTCAAGATGCAGGAGAAATGGTCAACTTGGATCCTATGATTATGTCTTATATATTAATGGGTGTTGCTAACTTTATAGGTCTTAAGTATGTAATGTTTGATGATGATGACAGCACAGACATAGATTTACTTGTTGATCAAGTTATGAAAGTCTTGGATACAGGAATGTTCAATCCTAAAGGCTGAGAGAGAAATTAATTAGTGTGGAACACTAATAATATAAAAAAAGTTATGAAGATATCTTCATAACTTTTTTAGTGCGCCGGGGACGGTTCTTTTTGCACCCTGGGGGTGTCACTTCCATCCTGCGAGAAATCTTATCCTTTCCCAATGGAAACTACTAATCTACTCTGTTATAATTATAGTATAGATTAAAGACTGGGGGTAATGCTTTGATTTCAAAAGAGTGGAAAAGCAAATTATTTTGGGGAGTTAGCTCTTTAGGATATCTTGCTCTTGCTTATAGGTTGACTAGATATACATTTTTCCATCTTCATGGCATGAAAGATTGGCCTAATATGTTGGCAATTGTTAGTGCAGTTATAATAATTATAGCTTCTATATTTAGTAAACCTATAGCTGCAATAGGGATTGTTGTGGCTTATTTGGGAGGGTTTGCTATTGCCATGCTATTTAATCAAGATGGTTTAGACCCTGGTGGTGGAAGGACAAATAATGCATGGATAATATGGACAGTAGCATATATAGTAATAGTATTAGTTGGATTTTTAATAGATTTTATAATACATAGAAGGGGGTTAGACCATGCCACTAAAGATAGTCAGAAATGATATAACTAAAATGAAAACCGATGCCATAGTAAATGCTGCTAATGTTAATTTAAAAATGGGTGGAGGAGTTTGCGGGGCAATATTTGCTGCAGCTGGTGCAAAAGAACTTCAAGAGGAATGCGATAAAATAGGAAGATGTGAAGTTGGGCAAGCTGTTATTACAAAAGGATATAAGCTTCCTGCAAAACATATAATACATGCAGTAGGACCTATTTGGGAAGGTGGAGGGAATAATGAAGAAACCCTACTCTATAACAGCTATAAAAATTCATTGCACTTAGCTTTAGAACATGGATTAAAATCCATATCATTCCCATTAATATCTTCAGGAATTTATGGGTATCCAAAAGACCAAGCCCTTAGGGTGGCCATTTCTGCCATAAGTGAATTTTTACTAGATCATGAAATGGAAGTATATTTAGTAATATACGGTAAAGAATCTACTTTACTTAGCGAGAAATTGTTTTCCACAATTGAAAAATATATAGATGATAATTATGTAGAAGAACACCATGATAGCCAAAAGCGTAGAGGTATTGAAGCCTATGATATTCAAAGCTACCAATTAGAAAAGGTAGAATTACTTGAAGACAAAGTTCATTATGTAGAACTACAGAAAGAATCTAGAAGTCTAGATGATGTTATGGATCAACTTGAAGATACTTTTGCAGAAATGCTTTTTAGGCTTATAGATGAAAGAGGTATGACAGATGTGGAAACCTATAAAAGAGCTAATATGGACCGTAAGCTGTTTTCAAAAATCAGAAGCAATATAGACTATAGTCCTAGTAAAGCTACTGCCATAGCCCTTGCAATAGCTTTAAAATTGAATTTAGATGAGACTAGAGACCTTTTAGGAAAAGCAGGATATGCCTTGTCAAGAAGTAATAAATCTGATCTTATTATAGAATTCTTTATCCAAAATGAAAATTATAATATATTTGAAATAAATGAAGCCCTATTTGATTTTGACCAATCACTTATAGGATTTTAATTGTCGCTCTACAAGCGACCAAGGGGGAGCTCCTTTTTGTTATTATAAAGTTAATAAGAAAAGGGAGGAATAAAAATGGAAAAGAAGACAACAGAATTAGTATTTATATTAGATAAAAGTGGCAGCATGTCAGGACTAGAATCGGATACAATAGGTGGCTATAATGCAATGCTTAAAAAGCAGCAAGAAGAAGTAGGGCAAGCAATAGTTACTACAATCCTATTTGATGACAACTACGAAATTAAAGGTATAAATCCTATTACAGACAAAGAATACTATGTAGGTGGATTAACAGCCTTACTAGATGCAATTGGAAAGACTATTCATAAGATAGTTAATGCTACCAAGCATACTGCAAAAGAACACCAAGCTGAAAAAGTTATTTTCATAATTACAACTGATGGTATGGAAAATGCCAGTAGAGAATACAACTTTGAAAAGATTAAAAATATGATAGAACATCAGAAGACAAAATACAATTGGGAATTTATATTCCTTGGTGCAAATATTGATGCAGTTTCTACAGCTAGAGATTTAGGAATTAATGAAGATAGAGCAGTAAAATACCATGCAGACCCACAAGGAACCACATTAAATTACAATGTAGTAAGCGAAACTATCTTAAAAATGAGAGCCAATAAAAACGTAGATGCAAGTTGGAAAAAAGATATTGAAGATGATTATGTAAGAAGAGGCGGCAAAGATAAAAAGTAACTTTGTAGGGGCGAACCTATGTGTTCGCCCTAAAGCCTGCAAATACAAATGACATAATGGAGGGCATAAATGATTTATAAAAATAAAAATAAGTTCAAAATATTAATTGTAGCATTACTAATTTTAGCATTAAGTACCACAGCCTTTGCTGAACCTATTAAGGTGTTAATTAACAATGAAGCTCTAATACTACCAGTTGATCCAGTAATTGAAAATGACCGGACGTTGGTGCCTTTAAGAGCCATATTTGAGGCCTTGGGAGTTCATGTACATTGGGATGGAGCCACAAAGACAGTGACAGGAACCCGTGAAGATAAAATCATTATATTACAAATAGATAATAAAATAGCTAGTATAAATGGTGTGGATATTGAACTAGATACTCCTGCCAGAATTATCCATGATAGCACTTTAGTTCCTGTAAGGTTCATTGCTGAAAGTCTTGGTGCAGAAGTTAATTGGGATAGAAAAAATCAAACCGTATTAATCCAATCAGATTATAAAATTAAAAGCTTTAAAGTAGTAAGAGTAGTAGATGGAGACACTATTAAAGTGGACTTTAACGGTGTAGAAGAAAGTGTAAGACTAATAGGTATTGATTGTCCTGAGTCAGTTCATCCTGATGCAAGCAGAAATACACTTGAAGGTAAAATAGCCTCAGATTACATAAAATCTATGCTAGAAAACAAAGAAGTAACTCTAGAATTTGATATACAAGAAAGAGATCAATACGGAAGACTTCTAGCTTATGTATATTTAGGTAACATTATGTTTAATAAAACTTTGATTGAAGAAGGATATGCCCAAGTGTCAACTTATCCACCTAATGTTAAGTATGTAGAGGACTTTGTAGCTTTAGAAAGAATAGCAAGAGAAAACAACAAAGGACTATGGAAAGACATGGAAGCTATAGATGCAGTAGATCAGTTTGTTATAGACAAAAGCAAAAATCTAACTGGACCACTAGGTAATCCAGAAACAGCGCAATATATTGCTAGCCTAAGAAGTGATAAATACCACTACCCAGGATACACTCATACAGGACAAATAGCTATACACAATTTAATATACTTTGAAAGCAAAGAACATGCTGAAATGAATGGATATAAGCCATGTGGGATATGTTTTAAATAAATTTATGTTCAGTTGACAATTGATGAAAATGAAAAATTGAAGTCACAAATTGTGATGTCAAGTGCAGAGAGTAGTAGGAGTATATTAGTTTCTGTGTTAATTAATATATTTGTGATTTTACTATCAATATAGTAAGATAGTCATATAAGAAAAATAATTATAATACATATTTAAAGGGGGATAAGATGGCTTCTAATTATGGACGAACAGACAGTGTTATGACTGTAGGGGAATGGATAGGGGTATTAATTGTTTTAGGAATACCTATAGTAAATATTATTATGTATTTTATCTGGGCATTTTCTTCAACTACAAATGAAAATCTAAGCAATTTTTGTAAAGCTACTTTATTAATTTCATTAATAGTAATTGCATTTGCAATTTTATTTGGTGGGTGTGCAGCCTTATTATCATAAACTAAAGATAGACTATTCTCATGCTTAAGACTCTTAAATCAATTTGATTTAAGAGTTTTTCTATATCACCCATTTCGGGTGGCTACTTTTTTCTGAAATAATATTATAATGATGTTATAAAGTAGTTAAAATAATAATATTCGTTGGAGCTATAAAAGAGGAGGATAGGAAATGTCTGAGAATAAGAACAATTTATTTAAGAAAATCATGAGTTTGTGTTTGGTGTTCTCCTTATTATTTACCACAGTTCCAAGCTTAGTCCATGGAGATAGTTCTACATATTCAAAAGCTTCTGATTGGGCAAAGGCAGAAATTGAAAGTGCACAAAAAAGTGGAATTTTGCCAGCCTTGTTAAAAGGCCAAGACATGACAAAATTTGCAACAAGAGAAGAGTTATGTGAGTTAGCAGTTTTGCTTTATGAAAAATTAAATGGTAAATCTGTAGCTGTACCTGAAAAGAATCCATTTACAGATACTAAGAACAAACAGATTATGAAAGCATATTCTTTAGGCATTACATCGGGGACTTCAAATACCACTTTTGAACCTAATACCATTATAAATAGAGAGCAAGTTGCCACCATGTTTGGGCGAGCTATTCAAAAGTTGTATCCTAATATGGATTATTCAGAAATAGGGGCTCCTGATTTTATGGATAAAAAGGATATTTCATCCTGGGCACTTTCTCATGTCTTGTTCTTAAGTAAAAAAGGAATTATAAAAGGTGATGATGGAAAGTTTAGACCAAGAGCAATAAGTGCTGAACAAAAGAAAAATAATTACGGTACAACTACTAGAGAACAAGCGATTGCCATAACCGTACGTATATTAAATACAGAGCTAAAAGATGAAAAAGTATTCTCCCAAACCATAAAAAATGATAATGCCCAAACTCTTGGAGGGTTAAATATTAAAGGCTGGCAGTTAGAAGTTCCTGCAAATACATTTGGAAAAGATTTAAAATTTACTATGGATGAGATGAGTGAATCAGAAGGCTCCAAGTTACAACCTAGTAATTCTAAAATCTTAGGAAATGTATTAAAGCTAAGTGTTGATGGAAAAGAGAATATAAGATTAGGATTACCTATTAATGCTACTATTCAGATTCCTAAAAGTCAATTAAGTGGACTGAAAGCAGATGAATTATTTTATGGATATTACTATGGTAATCAATGGAACTATTATATGCCTGATTCTGTAGATATTGATAAGGGTACCATTAGTTTTGACCTTTATCATTTTAGCCAAATAGGAATATTTAAACTTTCAGAAGACCTTCAAATTAAAACCTTTGCAAAGAATATGGCAACTGGACAATGGGAGGCCAAAAATCAAGGTAAAAATATTAGAAATGCCCTTGGAAAGCAGTATGATGATTTATTTTTAGCCCTGGGTATAGGAGTTGAATTAGATAGAAAGCAACTGGCTGCTGACCTAGCCACATATATGGAAAGTGCTACCATTGATTCAGGGGGTATGGCACCTATTGATGCCTTAGCTCAGATGGCAAATTCTGCCAGCAAGGGGAAGGCAGGGATGCAAGACTTCCAAAATAAATTGCTGGAATTTACAGGAAAAGGTTTGGTCAATGTATTAGAGCAAATGAAAAATGCTAAACCTGGAGTATATACAGAAAAATTTGCTTCCTCAGTAAATGTAGTAGGCAATCTGTCTTCAGCCCTAGGTTCTGTCCAGGGTGGAGATAATAAAGCTGCTTTAGAATCTGTAGGCAACCTCTTAAAAGGCTTAAATCCAGCAATATTATTTGGTACTACAACTCTAAACTTTTTAAAAGACAAAATGGAAAACACAATTGCAGGTTTTACTCAAAATGAGATTGAAAAGGCTTATGGAGCATATATAGGAAATGTTAATAAGAATGGATACGGCAGCGGCCTAGAAGGGGATATAGAAGCAATATTTATAACCCTTGGTGGGGGCGAGAGGATGACAAAACTAAATGTAATCAACGGATACTGTAAAAAGTATGGCATAGATCCAAAGCAACTAACAGAAGCTGAACGAAATAAGATATTTTCAAATGCTCTAAAGGCTTTGGAAGAAAATTTTAAAAAGCGTAAGATTGAGGAAGCAGAAATAGGTAGGATTCAGAAGGCAGAAGAGGCATTTTTAAAAGCCATAAAAGACAAGGGTTTACTAAGTAGCTTTTCTTATAATAAGTTTTTTAGAGATGGAAAAGGTGTTGGTAAATACTCAGTGGGAGACAGGTTAGAAAAGATTTACAAATTAAGAGACTTAGTCCTAAGCTATGAGGATAAGGATAAAATTTCAAAACTCTCCAATGCAGAAATTGCAAGCCTTATTGATCAATGGATATTCTGGGGTGAAAAAGGGGATAGAGATGGGTTTTACAAATATCTTCGTGATATGGGATACAATGAAAAACCAGGGCTTCTTAACTCAGAAGGTCTTCAAGCAAAAGCACAAACAAATTCCAGCAAATTTGCCTGGGTGCAAACTGGCAAGATTATAGAAGATGGCAAAGCCGCTGTGGAAGCCAATAATAAGAATGGAAATGTATGGCAACAGTCCTTAGATGCTAGTGATGGTAGTGTTAAGATGACCTATACCTATATTGGTAATGATGACAATTGGATGAAAAAAGGAATGAACGAATCTGGACAAGTTACCTGGACTCCTCCTTCTAAAACCACCTTATATCCAGGTGA
Organism: uncultured Tissierellaceae bacterium; assembly: GCA_964477045.1. Lineage (GTDB taxonomy): Bacteria > Bacillota > Clostridia > Tissierellales > Tissierellaceae > CAYZDC01. Next base: position 11,369 of record CAYZDC010000022.1, on the reverse strand, counting down.
TGAAGTTTCCATCCAAATGAATGTTGCCCATATTAACAACACCCATAAAAATCAGGCTGGAGGCTGGACTGGCTTAGCCCAGATCTATAAAATTGATAATAATGGAGGTCAATTAGGTGCAGCAGCATATTTAACTGATAATGATGGTAAAAGCAGTTTTACATCTGGAGTAGGAAACAACTATGGAGCTATTTCATCTACAGTAATGGCAAAAGTAGGTCAAGGTAACCAGGTTGGAGAAAGAATGGCAATAAGAGTATCAGCTTCAGGTAAAGGCATGGCCTATAGGGTATCTTATGTTTATACTTGGCAAGGGGTCAGCAATTAAAAAATCCCCAAAACACTGGGGACAGTCCCCAGCGTTTTAACCTCTTAAATCAGGGATGATTTAAGAGGTTTTTTTGTTTGACATATACGGACACCTGATATATAATAAACATATCAGGTGTCGGTATAACAGTATCCGATATGATTAAGGAGGTAAATATGAAAAACAATAAAATTAAAGCCCTAACCCAACCAATGTTTTATATACTCTTAAGCTTAAAAGAGAAAAGACATGGATATGAAATTATGCAATATGTGGATTGGCTTACTGATGGACGAGTAAAGGTAGGACCAGGAACCTTGTATTCACTGCTTTCTAGATTTGAAGAGGATGGTTATATAGTCATGGTTTCAGATGATGATAATAAAAAAACCTATCTTATTCAAGAGTTGGGCCAAGAAGCAATAGATGGGGAAATAGAAAGATTGGAATTATTACTAAGTGATGCAGCTAGGGTAGAGGAGGGACATGAAGATGAATTTCAAAATAGAGAATAATTACATACATATTACAAACTATCCAAGTATAGAAAAACATTTTGAAGAAATGGCAGCTAAGGGTTGGTTAATCAATAGGATTATTGGTAGTAGTATATTTATATATAAGAGGATAAAACCAGAAGCTTTTGATTTTTCTATTTCTCCTTATGAAGTTGAAACCGAATACACCAAAAAAACAAAAAGTGAATTGGCTGAGTTTCAAAATGTTGTAGAAAGTGTTGGATGGAATTATGCCGCAAAAAGTTCTAACCTACATGTATACTATAAAGAAAAGGGCTCAGATGCATTAGATATTCAAACTGATGAAGAAGAAGAATTTAGAATTTTAGAAACAATAGGGAAGAGGTATGTGAAATCATTGTGGGTCCAGATCCCCCTGTTTTTATTTTTAGCTATATCAAATATTCGTCAGCTCTTAACTGGAGTAGAAGGGATGAGAGACGCTTTACCTCAATTACTGAGTATAATGTTGCCTTTTACTATTTTAACTTTGGTCATAGAGGCATATAGTGTAAATAAGTTTTTAAAAGAGAATAAGCGAAATATTGAATTAGGCGAGAGTATAGAATTCAGTAAATCAAATTTCTATATAAATAAAATGTCATTTTTAGTAACATATATTATTTTTATTATTTTTATATTATATATGTTATATGAAATAATAATATTAAAAAACAGGTTTTTATTAATAGCAATGATTCCAATTACATTAACACTAGTAATAGTAGCCTTATATAATATTTTTATAAAACCTTCGAAAATGACTAGGAAGGGGAAAAAGAAAAGCTTTGTTTTTACAATTATGTTATCCATTATGATTCCCATTTTATTATTTGGCTTTTTCATTATGGATACAATTGGGAGATTTAAGGATTCTGAAATTCCTAATATAGGTGGGTACAAAGTAATAACAGTAAATGACTTCTATCAAACACCAATAAAACAAAGAGGAACATTTAGGAGACAAACAAGTCTTTTAATTCCTACATCTTATGAATACTATTCCTATAACGATGAAATATATGAAAGTACTAATACAGAGTACTCCAAGGCTTTAACTGAAAATTTGGCTAAGACTCTTGTACAAAGATATATAAAACAAGCTGAAAAACAGGTTGAAAGAGATAGGCAAGAGCTGGAAATTTATTTTAGAGAAGATATTTATGATGATTTTCGATTTGGAGAGAGAGCTGGAATAAGTTTAGAAGAATTTAATAGGCTGAAAAATGAAGATATAAAGGTAGCTATAGAAACAACCATGGCAAGCATTAAAGAAAGAGCTATTATAAAAGAAGATGAAAACTTATGGAATGCAGATGAAGTGTACTTCTTAAATTATAATAAAACAGAAATTCTTGTAAGACAGGACAAAGAAGTATTTTACATTGACACACGAGAAAAGGATCTTTCAAAGCCAGAGAATATAAAGATAGTGAAAGAGTGCTTATTATTATAGAAGCTAGTGAAATTTAACAGTATCACCTATTTCGGGTGGGTACATTTTTGTGAGTTTAAAGTATAATAAGTATAAGGAAAGATTTTTCTATACATCTACTTGAAGAATAATTATAAACTTCTAAGGATGGGGTGTTATTATGTTTTGTGAATCATGTGGCAAGAAAATACCTGAGGATAGTTTGTTTTGTGAATTTTGTGGTAGTAAAGTCAACCATGGACCAGAGTCTTCTTTTCATAATGAAGAAGATTTTGAAGAAGTAGAGCAAAATACTTATAAGGAAATGGATGAACAAGCATACAAAACAGATCATAAAGAAAAAAAGTCAAAAATACTATTAATTGGACTAGTGGCAATAATTTCTCTGGGGGTAATAATAGCTGGCTATTCAATTTTAAATAAGGCATTGAAAAACAAAGCTGATACAGGAGATAATGCCTCACTAGGTTTACATGAAAAAGAAACTGTAGACAAGGGAGGGGTAGCTCCTGAAAAAAACAATCCTTTAGAGAATTTACCACCATCGGACCCTACTGAAGTAGAAGGTATTCCAGCAGTGGATCAGGCTGCAAAAGAAGCCTTTGATGACATTGGTGAAGAAGATTTTGGATGGTATTTCGATTTAGATTTTGATGAAGCTCCAGAAGGGGTAACCATGGTAGAGTATAAAAATGTACTTGGAGACTGGAAGATTATGGCTATTAGCTATGAAGCTGAATTTGCAGAAATCTATTATTCTTTTGGTGATATAGAAGAGTATAGTTCCAATGAAGAATTTACATGGGCAAATACATCTGTAACCTTTAATCATAAGTATGTAGATTATGCTGGTGAAAAGTACCCTTTTGATGAAGAAGATGCCACTGACAAGCTTTTTGCTAGCTTTGATGGAGATGTTCTTGAGATGGTATTCGAAGAGGATAGGTTAGTTTATGTGTTATTTTGGGAAGAAAAAGGAAACTTGTATGGGGTAGGGCATTTATTTGAAGATGATGATAATGATGGCTTTGCAGATCTAAAGTTAGTATTGGCATTTACTAGGTAGTTATAAATTAAAGTGGGTGACAATAGAGTGAAATATGAAAATGATATTAAGTGGTCTAAATATTTACAATAAAAACACTGGGGACTGTCCCCAGTGTTTTTATTCCTGTTTATCTAGATCTTCACTATCTTTATATTTAGCCAATCTTTCTTTTATATTAGGATAGGCTTTTTCTAAACGCTTTAATACAAAAGGTCTTTTTTTACGGAGCTCCTCATACCTTTCTTTAAGTTCTGAAATATGCAAATCTTTTTCTACTGTAGTTTCAAGCTTGGCTTTAGAGTCATGGTATTCTTTTTGTAGGTTTTCAGCTGTTTCAACTACTGAGGAAACTGTGTCAAAGATTTCTTCTCCAATACCATCAGAATAAAGTCTAAGTCTAGCTGCCATTTCTTCCAGCAATCTGAATTGCTTGTTGATCTTAAGAATAGCGAAAATTGTAACTAGGAAGTCAGCTATGAAATATGAAATAAATAAGACAAGCAAGATATTGCCAACCCTATTGTCTAGAATTGATACAAACTTAGAGATTGGAGGGTGGACTATTTCAATGACAAATACTGCTGCCAGGCCCCACATTATAGAGAAGGATAAGCAAATATATCCTTTTATATTAAATGGTCTGTCACTATAGTCCCACCATTTATCATGAAAGACCTTTTCTAATATAAAACCTGTAACCAACTCTAAGGTCGATGTAAGAATAACTGAGCCTATAAATAAAAGGATAAGGTTATCTGTAAAAGGACTTAGAAAGTAGAGCAAAATAATCATTCCAAAACCATAAATAGGGCATACAGGGCCATTTAAAAAGCCCCTATTAATAAATTTACCCTTAGTTACTGTTTGAAATGTTACCTCTATACACCATCCTAAAATAGCATATAGGATAAAAAACCACAAAGCTGTTATTAATAAATGGCCCATATAGCTCCTCCTATGATAAAGTTCCTATGTGACTAAATTTTATCTTTTTTCATTTCTAGAAACTCCAAATCAAATTTATGATGAAAATTCTCTATGCTGCTAGTATAAATATAATCTTTAAATTCTCTTATAGTGTTTAAGTTTTTTCCTTCCACACATAGACTCATACCTTTTAAAGCATCAAACATAGCTGCTATTACTGAAATATCTTCTTTACCATAATGTAGTATTTGATAAAAACTAAGATAGATGTCTTCTTTAAAGTTAAAATCTTCATAGATTACTACTGCCTTGGATCCTTCTTCTTTTATAACTGTATACTTACCTTCAATTTCACCAAGTTTACTTAATAGGACTCCAATTATATTTATACAGTGAATGGCTGTATTAGGGTCATTAATCCCTGGTGATAATGCACGGAGGGCAATATCAATAATCTTTTGTATGGAAAATTGATAATCATTATATGCTATTCTACCTTCTTCTAAGGAAAATTCTTTTAAAAGCTTTTCTTCCATATTTTCCTCTAATTCCTCATAATTATAATAAAGTCTGGCAATATTTTGATTTTTATATATAAACTCTCCAATTCTAGGTTTAATAATAATTTTACTATCGAAATCCTTTAATCTTTCTAGAATTTCATGGAAACTTATAAGTTCTAAGTAGCCATTTTTATCTGCATAGATATCCATATGTTTTGCGTAAGTACCTACTTCATAATTATCTAAGCCTATTTGATTTTTTCTATATTCCAATGCTTTTTCAATGATTGTATATGATTCATCATAAAGTCTGCCAATCAGCTTTGTAGCTTGAATAGAAGATGAAACCGAGTATATAAATATTACAAAATAAATAATGCTTAAAATAGAGTAAGCTACTGCAATAGATGCAGAAATTACTAAATAATTTGAAAAACTATTCTTCATAAAAAACAGGGTGCTTATACAATAAAGGAAGCCACCTACAAAGATACCTAAAACTTTCATAGAAATTTTATCATTTAAGAAATTGTCTACAACTCTAGGAGAAAATTCTGAAGAGTACATAGTCAGTACAACCATTATAGTTGAAAAGGTAAAAGTAGTAATAGTAAGTAAAGCTCCAGCAAGAGTGCCAAGAATAACTTTTGCTAAATCTATACTAGTTAAAAATATAGATGGTATAAAGGTAAGTACTCCAATAAATTTAGTATCAATTAATATTGCAGTAATTGATAGAACAATAGCTATTAAAATATATCTCAGTATATAAAGCCATATTTTGTTGTCTTCATAAAAAAGTCTTAATCTTTGCATTTTAAAAACTCCTAAAATTAGATTTTTAAAATTAACTTGATAGTTAATTATAGCTTAAAAACATAATTGTGACAAATACAAGTATTTAAAACTTGCTAGGATAAGGAGATAAGCTATGTATTATTGTGAATGGTTTAACTAAGAAGATGTTTAAATTTCAACCTTTAGGGTATATATATATTGTAGGTCAAGTTAACTGATATGGTTTCTTTGAAAGGAGAATTTTAATATGGTTAATAAAGAATTATTAAGAAAAGAACATGAGGCAGTAAGAAATAAGGTAGGTTTTTTCGATTTTGCCCATGATATTCTAGAAGTAACAGGAAAAGATGCAAGAGATTTTCTAGATTTCATGTGTGTAAATGTAATAAGTGAAGTTGAACCTAACAATGCTTCTTATACCACAATTTTAAATGAAAATGCAGATGCATTAGATGATGTTATTGTATTTTATCATGGTGGAGACAAGTATTGGGTAACCACATTATTTATGGATTCACTTCAAAAATGGTTTAATAGCCATGTAGGGGATAGAGATGTAAAGTTTAAAGATATTACAAAAGAAACAGCCTTATATGCTGTCCAAGGTCCAAAGTCAAAAGATGTTCTTAATAAGATGTTAAAGGACACAGTAGATGACTTAGGATATTTCCAATTTAAACAAACAATGTTAGATGACATAAATGTTATGGTTTCTAGAACTGGATTTACAGGTGAATTAGGATATGAACTTTACTTCCATCCTAAATATACAGATAAAATAATCGAAGCTTTAAATGAAAAAGGCAAAGAATTTGGAATAGTAGAAGTTACCACAGATGTAACTCTTACCAGTTTACCAACAGAAAAAGGCTATATTACAGTAAATGACTTTAAAGGCGCTAATCCAATTGAATTAGGATTAGAATGGTCAGTAGATTGTGAAAAAGACTTTGTTGGAAAAGACAAACTTTGTATATTAAAAGAAGAGGGACCAGAAAGAAGATTAGTAGGATTTGAAGTAGAAGGAGACAATATTGAAATTAAAAAAGGCGATGTTGTTAAAGTAGATGGTAAAGAAATAGGAGAAGTTACTACCTTCACCTATGGATTTACAGTAGAAAAATATATTGGATATGCTTTAATAGAAAGCCAGTATGCAAAAGAAGATGACAAATTAACAATAGTAAGTAATGGTAAAGAAATAGAAGCAACAATAGTAGAAGGTAGAATTTTCTACGATGTAAAAGGAGAAAGAGTTAGAGCATAATAATTAACTAAAACGGTTTAGCCCTAGAAAAATCTTATAATTTTTCTAGGGCTTTTTATATTTATATAAGGTCTAATTCACTATTTAACATCTGTTTTAAAGTAGGTAATCCAGAGACTTCAGCTGCTAAGTCAGTCATAGGGAAAATATCACTTCTATCAATATGCTTTATATGAAACTTACGATTTAAAGCCATTAATTGACGAAGTCCTGCAGAAATTCTGTTTATATATGAATAAACACCTATGGCACCTGTAGGAATGCTATCTACCTCATCACCATATTCTTCTCTTAATATTCTCATATCAGCAAATATTTCTTCTTTTGTGTTGCCAAATCTCTGGTATATTTTAGGGACTTTACCCTCAAGGATAAATTCACCGATTTGATTACCAGAAAAAGCTGCAGCCATGGCACCTCGCCCTATTGCTATAAAATCCACATATGGGGCTCCTAAGGCCAAGCCCTTATATACATGATCTTCCATGGTAAAGCCTCCAGCTATTGCAACTTGAGGTAGGGGAAGATTTTTCTCTTTAAACTTATTAAATATATCATATAACATGCTTTCCATATATACAGTAGGAATTCCCCATTCATTCATCATTCTAGATGGACTATGGCCAGTTCCTCCACCTCCACCATCAAAAGTAATTAAATCAACTCCAGCCTTTGAAGCTATTTTAATGATCTTGATTAAATCCTTTGGGTCATAGGGCCCAGTTTTAAAGCAAATATGCTTTGCACCTAAACTTCTAAGTTCAGCAACTCGTTTAACCAAGAATTCTTCATCCCACATAGGTAACTTAGCTATCTTTTGAAAGTGTGGACCTATACCATTTTTATAATTTTGGGCTACTTTTGGGTCTGATGGATCAGGATATATTACATGACCTCTTTCCTGAAACATTAGGGCTTTTTCAATTGAGTCTAAAGTTCCAAATCCTTGGATGCCCTTAGCTGCTTGACCAAATTTTAATTCAACAGATTGGATTTTAAGTTCTTTTATTGCATATTCTAATACTCCTAAGTACTCATCATCATAATTTGCTTGTAGCACAATATCTCCATAGCCTCTATAATATTTTCTAAAGGCAGAGACCATGTCTGCTATAAGAGGAGAATGGACTACCTTTCCATTTTCAAAGACTACACCTGGATCTTTATCTACTACACTTTCTCCTATAAAGGCCAATGTACCAGCTAAAGCAGCTCCTGCAAAATAATCTTCCCAATTTAACTTAGCCAAAGCAGGTAAAATAACAGGGGTCTTTAAAGGTATTTTGTTCCCTAAGCCAAAGTATGTATCTACATTAGCCTTTGGGAAAGTAGCTAAATATGGATCAGCATCACAACCTTGAGCCCCAAAAACCCTACCATTAATATTGAAATGTGAAAAATCCAGGGGATAATTTTTTTCTGAAGCAAATTGATTTATATCCGCCTTATATGGATTAACTGCATCTGCTCCTCGAGTTGCTGACAAGCCTATTTCACATGTACCTATACAATTCTCTGTACATACAGCACACATCCCGGAAATAGGGGATATATGATCTGGAGTTCGTAACTTGGTATTTGTAATTGTACTTCCTAAAGTGGGACTATAAGTCATATTGATTCCTCCTTTTAATATAGAAAATCTTTTTATCCTTTAGAACATATATATTATCATATCATATTTAGAAATAGATTTAGCTTATTTACCTTAAATTAGGGTATATATTAGAGATAGAGTTTTAGTAGAAGAAATAAAGGAGAGATAAATTTGAATATTTCAGGGAAAACCCCATTAATGAGATCGAAGAAACTAGAGAAGTATTTTGGTGTAAAAGAGATTTATTTAAAACTGGAAGGTTCAAATCCTTTTGGTCATAAATTTGACAGAATTTCTGAACTAATGATTAAGGATGCAGTAAACCATAATAAAAGAAGTATATTAGTAAATGGCTCAGATGATTATATTAATTCTGTAGTACAATTTGCTAATAAATACGATATAGAAACAAAGATACCACTTTTTAGAGGAGAAGAGTGGAAAATTCCGTTATTCCCAAAGGAGTCACTTGTAGACTTTACCCATGTTGAAAGTGAAGATGTGGATGATGCAGTAGAAAAATACTGCGAAGAAAACAATCAATATAATGCAAGCAATGGATATAGAAATAGAAATCTTAGTATTATAGCCTTACAACACTTAGGAGAAGAAATTGCAGATAGATTTCCAGATAGTGTGAGCACCGTATTTACACAACTGAGTTATGGCTACACTGTATCTAGTCTTTATAATGGATTTTTGGATAAATGGGCCAAGGGGGAAATTAACAGTTACCCTCAAATATTTTCATGTACAATTCCAAAAGGCAATGCAATTTTTGATAATTACAAAGAAAACATGGAAATAGAAGGGTTAGATAGTTACGATATAGAGGTAAATAAATATACAAGGCACTTGTTTACAGGCAGGGGAAGCCTTTTAACAGACACTTTACGAGCAATTCATGATACAAATGGAAAGATTATATCCGTAAATGAAGAATTACTCTTTACCAGTGCTGACTTATTAAGATCCATTGAAAACATATCCCTTTCAACTGAAGAAGCTTACAGCTTTGCAGGATTTTATAAAATGGCAAAGGCAGGAAAAATATCCTCAGGTAGACATGTAATTATTTTAAATGATGGTAAATCAGATATTGATATTCTTAGAATAAAAGATTTTAATACTTATTCTAAAGAAGAAATATCAAATTGGGTAAAAGACTGGTTACAAGACTATTCAGATCCAATAAATGAAACCTTAGATGCTGTATCTGAAGCAGTTAAAACAGGCTTTATTTTGTTGGCTTTAAGAGATAATATACCTCAAGGAATTTGCGTAGTAGTAAACTTAGGATTTAGTGATTTTATACCAACCTATCATCTTGGATACATTGCAACTAAGGCGGGAAATAAGGGTAGGGGAATTGCAACAGAACTCATTAACGAAGCTGTAGATTTAACAAATGGCAATCTTTCACTTCACGTTGATTTTCATAATGAAAGAGCTACCAACTTATATGAAAAATTTGGATTTAAAAAGAGTTATATCAGAATGATTTACAGTGAAGAAGAGATTTAATTTTGAAGGAGGCAGAAAATTGAATAAGACTTATAAGCTTAAAAATATAGTATTAAAATCAGTGTTTATCTTGTTTATCCTTTTAATGTCTTTTATTATGATTAGTTGTAGCCCAATAGAAGAAAATGTGGAAACTGAAAAGCCGCAAGACTTAGTGGATAAAGGAACTGAAGAAGAGGAAGAAGAGGAAGAAGAGCCTGAAGGAGTTAAAGAAGAAGATCCACTTATAGAATATATAGTAGAAAATCCTTTAATAGCTTATATAAAAGATGATGGATTATATTTTTCCTATTTAGATGATGGTATTGAAATGAGAATGCATGAAGCACAAGGCATAAGCAATCCTAGAATCTCTCCAGATGGAAATTTTATAGCATATACTTTTGAAGATGGATTGTACGTTTATAATTTAGAAGTAAAAGACTATGGACTAGTAGAAGATGGAGTCTTATCCTATGCATTTGCAGATGAGGAGTCAATAATATTTAGTGATGTGAATAGAGGTCTGACCAAATTTGATTTAATTACAGGAGATAAAATTCAGGTAGAAGATGACTTTATATATGAAAATTTAACTTATGCTAAAGAAGGAATAATGTATGGCAAGAGAGTATATCAATGGGCAGACAATATGGGAATGTATGCGGATAATGTTGGACTAGTAGAAATTAATTTGGAGAATTTAGATACGAACTTAATAATAGAGGCTGAAAGAGATTCAGAGGAAGAACTTGGATACGACCCTTCTATATTTCATATTTCTAGAGATGGAAGATATGTTTATTTAATGGAGAAGTTTCAATCCGGATCAATGAGTGCAGATTTCGGTAGTGTTGGAGTATATGACAATGAAACTAAAAAGCATACTGCTTTTGAAGATATATATGATATGAAAGATTGGTCCGAGGATGATTTAGTAGTTTTACCTAGATGGAACAATCTTGCTATAAACCCCCAAAAAGGTAATGTGATTAGTGTAGTAATGGGTGGGGGTAGAGAAATGATTTTTGAAAAAGAAGTGGTTTTATTAGATATAGAAGATAACAAATCCTATGAGCTTATAAAGTTTATGGAAGATGGTTTAGTAGGGAAGACTCCAAGTTTTTCACTAGATGGTAAAAAACTATATTATTCTGCAACTGAAGCTATAGATACACTAGCTACAGGAGATTATGGGGAGGAATTTAAAGACTGGTTTATTCAGGCTCATAATATATATGAATATAATATAGAAACCCTTGAAGTCTCTAAATTAACCCAGGAAATGAGTTTTGATTTTATGCCTATTAGTAGGGGAGATAGTATTTTATTTTTCAGAGCTCAAGATGACATTCCAGAATATTTTAGCCTAATCCAATGGACAGATGGAGTAGAAGAAATATTATTAGAGGATATAATATTTAAGGACCAATTTTATGGAAGTATAGAAACAGGAACATCTA
>CAYZDC010000021.1:0-19945 GCA_964477045.1 uncultured Tissierellaceae bacterium | reverse complement strand
GGAAGGGAAACCTATCAAATGGTCAAACTTAATGAGGAAAATGGAGTATTTTATGCTAGCCCAACCTTTGGAAAATCAGGAATGATTAGCCTCTTGTCAAAGTCCCAAGGCTATATAGTAATAGGAGCCCATGAAGAGGGTATTAACAAGGGCGAAGAAAGAGATGTATTTCTATTATAGAAAAATAGGTGCAAAAAGAACCGTCCCCGGCGCACCGTCCCCGGCGCACCTAGTGAATTATCATTACGAAAGAGGTGGATTAAATGAAAAGAAACACTTATATTGATAATATACCTGTAGAAGAAGCTAAAGCAAAATACTTTAATAGCTTGGATATCCATGGTAGTTTTGAAGAACTATCGGTTATGGACTCATTAAATAGAATTACCTATGAAGCAGTATATGCTAAAACAAACTCTCCAAATTATAATGCTGCTGCAATGGATGGAATCGTTGTTATATCAGCCAATACAATAGGTGCTACTGAAACTTCCCCTATGACCTTAAAAGAAGGCCAGGATTTTGCATATATAAATACTGGGAATGCGATAAAAGAACCCTATGATGCAGTAATAATGATAGAAGATGTAATTGACTTGGGTCAAGGAAAGTTTCAAATCCTACGACCTGCCTATCCATGGCAGCATATTAGGCAAATTGGTGAAGATATAGTTGCTACTGAAATGATAATACCTTCTGGTCATAAAATTAGACCAATTGATTTAGGAGCCTTGGTATCTGGTGGAATTGAAAGCCTAAAGGCTTTTAAACAACCAATAGTAGGCATTTTACCTACAGGGTCAGAAATAGTTGGAAGTATAAAAGAGGTAGTTGATGGTAAAATTATAGATTCTAATTCCAGAATGTTTCAGGGATTAGTATTAGAATATGGAGGAATTCCTAAGAGATATGCACCAGAGATAGACGATTATAACATTTTGAAAGAGGCAATATTAAAGGCTGTTGAAGAAAATGATGTTCTTTTAATAAATGCTGGTTCTTCTGCTGGTACTATGGACTATACTGTTAGTTTAATAAGAGAATTAGGTGAAGTGGAAGTTCATGGAGTGGCTATGAAACCAGGAAAACCGACAATTTTAGGTATTATAAAAGGAAAACCTGTAATTGGAATTCCAGGATATCCAGTTGCTGCGTATTTTGTTTTTGAGAATTTTGTAAAGCCACTTATTTATAAATATGTAGGAATTAAAGATAGAGAAATGGATACAATTCCAGCAATCCTTTCAAGCAAAATGAACTCATCATTTAAAAACAAAGAATTAGTAAGGTTAAATTTAGGTTATGTTGGAGATAAGTTGATTGCAACCCCACTAGGTGGAGGAGCAGGTGTAAGCATGAGCTTGGTAAAGGCGGATGGTATAGGAATTATCCCAAGGCATGTTGAGGGAATAGAAACTGGTGGAACTATTGATGTAGAGTTATTAAAACCATTGTCTACAATTAAAGCTAAACTATTAGCAATAGGTAGCCATGACTTAATTATGGATGTTCTTGCTGATATGTTGGACTTAACATCTGCCCATGTAGGAAGCATGGGTGGTATATTAGCTATGAAGAGAGGAGAATGTCATTTAGCTCCAATACACTTATTAGATGAAAATACAGGAGAATATAATGTATCCTATGTAAGGAAGTATTTCCCAGGAAGGAAGATGGCATTAATTAAAGGGGTTAAAAGACATCAGGGATTTATAGTTCAAAGGGGAAATCCAGATAATATAAAAGAATTTAAAGATTTAACTAGAAAAGATGTAACCTACGTTAATAGGCAGAGAGGTGCAGGTACTAGAATACTATTGGATTACCATCTAAAATTAGAGGGAATTCAAGCAGAATCTGTAATTGGTTACAAAAGAGAAATGAATACACATATGGCAGTTGCTACTTCAGTAAAGACTGGTTCAGCTACTACTGGATTAGGAGTTTATTCTGCAGCCAAGGCAATGGGCCTAGATTTTGTAGACATAAGCTTTGAAGATTACGATTTTTTATTACCCTATGAACTTTTAGAAGATACTAGAGTGGAAGAGTTTATCCGAGTTATACAATCAGAGGAATTTCAAAGACGTGTAAATAGATTAGGTGGATATAAATTTGTAGATACAGGAAAAATTATAATAATAGAAGACTAGGTGATGAAATGCTAGATAGATTTGGACGAAAAATTAACTACCTTAGAATATCCTTAACAGATAGGTGCAATTTAAGATGCATCTATTGTATGCCAGAAAAAGGTATAAGGGATAAAATTCCCCATGATGAAATTTTAACCTTAGAAGAAATCTATGATTTAATAAAAATATTTGTAGATCTGGGGATTGATAAAATTCGATTTACTGGTGGAGAACCATTAGTTAGAAAGAATATGATCCATTTAATCGAAAAAACAAGTAAATTAGAAGGAGTTAAAGATATATCTTTAACAACAAATGGTCAGCTATTAAAAGAAATGGCACAACCACTAAAAGATGCAGGTTTAAACAGAGTTAATATAAGTTTAGATACTTTAGATCCAGAAAAATTTAAAACTATTACAAGAGGTGGAAATTTAAACACAGTTTTAGATGCTATTGATGAAGCTATAAAAGTAGGATTAACTCCACTAAAAATTAATACTGTTTTAATAGGTGGTTTTAACGAAAATGAAATAAGCAATTTAATCGATTTAACAAAACGAGGAATTGATGTGCGATTTATAGAGTTAATGCCTATAGGAGAAGCCGCTAGTTTTGCTAAGGACAAGTTTATATCTAATAAGTTAATCCTAGAAACTATGAAGGACTTGGTTCCAGTTGAAAGAGAAGACATATCTTCTCCAGCAACATATTACCAACTTCCAGGAGTTCCTGGTAAAGTAGGTATTATTAATCCTATTTCTTGTAAATTTTGTGACAATTGTAATAGAATAAGACTTACTTCCTCAGGACAGCTAAAACTTTGCTTACACTCAAATAGAGAAATTGACTTAAAAACTCCCTTAAGAAGTGGAGATGATGTTAAAAAAATAATTACAGATTCTATATGGACTAAAGAAGAAAGCCACCGCTTAGAAGATGAACAATATATTGATAGAAATATGAACCAAATAGGAGGGTAAACATGGGTGAATTAACTCATTTTAATGAAAGTGGAAGGGCTCATATGGTAGAAGTAGGAGAAAAAGATGAAACCAGTAGAACCGCCATAGCTAGAGGTAAAATCACTATGAAAGATGAGACCCTTCAAACCATAAAGGATGGCCTTATTAAAAAAGGGGATGTATTATCTGTAGCCCAAATAGGTGGTATTATGGGAGCTAAGAAGACCAGTGATCTAATTCCTATGTGCCATAATATTTTCCTAACAGGAGCAGATATTAGATTTAACTTTATCCCAAATGGAGTAGCAGTAGAAGCTGAAGTTCGCACTACAGGGAAAACTGGAGTGGAAATGGAAGCTTTAACTGCAGTGACTATAGCTTGCTTAACTATTTATGATATGTGCAAAGCTATAGATAAGGATATGGAAATTCAGGATATAATGCTAATTAAAAAAACTGGGGGCAAGTCAGGAGCTTATATAAGAAAAGAAATCCTCTAGGTCATTGACCTGGAGGATTTTCCTATTACTTGCTAGCTAATTCCATAAACTTTTCTATATCTTTTTCTATAAGTCTTAGGGAATTTCTAAAGAATTCAGGATCTCGTACATCTATATTCATTCTCTTAGCCACATCTACAATATTATTTTTCCCAGTTGCATTTAATAGGTCATCATAATTTTTTACAAACTCTTCACCACTATTTAGATATTCAGCATATAATCCTTTAGAGAATAATAGACCAAAGGCATAAGGGAAGTTATAGAAATTACGTCCTGCAGAATAATAATGTGTTTTATTAACCCACATATATGGATGAAGTACATTATGGTCTAATCCATTGCCAAAGGCTTGCTTTTGTGCATCTAACATAATTTCTTTTAATTCATTTACTGATAGGGCATGAGTTTTTCTTCGTTGGAATAATTCTGTTTCAAATATATATCGACTCATAATATCTACAATAACTTGTCCTGCATCAGAAATAGAAGATTCTAAAATACTTAAAGCTTCTTCATCGCTGGCTTCTTTAAGGGCTGCATTTACAACTATAGTTTCACAAAATATAGATGCAGTTTCAGCTATAGGCATTGGGTATCCAGCATTTAATACAGTTTCATCTTTTAAATTAAATCCATGATAACCATGACCTAATTCATGAGCTAAAGTAGTCATATTTGAAAAGCTGCCATTGAAATTACTTAAAATTCTACTTTCCCCAATAGCATGTAAGTTAGAACAAAATGCTCCTCCTCTTTTGCCTTCTCTTGGTTCTATATCTAACCAATTTTTATCATAGGCATTTTGGGTATAATCAGCTAGTTTATTTGAAAAAGTTCTAAAGTTTTCAATTATATAATCCATTGCTTCTTCATAGGTAAAGCTTCTATTAACTTCCCCCATTGGTGCAAATATATCATAAAATGGCAATCCATTTTCATGACCTAATAGCTCAGCTTTTTTTCTATAATATTTATGAAAAGCTGGAAGGAATTCTCTCATAGCTGTAAGCATGGCATCTAGAGTTTCTTTATCCATTCTAGAATTAAATAGAGTTTCTTCTAAAGGTGATTCAAAACCTCTTAATTCTGAAGTAGTAATAACTTCTCCTTTAATACCATTTAAACTAGCTGCAGAAGATTCTTCAATTTTCTTATATGACTCTAATTCTGCTTCATAAGCTTTTTTTCTTATGGCAGGATCTTTATCATGAGCCAAGTTTCTAACTACTGGCAATGGAAGTTGTTCCACTTCTCCATCAATATTAATATCCACTAATAATGTTGATGCCAACATATTTTGCAAGTTTGACCAAGCTCTTGAGCCAGTGTTCTGCATCTTAGAAATTAAGACTTCTTCTTTTTCACTTAACAAGTATTGGCTTTCTTTTTTAATTTCCTTTAGGAAAAATTCATGCTCTTTTAAGAGTTCAGATGATTGGATTAAATCATCTAGATTTTCTACATTTTTTATAAAATTCTTAAATTGTACATTTGGCTTTGTTAATTGAGAATATTTAACTGCTAGCTTATCTAAATACTGTAAGCTAGTTTCATTTTTAGCTTCTACTGCATTAGTTAAATGAGAAAAACTCATTAATTTTGAAAAACTTTTAGACAAGCTAATTGAATAATTAATAAATGTTTCTATCTTTTCTAAAGGATTATCTTTAGACCTTAAATTTTCATCAGCCCAATTGGAATATGCTTCAATTTTTGTATCCAGTGATCCAAAATCATCTAAGAACTCTTTAGAATCAAAGCCAGTATATAATTCTTTTAAACTCCACTTCATAGTATCTCCACCTTTTTATTATTTCGACGCTCTAATCTATTATAACATATTGATGATAAGAAACTATTAATATGAGATAATTAATCAAAATTATAAGTATATAAAATTTCAAAAAGGTATATAGTAGATGAATTTGGGTATATTATATATGGAGGTGTTTTAATGGATGATTATACAAAACCATCAAAAGAAGAACTACTTGAAAAATTAAGCCCTATAGAATATAAAGTAACTCAGGAAAATGCTACAGAAAGACCATATTCCCATGAGTATAATAAGAATAAGGAACAAGGTATTTATGTGGACATAGTTTCTGGAGAACCTTTATTTTCTTCAAATACTAAATATAATGCAGGATGTGGATGGCCAAGTTTTACAGCTCCAATCAATGAAGAAAACATAGTTGAGAAAAAGGATATGAGCACTGGAAGGTTGAGAAAAGAAGTAAGATCAAAACATGGAGATTCTCATTTAGGACATGTTTTCAATGATGGTCCTTTTCATGCAGGAGGACTAAGATATTGTATTAATGGAGCTTCCTTAAGATTTATTAGTAGAGTAGATATGGAGAAAGAAGGATACGGAGAATATTTAAAACTTTTTGAATAAAAACAACTTTGGATTAATAATCCAAAGTTGTTTTTTAATAGAATTTAGTTGACCAATTTTCACAATTCCAAATTTCTGTTGCCACATCTTGGTAAAACTCAGGATCGTGGGATATTAATAAGATGGCTCCTTTATAAGCTTGTAATGCTCTTTTAAGTTCTTCTTTTGCATCTACATCCAAATGGTTTGTTGGCTCATCCAAGATTAAAATATTGCTTTCTCTATTGATTAATTTGCACAGCCTAACTTTTGCCTGCTCTCCACCACTTAATACCATTACTTTTGATTCAATATGATTAGTAGTTAAGCCACATTTAGCTAGGGCAGCTCGAACGTCGTACTGGCTCATTCCAGGAAATTCTTGCCACATTTCTTCAATGCAAGAATTATTGTTTTTTTCTTTGATTTCTTGCTCAAAATATCCTATTTCCAAGTTGTCACCAAGTTGAACATTACCAGAGACTGAAGGGATAAGACCTAAAACAGATTTAAGTAAAGTGGTTTTACCAAGTCCATTTGCACCTGTAAGGGCAATCTTTTGACCTCTTTCCATTAATAAATTAAGAGGATTTGTTAAAGGTTCATTATAGCCAATAATCAGTTCATCAGTTTTAAATATAAGTTTATTTGCAGTTCTGCCTTCTTTGAAGTGAAACTGTGGTTTTGGTTTTTCTCTGGATAGCTCTATAAGATCCATTTTATCCAATTTCTTTTGCCTAGACATGGCCATGTTTCTAGTGGCTACTCTTGCTTTGTTTCTGGCTACAAAATCCTCTAAATCTGCTATTTCTTGTTGTTGCTTTTTAAAGGCAGCCTCTAGTTGCATCTTTTGTGCATCATATATTTTAAGGAAATTATCATAATCACCTACATACCTGGAAAGCTCTTTATCTTCTACATGATATATAAGATTAATTACACTATTTAGAAAATTAATATCATGGGATATAAGTAAAAATGCGTTTTCATATTCTAGTAAATATCTTTTCAACCAAACAATATGAGGCTCATCTAAGTAATTAGTAGGCTCATCTAATAGGAGAATGTCTGGCTTTTCTAATAATAATTTTGCCAATAATACTTTGGTCCTTTGACCACCACTTAGATCATTTACGTCCCTATCCAAACCTATTTCATCAAGACCTAATCCTCTTGCAGTATCTTCTACTTTTGAATCAATAATATAAAAGTCGTTATGATCTAAAATATCTTGGATGGTACCTACATCTTCTAATAATACAGTTAGTTCTTCAGGGCTTACATCACCCATCTTGTCATAGCTATCCTGGATTTCTCTTTCTAAATCAAACAAGTACTTAAAAGCACCTTTAAGTACATCTCTTATAGTAGTTCCTTTTTCTAGAGCAGTGTGCTGATCTAAATAACCTACACGAACTCTTTTGGACCATTCTATTTGACCCTCATCAGGCTCTAGTTTGCCTGTGATTATATTCATAAAAGAAGACTTACCTTCCCCATTGGCACCTATTAAGCCTACATGTTCACCTTTTAGAAGGCGAAAGTTTACATTTTTTAAAATTTCTCTACCACCAAAACCGTGGTTTAGATTTGTAACCGTTAAAATACTCATTTAAATCTCCTCTCTAGAAAACAGTGAACAACTAACAGTGAACAGTGAACAATATAAAAGATTAAATAAATTAAAGATTTATATTAAACATTCAAAGTAATGTGTCCTGATTGTTCCGTTTAATTCATAAAGAATATTATAACATATTATTTATGGATTAAATACTGTTACTTTTGGAAATAGTATATTTAGATAAGGATTTAAAATAAAGTATCTCTTGCTATAATCTCCTATTAGGTATATAATTAATTAGTTAAAGATTAAGGAGGACGATGTAGTTTAATGGAAAAGTTAAGATTTGAAGAAATTAATGTATCGGATGACATTAGAAAAGGTATATCAGATATAGGGTTTGAGGAGATGTCTCCAATACAAGCTCAAGCAATACCAGTAATATTAGCTGGAAAAGACATAATAGGTCAGGCGCAAACGGGAACAGGAAAAACCGCAGCCTTTGGAATTCCAATACTAGAGATGATTGATATAAAAGATAAAAGCATTCAAGCTTTAATATTATGCCCTACTAGGGAATTATCAATCCAAGTAGCAGAAGAGATCGGAAGATTAGGAAAGTTTAAAAAAGGATTATCAGTGCTTCCAGTATATGGTGGACAGCCAATTGATAGACAACTTAGGGTCCTTAGAAAAGGCGTGCATATAGTAGTAGGTACACCAGGTAGAGTTATAGACCACATTAAAAGAAAAACACTTAAAACAGACAAAGTTAAAATGATGGTACTAGACGAAGCAGATGAAATGTTTGACATGGGCTTTAGAGATGACATTGCATTAGTTATGAATGGCTTACATGAAGATAGACAAACTATATTCTTTTCAGCAACCATGGCTAAGGAAATAGTTAGATTTGCATCTCGATATCAAAAGGATCCAGTTATGGTTAAAGTAGTTCATAAGGAACTAACTGTACCAAAAGTAGAGCAAGGATATTTTGAATTAAGAGAACAAATGAAAACTGAGGTTTTAAGTAGATTAATAGATATGTATAATCCACAGCTTAGCTTGGTTTTCTGTAATACCAAAAGAAAAGTTGATGAATTAGTTGTATCCTTACAATCTAGAGGTTATACAGCAGATGCTCTGCATGGTGATTTAAAACAATCTCAAAGAGATACAGTAATGGGCAAATTCCGTAGAGGTGTAATAGATATACTAGTTGCTACAGATGTTGCTGCAAGAGGACTAGATGTAGATGAAATAGATTTAGTATTTAACTATGATATGCCTCAGGATGAAGAGTATTATGTTCATAGAATAGGTAGAACTGCCAGAGCAGGTAGAGATGGAAGAGCATTTAGCTTTGTAGCAGGAAAAGATATTCATAAATTAAGGGATATTCAAAGATACACTAACACTAAAATTCCTAGACATGAATTACCTACTTTAAGCGATATAGAAGAAATATATACTTCCTCTATGTTGGATAAAATAAAAGAAACTATTGATGCCGGGGATTTAAAAACCTATGAGAAAATTGTAGATAAATTGCTAGCAGAAGATTATACTTCTTTAGATATTGCAGCAGCTTTACTTAAATATCATATGGTGAATAACAAATTAGAAGGACATGAAAAACTAGCCAATGTAGACTATGGAAGTAAAAACAAACCTACTAGTTTTGTAGATTCAAGTAGCAAAGGAAGCAGTGGTAGAGGTAGAGGAAACAGTGGAATGGCAAGACTTTATGTTAATGTGGGTAGTGCAAAGGGTGCTAGCCAAAGACATATTCTTTCAGCTGTTATAGAAGAAGCAGGGATAGCAAAAAAATTAGTTGGGAAAATCGATATTTATGATAAATTTACATTTGTGGAAGTGCCAGAAGATATGGCAGACCAAGTTGTAGATGGATTATCAGGTAAACGAATAAAGGGAAGCCGAGTTAAAGTGGAAAGAGCAAACCCAAAAAGAAAGTAAAGCCAGATATTTCTGGCTTTTTTTATTTTTTTTGTTTGATGAAAAATAAACTGGGTAAAATATATTTAAGTTAGAAAATAATATGAAATTAAAATTGAATGATTTATAAAAAAAGAAAACAGGAGGAAATTACTATGTTAAGATGGTCAATGATATTTTTAGTAATTGCAATCGTTGCAGCAATATTAGGATTTGGTGGTTTAGCAGGTACTGCTGTAGGATTAGCTAAAATTGTATTCTTTATATTTTTAGTGTTATTTGTTATTTCACTAATTACAGGAAGAAAAGTATAAAAGATAGTAGGAGATTCATAACTTTAAGTTATGAATCTCCTTTTAAATTATACTGACTTAAGGTGATTAATATAATTATGCCATCCCTTAAATTCTGTGATCTCCAATTGACCTTCACATAAAATAGGCTCAGCAATTACTCCTAAAATCAAAGTTTTATCTTCCAATAAAACTTTGCCAATTGCTAATCCAGCAGGTTCATTTAAAAGTATAGATACCAGGCCTGCTGTTGGAACTTTCCATATTTCTAATTGTATACTAGCTCCACCCTCTTTCACTCTTATCATAGCAGGATGTTCATCTCCTATGGTCCATAGTTTATAGCAACTAGCAGTTTTATCTTCTCTAATAAACTCTCCACCTACTTGAGTTAGATTTTTGTTTAATTTTAAACCCCTCATTAAAGTTCCATTTACCCCTAATAATACTGTATCCATAAAATCATCTCCATATTAAATACTAGATTTTTTCTTAAACTGTCTTCTTAGACCATCTTCTCTTTTAGCCAGAATATTTTTTATATTAGGTATATGGTTATAAATAGCCAATATTGTAATTAAGCATGCTATAAATACACTGGGATTACCTAGCTTTAAATACATAGTAGATAAAATCAAAAATATGACTAAAGACAATGCACCTAATGCTATATAATCTGTTACAAAAGTTACTATTAATATAAGGAAAAACCCTATTATACCTAGTCTATAGTCTATAGCTAGGAGCATACCAAAAGTAGAAGCTGTACCTTTTCCACCTTTAAAATTCATAAAAAAAGGATAGTTATGGCCTAGTATAACAAAGAATCCATTTAAAAATAGATAGGAAATATTATTGTCTAGTAGGGAAATATGGATTAAATACTTAATAATAAAAATTGATATAATTGCTTTAAATATATCTAAAAGGGCCACTAAAACACCTATTTTCCAACCAAATGATACAACCATATTGGAAGCACCTGCATTGCCAGCACCTAATGAGCGAATATCTTGTTTCTTAATAATCATAGATAATATATAAGACCATTGCAAGCAACCAAATAAATAACCTATAATCATAACTATTAAATAGTCCATGTCTTTATCACCTCCTAAATTATAGAGTAATTATATCATATATTTTACCAGTATATAAAAAAAGCTTCTTGGTTTTATTCAAGAAGCCTTAATCTTTCGTATTTTTTAGTTTTCGTTTTTCAGCCACACTAGAGAAATATATACCAACTTCATATAATAACAACATTGGAATAGCAAGCAATGTTTGAGATACTACATCGGGTGGAGTTAGTATTGCTGCAAATGTAAAAATAACTAATACCATAACTTTTCTATTTTTCTTTAAAAAACTAGTTTTTACAATATTAAATTGCACTAAGAGTACCATCAATATAGGAAGCTCAAATACAATGCCAAATGCTAATACCAAGCTGCTAGCAAAGCTTAGATAGTTATTAAAAGAGATCATAGCTTGAACTTCTTCTATGGAAAATTCCCCAAAGAATTTTAAAGACAGGGGAAGTGTGACCATATACCCAAATAAAGCTCCTAATATAAATAATATTCCCCCTGAAAACAGAGATACTAAGATTACTCTTTTTTCGTTTTTTTCAAGTCCAGGACTTAAAAACATCCATACATTATAAAGTATGAATGGCAGGGAGAGAGCTAAGGCAGAAATAAGTGCTATTTTAATATAGGCCATAAATAATTCTGCAGGGGCTATAAACACAAAGTTCATATCTGGTGCTTTATTTACCATATCTCTTACCACTACAGATGAAAAATTATATGCAATAATAGTAAAGGCCACTAGCCATAAGAGGCTATAGATAATTCTTTTTCTTAGTTCATCTAAATGTTCAATAAGGGTTTGACTCTTATTTGAATCTTCCCCCTTTTTATTTTTTTTAAGCATCTTTCTCATCATCATCGTCTAAACTATTTTTAAACTCATCAGTCATCTCTTTTGAGCCTTTTTTAAATTCATTTATAGCTTTACCTATGGAACGGCCTACTTCAGGTAATTTTTTAGGACCTACTACTACAAGTGCTACTACAAGTAATAAGACTACTTCCCAAAATCCAATTTTTCCACCAAACATATTATACCTCCTAACTAAAGATTTATTTATTTATTCACCTTATTTTTAAATATACTGGTATATTCACTATTGTATTTTAGCATTAAAAACTAATTGTGTAAAGAATAACAATAAAATAATAATTAGAAGATAATATAAATAATCAAAGGTACCAAATGGAGGTACCTTTTAGATTACCACTATACATATACAATTCCTTCAGATACAATTTCAACTTCTCCATTTAAATATAAACTGGTGATTTTTTCATTTTCATATGCTACACTTACCTTAAGGTGGCCACCCGGTTGAAAGACATCTTTATCTATAGATCTTTTGCCTGTATAAGATAGAGCACATCCTAAAGCACAGGTTCCAGATGCACAGCTACGTTCCCAAAAAAGACTATCTGTTGCTTTTACATATACTAAAGGTTCCATAAAGTTTTTATTAAAATCATAGTACATTATGCCGAAAGCATCATATTTTTCATTAGATAATTTCTTTTTAATAATTCTATAAAATTCATTTTTGTCTGAAACTTTATCCTTATCTACAATAAAATGTGTTATGCCAGGTAAATCTACCCTTATAATATGGATAGGAGTATTCTCAAAATGAATATCCATTTCTTTAACAGATATAGGCAGAGGCATTTTTATCTTTGATAAATATAAATTATCTTTTTCTAAATTTTCCACTTCACAATTTATAATCTCATCCATGCCAGACACTTCTAAAGCCACCATATATTTATCTCCAACTTTAGATACTTGTGGGTATTGACTATGAACCATAAAGGCAGCCAGAGATCTAGTGGCATTGCCGCAAAACTCTCCACCCATCATTTGAAGTCTAATTAAAAAATCATCATTTTTAGAAGCCTCTATAAATCCTACCTGTTCTGCATGTAAACTGGAATAATCCATAAGTTTATTGGATATATCTATTTGATTTTCTCTTGGAACTTGGTCCAAAACAAAGATGGTCATATTTTCTACTGGATTAACTTTAACAAAGTGAAACTTCACACAATCACCCCTTATTAATTAATAACTTAATTATAACAAATTATATGTAATTTTTCATTAATTATTAATATTATTGATTGTAATAATAAAAGAAGTATGTTAGTATTTAGATAATAGTAAAATCAAGACTAAGGAGAAATTATGTATACTAATTACAATTCTCAAAAAAATAAAATCAAACATAAAATAAGAGCTCACAGAAAATAATTCTGTGGGCCTTTTTAAACACTTTAGTTAATTAGCAGCTTAACATGATAGGTATAAATACTCATAACTTCATAATAATAGGAGGTGAAGCGAGAAAACCTTTTCAAATTGAGAAAGGAAGTGATAAATAATTAGAGTTTTAGGCATAATTTTTATCAAAATGCAATAATAATAAAAAAGGGGTGTTTAAATGTTAACTAATCCAGTATTAATATCTGTAATCGTAATGGTAGGTCTTTGTTTAGTAAAAGTAAATGTTCTTATAGCAATTATCATAGCTGCCCTTACAGGTGGAGTAATTTCAGGAATGGGTATCAATGAAACCATGTCTACTTTAATAGGAGGTATGGGTGGTAACGCAGAAACTGCATTGTCTTATATTTTACTTGGTGCTTTAGCTTATGCAATAGGTAAAACAGGAGCAGCAGAATTATTAGCTTTAAAGATAGGTAGTATTATAAAAGATAAAAAGGTTATGTTTGTACTATTAATAGCAGGTATAGCTTCTTTATCACAAAACTTAATACCAGTTCATATAGCTTTTATTCCAATACTTATTCCACCACTAATTGGTGTTATGAATAAGCTTAAGATTGATAGAAGAGCAGTAGCAACAGCCTTAACTTTTGGACTTAAAGCACCATATGTAATGCTTCCAGTAGGATTTGGTTTGATATTCCATACTATTATTGCTGATGCTTTAATAGACAATGGACTAGCAGCAGTTAATACAGAAGTATGGAAGTCTATGCTTCTTCCAGGGTCAGGAATGATCATAGGTTTATTAGTTGCAGTATTTATTTCTTATAGAAAACCTAGAGATTACGAAGACAAAGAAGTAATGGGAGCTGATACAGAGTATACAGTAACTACAAAAATGACAAAACAACATTGGGGAGCTTTAGTTGGAGCTTTAGCAGCTTTTGTAATTCAAATTGCTATAGGTTCACTTCCACTTGGAGCCGTAGTTGGTCTAATTATAATGTTAGCTTTTGGTGCATTTAGTTTCAAAGACATGGATGATGTAATAAGTGGTGGTATTGGTATCATGGGCTTTATAGCATTTGTAATGCTAGTTGCATCTGGATTTGGCGCAGTTATAAGAGCAACTGGTGGAGTAGAATCTTTAGTTGCAGCAAGTGTTTCTATTATGGGTGGTAGCAAATTAATAGCTGCCATGGTAATGCTTCTAATAGGCCTTGTAATTACAATGGGAATAGGTACTTCTTTTGGTACAATTCCAATATTAGCAGCAATATTTGTACCGCTTGCATTAGAATTAGGATTTAGTACACCAGCTATTATTGCATTAGTTGGTACTGCAGGTGCATTAGGAGATGCTGGTTCACCAGCTTCAGATAGTACGCTTGGACCTACAGCAGGATTAAACGTAGATGGACAACATGACCATATTTGGGATTCAGTTGTACCTACATTTATGCATTTTAACATTCCATTATTAATTATGGGCACAATAGCAGCAATGGTACTTTAATTTTCAGAATAGCGTAGAGAAACTTAGGTTTCTCTACGCATAATAAGTAACAGTAAAAAATGGAGGGATTAATATGTCAACAATAATTTTAAATGGGGACAGTTTAACTTTAGAAGACTTTATAGCAGTAGCAAGACATGGAGCAAAAATAGACTTACCTCAAGATGTAAAGGATAATATGCAAAGATCTAGAGACTTAGTAGAAAAATATGTAGATGAAGAAAAAGTAGTATACGGAATAACTACAGGATTTGGAAAATTTAGTGATGTAAATATATCTAAAGAAGACACTAAAAGACTTCAAAAGAATTTAATTATGAGTCATGCTTGTGGAGTTGGAGAAATATTTAATGTTGAAGAATCTCGTGGAGTTATGCTGCTTAGAGTGAATGCTCTTGCAAAGGGTTATTCAGGAATTAGAATCTCAACAGTACAAACCCTAGTAGATATGCTAAACAAAGGAGTAACACCAATAATACCGCAACAAGGTTCCTTAGGTTCATCTGGAGACTTAGCTCCTTTAGCACATATGGTACTTGTCATGTTTGGTGAAGGAGAAGCAATTTATAAAGGTGAAAGAATGACTGGTAAGGATGCTATGGCTAAAGCAGGAATACCAACTATAGAACTTACTTCTAAAGAAGGACTTGCTTTAATAAATGGAACTCAAGTCATGACATCAGTAGGCGCATTAGTTATATATGATGCACTTAATTTAAGCAAAATGGCAGACTTGTCAGCAGGTCTTACAAATGAAGCTTTAAATGGAATCGTAGATGCTTATGACCATAAAGTTCATGCAGTAAGAAAGCAAAAAGGACAAATTAATACTGCTAAAAACCTATTAACAATATTAGAAGGAAGCAAAAATACAACAAGACAAGGAGAAATAAGAGTACAAGATGCTTATTCCTTAAGATGTACACCTCAAGTTCATGGAGCAAGTAAAGATTGTCTTGAATATGTAAGAGAAAAAGTAGAAATTGAAATGAATGCAGCTACTGATAACCCTCTTATATTTGTTGAAGAAGAAGAAGTAATCTCCGGTGGTAACTTCCACGGACAACCAATGTCAATTGCTTTTGACTTTATGAAATTAGGAATTGCAGAACTTGCTAATATTTCAGAAAGAAGATTAGAAAGATTAGTTAACCCAGCATTAAGCGAAGGACTCCCAGCTTTCTTAGTTGAAGAAGGTGGAATAAATTCAGGATTTATGATAGTGCAATATGCAGCAGCAGCACTTGTTTCAGAAAATAAGACACTAGCTCATCCAGCAAGTGTAGACTCAATTCCATCATCAGCTAATCAAGAAGACCATGTATCCATGGGAACAATAGCGGCTAGACATGCAAGAGAAATATTACTGAATTCAAGAAGAGTAATAGCTATGGAAATTCTTGCTGCTTGCCAGGCCATTGATTTAAGAGGAGACAAGGGTTTAGGAAAAGCTACAAAACCAGTATACGATATAATTAGAAAAGAAATACCAATGTTAAAAGAAGACAGAATAATGAATGTAGACATAAATAAAGTAGATGAAATTATGAGAAGCGAAAGTCTTATAAAAGCAGCTGAAGAAAAAATCGGTACTATCTTATAATAAGATAAAAAAGGATGATATTATGAAAGCAACATTAGTTATAAAGAATATAGACAATTTAATAACTCTTCAGGGAGAGGATAGACCTAGAAGAGGAGAAGAATTAGGAGATATTGGTTTAATAGAAAGTGGAGTGCTAGCTGTAAAAGATGATGAAATCATCTATGTAGGCAGCGGCGAACTTCCAGAAAGTATTGAAACAGATGAAAATACTATTATTATAGATGGAAGTGGAAAAACAATAACTCCAGGATTAATAGACTCACACACACATTTGGTTCATGGTGGGTCTAGAGAAAATGAGCTTGATATGAAGCTACATGGAGTTCCATATTTAGACATTTTGGCAGCTGGTGGAGGAATCCACAGCACAATGAAAGCTACTCAAGAAGCAAGCTTTGATGAGCTATATGACCAAGCCAAGAAAAGTTTAAATATAATGATGAGTTATGGTATTACAACAGTAGAAGGAAAATCTGGATATGGAATAGAAGATTTTGATACTGAATTAAGACAATTAGAAGTAGCACATAAATTAAATGAAGATCATCCAGTAGATGTGATATCAACTTTTATGGGCGCTCATTCTATACCAAAAAAATATGAAGATGATTCAGAAAAATTTGTAAAAATAATTATTGAAGAAATGCTTCCAGTAGTTGAAGAAAAAGGTCTTGCAGAATTTTGTGATGTATTCTGTGAAGAAGGAGTATTTAGTGTAGATCAAAGTAGAAGAATACTTTTAGCAGCAAGAGAACATGGAATGAAACTTAAAATCCATGCAGACGAAATTGTCACACTTGGAGGAGCAGAGCTAGCAGCTGAAATAGGCTGCGTATCTGCAGACCACTTACTTGCAGCAAGTGACAAAGGACTAGAAGCCTTAGCTAATTCAACTACTATAGCTACTCTACTACCAGGGACCGCATTTAATCTTGATGCTGAATTTGCAAATGCTAGAAAGATGATTGACATGGGAGTTGCTGTAGCACTTTCTACAGACTATAACCCAGGATCTTGTCCAACTGAAAATATTCAATTTATAATGACTCTATCTTCACTTAAAATGAAAATGACTCCAGAAGAAGTAATTACAGGAGTAACTATAAATGGAGCCGCAGCTTTAGGAATTGAACATAAGGTTGGAAGTCTTCAAAAAGGTAAAAAAGCTGATATAGTAATATTTGATGCTCCAAATTTACCATATATAATATATCATTTTGGTATAAATCACACAGATACTGTTATTAAAAATGGTAAAGTAATATTTGAAAAACAAAAAATAGAAATTTAAATAAAAAAGGAGCGGTGCTAGCACCGTTCCTTTTTGTTTCTAAAAGAATCCAACTGTTGTATGATGCATATTTACATTTCCATCTGTATTGAATGGTATTGTTTCCATAAACATATCTTTATCAGGATTATAAATATATAATTTTAATGTTAAGTTGGCAGTACCTGAAGATAAAGTAGCAATATAAAAATCACCATTTATTGAGTAAATATAAGAGTTTATTCGGCCTAATTGTACATAATCATCAAATATTACATAATCCTTGTCTTCACTATGAACTACAATTAACCATCTTTGTCCATCATCCCACATCATATCTCCATTTTCATTTCTTTCTGCATTGGTGTAGGTCACAATACTTCCCATATCCCCATTGCCTTTAAAATCAAATTCATATTGGTCTAATATAGTAAGATCTTCTACAGGAACTTTATCCACTGGTGGTATTTCATCCGTAATTTCATTAGGATTTGGTTCTATTCCCTGTTCCATAGAACTAAGAACAGGCCCCTTAATGGTTTCGTTTTTGCTAATAGATTTTAATATATTATCTCCATCATAGGTATAAATATAAAACTCATCGCCTTCTACGCTATCAAAAAGATCCTTGTCTATTACTTCTAATTTTATGCTACTACCATTATTACCAATTTCAACAAAGTTTTTCTCATCTACAGTAGTTTTCTCTACCATAAATCCAGCATTTTGTAATAAAACTTGATTATCTACAGGCTTATCTACTGTAGGTGTACATGCAGATAACAAACTAATTGCTAATAGGACTACTATTAATAAACTTATAAATCTATGATTAATTTTCATAATGTCACCTTCCTTAAGTATAATATACCACAATTATATAGCATTTATACATTTTCTGGAAAATGTAATAATATTGTAAAGAATTCTAGTATAATATAATAAATATATTTAGTAAATATTTCATATGAACTTGGGTATATATAAATAGCTATCAAACTTATATAAGGGGGGAATGAATATGCAGTGTAGTTGTTTTATAAATGATGACAAAAATTGTATAGAAATAGTACCTATTTTTAGCAACCTAACCCAGGAGGAAATGCTAGAAATCGCCTCTATTACTACAGACAAGACCTTTGAAAAAGGGGAAATGATTTATATGGCTGGTGATAGTAGTGATAATCTATATGTAATTCATAAAGGCAAAGTTAAAATAACTAGATTAACTGAATCAGGGAAAGAACAGGTTATTAGAATATTAGGACCTGGAGAATTTATGGGGGAATTAACCCTATTTAGCAAAGAACCAATGACAGATAATGGAGAAGCTATAGAAAAAGTCACTATGTGTATGATCTCAGGCCAAAAGCTCAAAGAACTTATGGAAAGATATCCAAGTATTACATTTAAAATAATGGAAGAGCTAAGTAGCAGACTTGAGAAAGCTGAAAATACCATAGAACATATTAGTCTTCACTCTGTAGAAAGAAGGCTTGCCCAAAACTTACTAGCTCTATCTGAAGAAGACAGATCATTTAAGTTGAGTATGAGTAAAGGTGACTGGGCATCCCAATTGGGAATGAGTCAAGAAACTTTAAGTAGGAGATTATCAGCATTTCAAGAATTAGGAATTATAAAACTTATAGGACATAGGGGAATTGAAGTATTAAAAAGGGAAGCCTTAGAAGAAATAGAATAAAAAAATTCAGCAAAGCTAGTCTTATAATATAGTATTTTCAAGGGATATAGCTGATGAAACAAAAAATGTTTTGTAGGGGCGCACCTTTAGTCGCCCGCAAAGTTTACAAACTTCTTTTTAAAATAAATAACTACTATATACTATACTATCATCAAATAGCTTTTTTAGTCCATAAAAAAAAAGCCCTATAAGGGCTTAATTTAGTTATACTTTTTTTCTAGTTCTGTGACTAATCCTAGGTACTTGTCTTGCAGGCCTTCTGCTGTTGCCTTTTCTTCTACTTTATTACATTCTTCATCAATAAAAGCTCTATTAGTCTCATCTAGCATTCTTTCTGCTAATTTATATAAAGCAGTGTTCTCTTTTTCAATATGTCTGTCTAATAAATCTGTATATCCAATGGCATTCCCTATTATATCCAATCTAGCATAATCATCACCAGCTCTATACTTATCTAAGGCTAGTTCTAGGTTTGCCATATAAAGTCTACCTAAATCATGCTCTATATACATTCCTGTAATAGCCCCTGACTTAGCTATGTTTTCTAAAGATTTATTCATAGTTTCAAATAAAACGTCTTCTTCTTTGCCATGGTGATGTTTGTCTGCATAAACTTTTATAAAATCAATAATTTTAGGAAAGTCATCTAAATCGTATTCATCATTTGTCATAACTTTATAGCAAACATTTCTTACGACTTTTAACATTCTTCTAATATTAGTATGTTCATC
>CAYZDC010000020.1:8632-20172 GCA_964477045.1 uncultured Tissierellaceae bacterium | reverse complement strand
ATTTCAAAGAATCCTATCATTGCTGCTTGAACTTTTCTACCTTGCATTACCATTAATGTTCTCATGGTTGACATGGAAACATCTACTACTCTAGAGATGAAAATTATTAAATATCCTGCTATTAAACCCATTTATACCATTCTCCCTTTCATTAACAAAGAGGAGGTTCACCCTCCCCATATTAATACAAATCAAAATATCTATCTACTCCATTTACTATGCCTTTTATAAAATTATTTTGGTAGGTTTCATCCATAATTAGTCTTAATTCATCTACATTGGACATAAATCCAGTTTCTACTAATATAGCTGGCATATTCGTCCTATTAAGAACTACTAAGTCTGGCCTTTTGTGGATTCTTCTTTCTTTTCCACCTGTTGCCTTTAATACTTCTTCCATTACCAACTTAGCTAATGGATATTGATCCACAGATTTTATATTATCCGGTGTAGCTGGACAGTATAATACTTCTATACCACTTACATCTGGGTTAGTTGTTGAATTAGCATGCATACTTATAAACATATCTGCATTAATACTATTAGCAAATGCAGGTCTTTCATAAAGTCCATAATATACATCTGTGGTTCTAGTCATTACAATATTATATCCTAATTGTTTTAAGGCTGTTTCTAATTTTAATCCCATTATAAGGTTCAAATCTTTTTCCCTAACTCCACTTTTAGAGGAGGCCCCATTGTCCTTGCCACCATGACCTGGATCTATTACTATTACCAAGTCTGACGGTTTTGTGTTGTTAACCCGTTTAAAGGAAAAGAGGATTTCATTATCTATTGTATCTGACAACAATTGGAATTCTATACTTCTTGTAAACTGTATTTTTATCCGCGTTTCCACTGGATTTTTTGTAATTTCTATTTGATCTACTAGTCCTTCTAATACCTTAACCTTATCCTCATCTAGTCCATCGAATCCTGATGGAATAACTATTTCTACTGACTTGGTTATAGTATCATAGCTAATATTATAAATAGTTGGCTCTGTAGTTAATATACTTATTATATTGCTTATGCTATCATAATTTATATTTTCCCAAATGCTTTTTTTAGGGAAGATTAATAATTTTCCATCTTCTACTACTACATTTACATTAGGATCCATTTCCCCATCTTTAGCATCTAGTACAACTCTTACTATTCTTTGATTAGCAGGATAATTTTTGTCTCCAGAAAATTGTGAAGCTCTAATTCCTTTTACAAAAGCTATATCATACTTGTATTCAAAATAAACCCCGTCTTGAAAAGCCGAGTCCAGTATATCTATGACAACTCTTTCTGGATTAGATATTCTAGTTACATTGTATTTAGCATCTTTAGTTCCTTCTACTACAATCACATCTTTACCATCAATATAATCTAAATAAATATCACTTACTACATTTAAATTTTTCATTTCTTCTTTACTTATTAGTGGTTCTTTTTTTTCTTCTTCTTTATTTTCTTCGTTTTTTTCTTCTTCATCTTCGTCTTTGTCTTTATCTAAATCAGTTTCTGGTGCTAGTTCTACTACTTCATCTTCTGTTTCCTCTTCTGTGGCAGGTGCAGCATTAATAAAGGGCTGCCTTGTTACTTCATCATAGCCCACTTCAAAGCCTAATATTGTGGAAATAAATGCTATAGGAACCATAGTTTTTGCATCATTCTTATTAGCAAATGTAACCAATTTAGGTATTGAGTTCTTGTCTAATAGGTACTTGTCTTGATCAATAGTTACGTCTGGACTATCTATTGTAAGATTTATCTTCTTATTATTATGAGTTACTATGGCTGTTTTTGTTTTTTGAACCCAATCCACCTCTGCGCCAAAACTTTCGGCTACAAATCTTAGAGGAACCAAAGTTCTATCAATAAGTATAAAGGATGGATCTTCTAGCACTACAGATTGTCCATTTAATATTATTGGAACTTCTCTTACTTGTACATTGTTACCATTCATACTAACATATATTGTTTTATTATTATCAGCAAAACTGTTAGGGCTAATAAATACTAGTAATATGAACAAGGATAACAATAGTCTTATTTTCCTCATTGTAACTCCTCCTATAATTGTTGTCCTTTAAGTAGTATCTGTCCCCTTAGTTATATCACTTTTAGAAATGCTATGTCAATAAATTGAATGGTTTGTAACCAGAATGTAATATAGAAAAAAAGAAAGCCAAAATTAGAATTTTCTAATTTTGGCTTCCCTACTATTATTCTATTTTATACTTCAAGTTCAGTTTCTTTTACTTCAAATGAATTAAATATTTCTTCGTTTAATTCTCCTTCTTGTTTTGCTATGATTGTAGTACAAACAGCATCACCTGTGACATTTATAGCTGTTCTTGCCATATCTACAAGTCTGTCAACACCCATTATAAGTCCAATTCCCTCTAATGGTAAGCCTACGGATTGTAATACTAAGGTAAGCATTATAGCTCCGGCACCAGGAACTCCTGCAGTTCCTATAGATGCTAATGTTGCTGTTAAAACCACTGTAAGCATCATTCCTATAGTCATTTCTATACCATAAACTTGGGCTACGAATAATGTTGCAACCCCTTGCATTATTGCTGTACCATCCATATTTATTGTAGCTCCTAATGGTATTGTAAAAGCTGCAATATCCTTTGTAATACCCAATCTATTTTCAGCTATGTCTAATGAAACTGGTAATGTAGCTCCACTACTTGCTGTGGAAAAAGCCACACTCATAGCTGGGAAGTATTTCCTATAAAACGTCTTAAGAGATAAGCCTGTAAAGCCTTTAAATAAGCTACCATATACAAAGAAAGCATGTATGGCAAGGCCTAGGTACACTACTAGAATATACTTAGCTAAAGGAATTAATCCTGCATACCCAACTGTAGAAAAGGTCTTTGCTATAAGTCCAAATACACCTATAGGAGCAAATAACATTACTATAGATACTAATTTCATAATCAATTCATTTAAGTTTTCAAAGAAATTCAATAAATATTTTCCTTTTTCTCCTAACATGGATAATCCTATACCTGATAATAGTGCGAATACAATAATTTGAAGCATATTACCTTCTGCCATTGCTTGAATAGGATTTCTTGGAACCATTTCATATAGAATTTGAACTAGTGGTACTTTACTTCCTACGGTTACTTCCACAACTTCTATTGCACCCATATCTAAACCAATACCTGGTTTAAATACAGAGCCTAATACTAGCGCAATAATTATAGCTATTGCTGTAGTTCCCAGATAAAATAAGATGGTCTTAACCCCTACCCTACCTAGTTTTTTTACATCTCCCATACTAGCTGCTCCTGTTACTAAGGAAACAAATACTAAAGGTACTACTAACATCATAATTGCCCTTAAGAAAACCTGCCCAACAAATTGAAATAATCCGTTGATTAAAATGGTGTCTTTAAAAGTTCCACCTGGTAATGTATAAACTATAATTCCTACGATTATTCCTACTGCTAAAGCAATAAGTACCTTTACTGATAAACCAAGATTTTTCCAAGATCTCTTGTTTTCCACTTAAATCCCTCCCCCTATATTTTTATTGAATTACTCACTTTTATTATAGTTTAGGGGGAGTATTTTGTCAAATCAAAACATTCTGACAACTAGCGTGTTTAAAAACACTGGGGACTGTCCCCAGTGTTAAGAAGTGCCTCTATTATCTTTCTTTTAACTTTTCACTTAGCATTTTGTTTACTAATTGTGGGTTTGCTTTTCCTTTTGAAGCTTTCATTATTTGACCTACTAAAAATCCTATGGCTCTATCTTTACCATTTTTAAAGTCTTCTATGGATTGTGGATTGTCATCTAATACCTTGTCTACCCAAGCTATTAGCTCACCTTCATCACTTACTTGTATTAAACCCTGTTCTTTTACTATGGTTCCTGGTTCTTTTCCTGATTGGAACATTTCGCGTAATACCTTTTTCCCAGTATTATTGTTGATTTTCCCATCTTTTACTAAAGATAATAGGTCTGATAAGGATTTTGCACTAAACTTAAGTTCATGTATTTCTAATTCTTCATCATTTAACCTTCTTAATACATCTCCCATTATCCAATTACTAACTAATTTTGCATCTCCATTGTGTTTTACAGTTTCTTCATAAAATGCAGCCAATTCTCTAGTTCCTGTTAGTACTTCCGCATCATATTCTGATATTTCATATTCTTTTATAAATCTGGCCTTTTTTTGTCCAGGTAGTTCCGGCATTGAGTTTCTTATTTCTTTTATCCATTGAGGAGAAATCTCGGTTGGAGGAATATCTCCTTCTAAAGAAAATCTATAATTTTCTGCTCCACCTTTTACTCTCATTAATACAGCTTCATTTTTTATTTCATCCCATCTTCTTGTTTCTGTAGCTCCATTTTCCCCACTTTTTAAAAGTTCTATATGTCTAGCTTCTTCTGCCTCAATAGATCTAACTACTCCTCTAAAACTATTGATGTTTTTAACTTCTGTAATATTGGTTTTTTTACCTGTTTCTTCATTTACCACATTTATATTAACATCACACCTTAGGGATCCTTCTTCCATTTTACAGTCTGACACTTCTATATATTTTAGGGTAGCTCTTAATTTGTCTAAGAAAAGTCTAGCTTCTTCTGCTGAATTCATTTCAGGATTGCTTACTATTTCAATTAATGGCACTCCTGCTCTGTTATAGTCAAGTAGTGTACCACCAGAATCAGCATGAACAGATTTACCTGTGTCTTCTTCTATGTGAATCCTATTTAAATGTACCCGCTTAGGTCCATCTTCTCCTTCAATTTCAATATATCCACCATCACATAGGGGTATTTCATCTTGGGATATTTGATAGCCTTTTGTCAGGTCAGAATAAAAATAATTCTTTTTGTCCAATTTAACCTTTGAAGCTATATGACTATTAAAAGCAATTCCAGCTTTTATTCCATATTCTACAACTGACCTATTTAGTAAAGGCATAGCTCCAGGTAGTCCCAAGCATACTGGACATACATGGGTATTCACATCTCCACCAAAAGCATTAATGCAGCTACAGAATATTTTAGTCTTGGTCATTAATTCAGCATGAATTTCTAATCCTATTATGGTTTTATAAGTCATTTATTTCACCAGCCTTTCAAAGCCTAATGCTGCTTGGATAATTTTACTTTCCATAAATCTATCTCCCATAATTTGCAAACCTACAGGTACTTCCCTATTATTATCACAGGGAAGAGAAATGGCACAAAGTCCTGCTAAGTTTACTGGTATTGTAAACATATCTGAATTTAATCTAGTTTCTTTATCAATTGCCTTATCTAATTCAAATGGCATTGTTGTCGTTGTAGGAGATATTATTATGTCAAAATTTTGAAATACATTTTTAAAATCTTGGATAAGTAGGGTTCTTAATTTCATTGATTTTACATAATATTCTTCTCTTTTATCTCCACTTAAGAAGTAGGTTCCCAATAAAATTCTTTTTTTAACTTCTTCTCCAAAGCCTATGGTTCTAGTATTTATATAAAGTTCATCTAAAGTTTCATAATCTTCTGCCCTAAATCCATATCTTATACCATCAAATCTTGCCATATTAGAAGATAGTTCTGCATTAGATAAAATATAATATATTTCCTTTGCATATGCAATTGAAGGAACTGAAATTTCTTCTACAATAGCTCCAGCATCTTCAAATGTTTTCTTAGCTTTATTGAATTTTTCTTCTATAATTTCATCTATTACAACTTCTCCAAATTCCTTTAAAATTCCTACCTTCATCCCTTTAAGATTGTTATCTGAATTTAATATAATTGGACTATTTTTTATAGATGTAAAATCCTTTTCATCATATCCTGATACACCATTTAACATTAATAGAGCATCTTTTACATCTCGTCCAAAAACTCCTACAACATCTAAAGTATTAGCCATTGGAACTACACCATATCTGGAAACCAATCCATAACTTGGCTTTATTCCTACAATGTTAGAAAAAGCTGCTGGTTGTCTTGTAGATCCGCCTGTATCTGTACCCAAGCTTATAGCCACTTCATTTGTAGCCACAGCTGCTGCTGAACCACCGGATGAGCCTCCAGCTGTTAGGTCTAAGTTTACAGGATTCTTTGTAGGTCCAAAATAAGAAGTTTCAGTAGTACCGCCCATAGCAAATTCATCCATATTGGTTTTACCAACTATTATTCCATCATTATTTTTTATCATTTGGACTACATGAGCATCATAAGGCGAGATAAAGTGTTTTAACATTTTAGATCCACAAGTAGTTCTAATATTCTTAGTAACGATATTATCCTTTAAGCCTATAGGCAATCCAGCTAACATTCCTAATTCTTCTCCATTTTGCAACTTCTTATCTATTGTGTGGGATGCTTTTAAAGCTCCTTCATAATCAAGACTTATAAATGCATTAATAGTATCTTCAACTTGATCTATTCTATCAAAATGTGCTTCTACAATATCTTTTGAAGAAATTTCCTTATTGTGGAGTTTTTCCTTCATCTCCCAGGCACTTAAGTTAATAATTTCCATTTATCTCACCTCCTAATCCATGATATTAAGTATTTTAAAATATCCATATTGGTCTTCTTTTGTATTTCTCACTACATCTTCATGACTCAAGCTTTCCCCAACTATATCTTCACGTAGGGGATGATTCCCAGTTTCCAATTGCTCAGTAGCCTCTACTGCCTCTGTATCTACATTTTTTATTTTAGATACAAATTCTAACACTTCAGATATTTCCATTTGTAACTCTCCAATTTCTTCATCTAAACTAAATTTAGCCATATCAGCCAAATTATTCATTTCTGCTCTAGTAATCATTATTTCACACTCCCTTTTATTCAATGGACAATTGATGATTGACAATGGTGCGCCGGGGACGGTTCTTTTTGCACCTACGACTATCGCAGTCGTCTTTCCAATTGTGCATTGTGCATTGTAAATTGTGCATTTTCCCCCTGTTACCTGTTCCCTATTACCTGTTTCAATTCCTCTTCCCCAATTATCCTAACACCCAACTCCACTGCTTTATCATGTTTTGAGCCTGGATTTTCGCCTACTATTACAAAGTCTGTTTTCTTGCTTACTGCTGAGCTGACTTTGCCACCCATTTTTTCTACTATTCCTTTTATTTCATTTCTACTTAAACCTTCTACCGTTCCTGTTATAACCACTGTTTTATCTGTAAAGATTGATTCTTGAATTTCTAATTGTTCAAATGTAGGTTTTACTCCTTCCATTAACAATTTATCCACTGCAGCTATAATAGTTTCATCTTGGAAAAATTCTATTATACTGGCTGCTATTATAGGTCCTACTTCTCCTACTGTAATTAATTCATCATAATTAGCATTACGAATATTGTCTAAGGATTTATAATGATTAGCTAAGTCTGTAGCTGTCTTTATTCCCACATTATTGATACCCAATGCATATATAAATGAAGCTAGGCTTACATCCTTGCTTGCTTCAATAGCTTCTAGCAGGTTATTAGTCTTTTTTTCTTTGAATCCTTCAAGTTTTATTAAGTCATCATAGGTTACTTCATATAATTCTGGCAGGTCTGTTAGATTTAATTCTTCTAGTAATTGTTCAGCTGTTTTTTCACTAAAGCCTTCTATATTCATAGCGTCTCGACTGGCAAAGTGTACCAATCTTGATACTAACTGAGGCTTGCAGGATAGGCTATTTGGGCAGAATATATGAACTCCATTTTGAACTAATTCACTATGACAAGCTGGACAATGACTTGGCTTTTCTATTAAATAAGTTTCTTCATCTGTTTCTAATGTGCCCAGTATCTCTGGTATTACATCATTGGATCTTCTTATTAAAACTCTAGAATTTAACCTAACTCCTTTTCTCTCAATATCATCATAGTTGTTCAATGTAGCTCTTTGTACTGTTACCCCCCCAATATCTACTGGCTCTAATATGGCTGTTGGTGTTACCTTTGCTGAACGACCTACATTCCACTGTACTGAGATTAACCTGGTACTGGTTTCTTCTGCTTCAAATTTAAAGGCTATTGCCCATCTAGGAAATCTATTTGTATAACCAAGGACTTCCCTGGTTCTTATATCATCTATTTTAATAACCAAGCCATCTGTTAATATATCCAATGTTTTTCTTTCTTCCTTAACTCTTTCAATTTCTATGATTAAGCTATCTATAGAGTGGAATTGTTTTTCATAGGGAAATACTGGCAATTTATTGGCTCTTAAAAAGTCTAACACTTGTCTATGGGTTTGGAAACTCTTATCTTCAATATATCCTATATTATAAAAGAAAGCAGTTAAGTTTCTTTCTGATGTGACACGAGGGTCTAAATTTCTCAATGCTCCTGCTGCTGCATTTCTAGGATTTTTTAGAGGTTCTGCTGCGGTTTCATTATACTTTTCCAGTGCAGAATGTGGCATTAGGCCTTCCCCTTGAATTTCTATTAATCCTTTATAGTCAATTCTAAGTGGAATGGATTTTATAGTCCTCACTTGTTCTAATATTACTTCTCCAATAGTTCCATTTCCTCTAGTTGCAGCCTGTACTAATTCTCCACCTCTATAGGTTAAGTTAATGGTAAGTCCATCAAATTTGTATTCCATAATAAATAGGGGTTCTGGCAGTTGTTCCTGATTTTCTTCATTATAATCAGCTATGGATTTTCGAGCTCTGCTTTCCCAAGCTAATAGTTCTTCATAATTTTGACTTTTAGCTAAGCTCCAAAGACTACCTAAGTGTGTATGCTTTTCAAATTTATCTAATACATGCCCGCCTACACGCTGTGTAGGTGAATATTGCTTAATTATTCCCGTTTCTCCTTCAAGAAGAACTAACTCATCATATAATTTATCATATTCCGCATCACTTAATTTTGGATTATCCAAGGTATAGTAGCTATAATTTAAATCATTTATTAAATTGATTAATTCTTCTATTCTTTTTTCTGCATCCATACACTTTCCTCCTTAAATAATCTCAATAGGTGCTATTGATTGAAGTAGCCTTTTTATGCCTTGTCCATCAAAGGAAATACTCAGTTCCTTATCTCCTTCTATTTCTTTTACTTGCACAACCATACCTTGACCCCACTTTTTATGCCTTACTTTATCGCCAAGTTTTATATCCAAATTTGAATTATCTCTAATTTCAGGTAATGGTTTGGTAGCTTTTGGAACTGTATAATCCCAGATTTTAAATGATTCTTCTTCTGGTTTTTGTCTTACTTCTGTTCTTACTTGTCTTTCTAATTTTTGTTCTATGGCGTCTCCCATTTCGCTTATAAATTTTGAAGGAAAAGCATAATCCGTTCTACCATAAATAGTTCGTCTTTTCGCATTTGTAATAATTAAATGCTTTTCAGCTCTAGTAACAGCTACATAGCAAAGACGTCTTTCTTCTTCTAACTCATCATCACTTTCCATAGATCTTGAAATTGGGAACAATCCTTGCTCCATTCCTACTAAAAATACTATAGGATATTCCAAGCCCTTTGCACTATGGACTGTCATTAAAGTTATCATATTATCCCCATCCACAGTTTTGTCCACATCTGAAAGCAGTGAAACTGATGCTAAAAATTCTTCCATATCTGCTCCAGGATTCTCTTCTTCAAAGGTCAGTGCAACAGAAAGAAACTCTTTTATATTCTCAATTCTAGTAGTAGCTTCTATGGAATCTTCTTTTTCTAGGTCTGGTATATAGCCAGATGCATAAATTAAGTCTTCTATAAAGTCTTTAATACCCATTATTTCCTTTTTAGCCATAGATGTATTCATAAGATCTACAAAAGGCTTTATACTATTCTTAGCTCTTGTAGATAAACCTTCTATATTCTCTATATCTAACAATGCTCCATATAGTGAATCTTCATTTTGCATAGCATATTGCTCTACTTTATCGATACTGGCCAGCCCTATTCCTCTTTTTGGAGTGTTGATGATTCTTTTAATAGAAATATTATCAGTAGGATTTTGGATAGCTTTTAAATAAGCAATTACATCCTTTACTTCTTTTCTATCGTAGAATCTTAAGCCCCCTACTATTTTATATGGAATACCTGCTCTCATAAAACTTTCCTCAAAACTTCTAGATTGAGCATTAGTTCTATATAATATAGCTATTTCTGAAGCTTTATATCCTTTATAATTTATAAATTGTCGTATTTCATCTGCTACAAATCTAGCCTCTTCATCAGAATAATCCAATTGCTCATATCTAATTGGGTCTCCTTCCACATTATCAGTCCAAAGATTTTTATCATGTCTAGAATAATTGTTTTTTATTACTTTATTAGCTACAGTTAATATGTTTTGAGTAGACCTATAGTTTTGTTCAAGCAGCACAACTTTAGCTCCCTTAAACTCTTTTTCAAAGTCTAATATATTAGAAACATCTGCTCCTCTAAATGAGTAAATGCTTTGATCCGAATCTCCTACCACGCATAGATTCTGGTGTTTAGCAGATAATATCTTTGTTAAATTGTATTGTATCTTATTTGTGTCTTGGTATTCATCTACGAATACATATTGGAATCTATTTTGGTAATACTCTCTTATATCTTTTTCCGCCAGTAAAAGTTCTACTGCTTTTATAATTAAATCATCAAAGTCTAGTGCATTATATTTCTTTAAACGCTTTTGGTATAGGGCATATATTTCTCCTACTGTCCTAGCATAATAGTCTCCATAATTTTCATTTATATATTTATCTGGATCTATTTGTTCGTCTTTAAGCTTACTAATTTGTGCTAAAACTGCTCTTTCTTTATATAATTCCTTGTCTACATTTAATTCTTTGAAGCACTCTCTTAAAAGTGTTATTTGGTCATCTCTATCGTATATGCTAAAACTTCTATCATAACCTAGTTTATGAATATCCCGTCTTAATATTCTCACACATATGGCATGGAAAGTGCCCATCCACATACTATCTACATCTGCATCTAATAATTTAGCAACTCTACTTTTCATTTCTCCAGCTGCTTTATTTGTAAAAGTAATAGCTAATATATTTCCAGGAAAAACACCCTTTTCCTTAATTAAATATGCAATTTTATGAGTTACAACACGAGTCTTCCCTGAACCTGCTCCAGCCATAATAAGTAATGGCCCTTTAGTATGAAGAACCGCTTCTTTTTGTCTATCATTCAATCCTTCTAAATAATCCATATTTCACCATCCTAAGTATTCTAAAAACACTGGGGACAGTCCCCAGTGTTTTAATCCTAAGTAATCTTCTCTCCTTATTATATAGTATTAGAGTAAAGATTTCCAATGAAAAAGAACCCATATTTGGGTCCTAAAATTTTATATTATAGATTTAATTTTTGCTAGGTCGCTCCAATTACCTGCAGTTACAATTATTATTTTATTGATGTTTTCTTTTATGGATTTTAAATCTCCGGTTACTTCTTCTTTAAATTCGGTTAAGTTAGCCGTTTGTTCAACAACAGCATTTAAACTTTTCAATAATGATTGCTGTCCTTCTTCTAAAGATTCTTGTCTACGCTCCAATGATTTAAAACCTTCTTCTAATCCTCTTTGACCTT
>CAYZDC010000020.1:4755-8532 GCA_964477045.1 uncultured Tissierellaceae bacterium | reverse complement strand
AATACTACTTTTTGAAACTCATCATTGCTCATTCTAAAACCTCCTTTAGAATTTATTTTTCTATTCTAATTATATAGTTTTAACTACTATAATACAACCTAATTATTATTCTCTCTATAGCTGTTTTTCCATATTTATATGAGGTATTGTATGGTAATCAAAGGGTTCACTTAAGGTTTTGTAACCTAGCTTGTGATAAAAGCCTTCTACAGAAACTCTTCCCATTAGGTGGACTTTTGTATATCCTCTTTCTCTTGCAATATCTTCTACAAAGTTCATCAGGTATGTACCTAGCCCCTTTACCCTATGTTCTTCTAATATGGCCACACTTTTTACTCTGGCTGTTTTGGGATCATCTTCTGTTAAAAACACTGTAGCTATCATTTCTCCATCCAAATATCCCCCATACATATCCATATCTGCATCACCAGTTAGGTCTTCATCTCTAATGTCTAGGCCCCAAGGTATTCTAAATGCATGATTTCTAATGACTATTGATTTTTCATATTCTTCTGTTCCGTATTCTATTTTTTTCATAACAATATTCAAAGCCCCTACCTCCTTAACAGTTCTCTAATTAAAAACATTATATAATAATTAAATTAAATTATCCATTGAAAAAGGAGCTTACTTTTCAGTAAACTCCTTTATATTAGAATTTTACTTTGTCCAATTCTAATAAATTGTAGTCTTTTATTAGTTTCATTAATTTAATAGGATATTGGGGATCTGTTGCATATCCTGCTGTTTTTAATGCCCAAGCCCCTTGAATAGGATCATGCATTACAGCTCTTAAATTGTCATATCTTTCTTTCTTTAAAAACTCTTTGTGATCTGCCCAGCTGGTGGCTACATCTTTGTAAGCTCTAAACCCTGCATCTACTCTATAGGTTACTCCGTTGTATACTTCCCAAGTATTAGACGTTACAGATCCTGCAGGACCAGTACCCTTTATTCCAAACAAGTTATTTGAAAACAATCCTGTATATTTGTCTACTGGAACTAATTGGCCAAAACCTGTTTCTAATATAGCTTGAGCTGTTTGAAGTGCTGCAGACATACCTGTTTTAGCTTGGGATACTTTGGCTAATTCTGACGCCATTGGAATAAATTTATCCTTAGCAATTACGGCTTTAGGTCCATATATAGTTCCCAGGTATACTTTAAAAGATATTTTATCACTTACTACTTTTATTCCTCCATAATTTGCTTCTGCATGAATAGTCACATCTCCCTTATCTCCACTAATTGGAGTATAGGTATATTCCACAGCTGGACTTTGTCCACTGGCCAGTACTCTTCTAGCACCTGACTTATTATTTGTTAAAATATAGTTCACATTATCAACTGCTACATTGCTTGTTGCCTTTATTTTAGTGGCTCCAGTTATTACTTGTTTTGGTCCTATTCCTTCAAGGAAAAGTTTTGCTGACCCATCTACTGTAACTGGAATTGGATCACTTTCAAGGCTTACTCCTCTAGTATCTACAACTCTAACCCATAATTCCTTTAATCCAGACTCTTCAGGTTTTGGAATCCATTTATAGCTTCCATATGGAATGTTTTTAAGAATTGTTACTAGACCAGTATTTATATCTCTCATTAAAAATTCAGTTTCACTTACTGCAAAGTTTCTTGAAGCTAATAAGTTTACTGCTTTATCTACTCTTGCACCAGCTTTAACACCTGCTAAAGACAGCTTTTGTTCTACAGCTATTTGTACATTTACAGGTGCACTTGAATACTCTTTGCCTGTTTCGTCATATGCAATGGCTCTGAGAGAAAAACTTCCATTATCTTCAAATTCTGGACTCCAATTATATTTAACCAGAGGGTCTTGTACTTCTG
Source organism: uncultured Tissierellaceae bacterium (assembly GCA_964477045.1). GTDB lineage: Bacteria > Bacillota > Clostridia > Tissierellales > Tissierellaceae > CAYZDC01. Next base: position 6,684 of record CAYZDC010000020.1, on the reverse strand, counting down.
ATAAGGTAACCTTTCCATTAAGGTTAGTTAACTGATATTTTACATAGGATGCAACAAAGTTAACATTAGCACCAATTGAAGTTGCACCAGTTATTACTTGCCCGTCCACTACCCCATTTAAACTAACATTAGGGATTATATTTACTTTTATAGGAATAGCATCTCCAGCTACAAAGTTTCCTGCCTTATCATAAATAGCTCCTACTAAGACTCTATTTCCATTGTCTCTAAAGCCTGGTATATATTCATAGCTTCCTAATACTTCTTGACCTCTACCTATTACAAAACCTTTAGCAGTATTTGGATCCAATAACAAATACTTAACACTACCTTCCAACTTTGCAAATGTTGGTGATGAAGTCATTTGAAGTCTTGTTTTTCCAGTTATGGTATCATTAGGACTTTGGGAAGTAATATTTACTTTAAATCCCGGATCCCCATCATTAGCCTTATTAGAATCCACTAATACATATCTATTAGTATTATCCCATTCTATGCTTATATTAAGGGCATTACTTACTAGTCTTAGGGGTACAAAAGTGCGGTCATTAAATATCTTGGCTGGAACATCAGTTATTTCATAGGAAGCCCCATTGTTATATTCTACTAGTTGACTATCTATTCTTAATAAAAATGAAGACCCATCTTTTTCTACTTTAACAGTTCTATTGATACCATCCCAGGTTACCTTTGCTCCTAATTCTTCTGATACAAAACGTATTGGAACTAAAGTCCTATCATCTACTATTTTTGGTTCTGCTAATTCAGTTATATCCTTTCCATTTACAAACAGTTTAATTGGTCTAGCTGCATCAGATTCTATAGGTAATACACAACTACTTACAATAATAACTGCTAATAATAAGGGTATTATTTTCTTGAATTTTCTCAATTATATTCCTCCTTTTGTCTTCTTAACATGATGTTTTTTCTTTTTCTATGGTTTAACATATCCTTTACTTGTATTTATTAATACTGTATTGGTTTTTTGGTCGAAATCTACTCCAATATTAAATACTTCTCCAATATCTCGTAGTTTAAAGTAATTATTATCATTTATAGTATAGGCAAATAAATCATGTTCTACATTGTCTATATATATTTTGGATTTATTGATTATAGCATTTTTAGCTTTTCCATCACCCTTAGCCATTTCTCCACCAACTGATGTATAAGCTTGTCCAGATGTAAGGGCTATGGTTTTAGTATTAGAATCCCATTTTACCCCAAATTGCTTTTCACTACCATTTAAAACTTTAGCTAAGTCTCTTAGTTTGAAAAAGTTATTATCATTTATATTGTAGGCTTCAAAGGACACTTCCTTATTATTTACTTTTACCTTTGAATAGGTAGGTGTTGCAGTTACAGGTTTATTTGTAGCAACAGCTAATTTATTTAAAGCACTTTGAAATTCAAAGCCATTAAACTTTATTGGTCTCCCAATTTCTGCAAAATCAGTTAAGATTACTTTTTTGTTTTTTTCAAACTTAGATAGGTCTTGGTCATATTCTAATTTGCTTATAGGTTTCTCATGTCTTGAATATACCACTTCTACTATTTCATTATCACTGTCATCAAAATCATGAGTCTCAATATATTCAAAGCTTTCAGCTCTTACCCATTGACCCTTTTCTAATGTATAAAAATCTTTATAAACAAAATACTGCATACCAGTTCCATCACTATTTATATAGTATAGATATGGTTTACCTTCTACTGTGGTAGTCCCAACTTCTCCCATATTTGCGCTTATATCAATATCTATAAGACATTCTCTTTTTTCAACAACCGGCTTTCCCTGTTGTTCGCTTATAGCGTCGTTTAGCATGGCTATATACATGTTGTAGCCTACCGCTTCCATTTGCCCGTGCTGCTGTCCGCCCAGTATGCTTCCGGCACCTCTGATTTCCAGATCTCTCATTGCGATTT
>CAYZDC010000020.1:0-4745 GCA_964477045.1 uncultured Tissierellaceae bacterium | reverse complement strand
ATATCAATAAAAGGTAGTCTTATTTCAAAATCCGGATCTGATAATTCTATGCTGTCTTGTTCTGCTAGTTCAATATTGTCATGGATTGTTACTAGCTCTTCTCCATCAAAGCCTAAGACTCTTACATTTACATTATTATAATCACCAGCTTGATTAAAGACACACAATAGTTCTGGAGATCCATCATTGTCAAAATCTATTAATTCTGCATATAAAAGTCCTATATAATCATCTATAGTGTCTTCAAAGCCATAAAAGGAATCCTTGTCTTCTTGAACAAATCCAAACCATATCTCCATATCTTGGATATAGGTTGAATATGCCTTGGCCATTGCAGGAGAAATATTCATATTTTTCTCCATATTAACAGCAAAGGTTCCACCTGTAGTTAAAATAAGTATGGATAAAATTATAGAAATTAGACTAATCTGTTTTTTCATATTAAGCACCCCTTTTTATAATATTATATTTAAGATTATCTCCATTATAGCATAAATTAGTCAAAATTTTATTATACATTGTTTATAAAATTTTAGGATGATATACTATAGTTAAATTAATGACAGGGAGGTTTTTATGTGAAGCTTAATACAAAACGAACTATTTTAATTGGGCTGGCATTTATGTCCATTGCTTCATTTTGGCAAATGTATGATAGTATCATTCCTTTGATTTTACAAAATACTTTTGGTTTAAAGGAAACAGTTACAGGTAGTATAATGGCAATTGATAATGTGTTGGCTCTTTTCATGCTACCATTATTTGGAGCATTGTCTGACAGAGTCTCTACAAGAATTGGTAAAAGAACTCCATTTATTCTTGGTGGTACTTTTGTAGCAGTTGTTTTTATGATTTTAATTCCTATTTCAGCACAAAGAAATAATTTTGTCTTATTTTTTGTATCTCTAGGTATTGTATTGATTGCTATGAGTACCTATAGGTCTCCAGCAGTGGCTTTAATGCCAGATCTTACTCCTAAGCCTCTTAGAAGTAAAGCAAATGCAATTATAAATTTAATGGGTGCAGTAGGTGCAATCTTTACACTGCTTATGATTAGTATTCTTATACCAAAAGTAGAAAATCCAAGTTATATGAATGTTTTCTTAGCTGTTTCTGCCCTTATGATAGTAGCAGTTACTGTACTTTTCTTTACTATAAAAGAAAACAAACTTTTAAAGGAAGTAGAAGAAGACAAGGATGGACACTTCCAGGATTCACCTGAAGAAATAAAGCGAGAAAGTGAACCTATGTCACCAGAAGTTAAGAGGAGTTTGTATTTTTTACTTACTTCAGTATTTTTATGGTTTACTGCATATAATGCAATAACAACTGCCTTTTCAAGATATGCAACAAAGGTTTGGGGTATGCAAGGTGGGGGTTTTGCCAATGCTCTAATGGTTGCCACAGGAGCAGCTATTCTTTCATATATTCCAATAGGTATTATTTCCAGTAAAATCGGTAGAAAAAAGACTATTATTATTGGTATTACCATGATGAGTATTTCTTATTTTTTTGGTTTCTTATTTAAAGAGTATTCACCTTGGATAAATGTTATATTTGCATTTACCGGTATAGGATGGGCTTCCATAAGTGTGAACTCATACCCAATGGTAGTTGAAATGAGTCGTAGTTCAGATGTAGGAAGGTATACTGGTTTTTATTATACAGCATCTATGGCAGCTCAAGTTTTCACACCTATAGCATCTGGTTTTCTTTTAGATATTAATTATAGAACTCTTTTCCCTTATAGTGTAGTGTTTTCATTATTAAGTCTTACTACAATGATGTTTGTCCGCCACGGCGATTCAAAACCTATTAAAAAGAAAAGTTCATTAGAACATTTTGATATAGATGATTAAATAAAGGGATGGTAAAATGAAAATTCTTGTTTTTATAGTAGTAATTATTATTCTTTATCTTCTAGCTATTATGCCTAGGATCATGAACAAACCAAGTATGCAGCCCTTTATGGATTGGCACTATGCCCATAGAGGACTGCACAAGGAAAAGTCCATAGCTCCAGAAAACAGCTTGGCAGCATTTCAATTGGCTGTAGATAAGGGTTACGGAATAGAACTGGATGTGCAATTATCAAAGGATAATATACCTGTGGTTTTTCATGATTTTACACTTAATAGACTTTGTGGGGTGGATAAAAAGGTAAGGGACCTTACTTTTGATGAATTACGTATGTTGACTTTACATGATTCTGAAGAAAAAATTCCACATTTTCAAGAAGTATTAGATTTAGTCAATGGAAGTGTTCCACTGATTATAGAATATAAATTACCAGGCAATAATTCTTTAGTATGTGAAATAGGTGATAAAATTCTAAGGGATTACAATGGGGTCTATTGTATAGAAAGCTTTAATCCTCTTGCTCTTCGTTGGTATAAAAGCAATCATCCCGAAGTTGTGAGGGGCCAGCTTTCAACAAAGTTTATCAGAAATAAAGATGGGTCTAAATCAAAGCTTCTTGATTTTGCTTTACAAAATCTCCTATTAAACTTTTTAGGAAAGCCTGATTTTATTGCCTTTAACTATAAGTGGAAAGATATGCTATCTTTTTCATTGGTTAAGTCCCTATATAAAGTACCAACCGTGGCTTATACCTTAACTTCAAATCAACAAATAATAGATGGTAAGCAGAAATTCGACTTGTTTATATTTGAGAAATTTATACCTGAATAATAAGAAAAAGGCCAATATGGCCTTTTTTATTGTAAATTTATTTTTAAACTTTAACTGCTTTCTTAATCATAGATTTTCTAACATGTTTGATTCCACCAGCAAGTGAAATTGTTTTAAATAATTCTTTTTTCCATTGATTGTCCCACCAGGAACCTGCTAGAATCGTAACATTTGTATCCTTGAAAGCTTCAGGAAACATTGGTGTAGAGGCTCCTACAATTACTATGTCTCTAGCATTAGAACACATTTCTAATAATCCATCTATAGTACCATTTGTTATACTTGTTCCTGTTATAAAGGCTACATCACATTTCTCTAAAAGCTCTGCTTGATCTTTCATGTCATAAACATCTTTCACTACTTGTCCTTTTTGAGATATTCCACTGTCAAAGATAATTAATCTTTCTGCTTTTTCTCTTAACATATTAGCAATAGGTGCTATATGTCCTATCATAGCAACTGTATCTGTGGTCAGTACTTCTATACCAAAGGATGTAGAAGGGTTTTCTACATCTACTAAGTTTTGCCCCCGGGATGCTGCAGATAATACAGCCATACCTACCCCTCTTTGAGCATCATCTGTTCCATTTATGGTTAAGAGGGCCACTTCCTTAGCATTTTTTCCTATGATTTCCTGTGCAAAATGGAACACTGAACATCCTGGAGGCAGGTTTTCCCTAGACATATAGGCTAGACCTATATGTCCATTATCTAGTTCAACCCCAATTAAGGACAGTCCTATTACTAGGTCTTTTACAGTTCTATCATCTAAGTAGGTGCTTGCTGCCTCTATGACTTTATTAATAATCATCTCCATACCTTCTTTCCTGAAATTTAATTAATTAATAGAAGAAAAGGATTTCCCAAAGGAAATCCTTTTACTCTTCTATAAATCCTGTCTTCTTAAAAACAATATTATATCCATCTGCTCCATAATTTAAAGATCTATTTACACGACTAATTGTAGCAGTACTGGCTCCTGTTGCCTCTTCAATTTCATTGTAAGTTTTACCTGATTTTAGTAGTTTTGCTACTTCCAATCTTTGAGCTATGGATTGTATTTCTTTAATGGTACAAACATCCTCAAAGAATCTGTATGCTTCATCCATTGTTTCTAAGCTAAGTACGGCTTCAAAAAAACTATCTGCTTGATCGCTTTTCATTCTTGAGACATATGCCATAAATATCCTCCTTTATTTATTCCACTTGTCAATTAGAGTAGAGAAGTGGAGGTGTATTAAAAAGACTGGGCTAGACCCAGTCTAATTTTTTAGAATAATCCTACAATTTCTCCTGATGGTAATATATCCATATTATTTGCTGCAGGAACTCTTGGAAGTCCTGGCATTGTCATTATTTCTCCAGTTAAAGCTACTAAGAATCCTGCACCTCTGGAAACTTTAATATCTCTTACTGTAATGGTAAAGCCTTTAGGTCTACCTAATAATGTAGCATCATCAGAGAATGAATATTGAGTTTTTGCCATACATATTGGCAATTTGTCAAATCCTAATTTTTCAATTGTAGCTATTTGCTTTTCACATGATTTTGTAAAGTCTACTCCATCTGCTCCATAGATTTCTCTAGCTATGGTTCCGATTTTGTCTTTTATAGATGAATCTGTATCGTAAAGAACTTTAAAGTTAGATTCTTTGTGTTCAACAATATCTATTACTCTTTTAGCTAAGTCTACTCCACCTTCTCCACCTTTACCCCAAACTTCTGTAAGAACAGCTTCTGATCCTAATTCTTTACATCTTTTAACGATATAATCAAGTTCAGCATCTGTATCCGTTGGGAATTTATTAATTGCAACTATTGCTGGAATACCAAATTTATTTACATTTTCTAAATGTTTTTCTAAGTTTTCAAATCCTTCAGCTAATGCCAATAAATCCTCTTCACCCAGTTTATCTTTCTTAACTCCACCGTGATGCTTTAAAGCTTTTACAGTTGCTACTACAACAGCTGCATCTGGTTTTAAATTAGCTATTCTACACTTAATATCAAAGAATTTCTCTGCTCCTAAGTCTGCTCCAAATCCTGCTTCTGTT
>CAYZDC010000019.1:3275-20216 GCA_964477045.1 uncultured Tissierellaceae bacterium | reverse complement strand
CATGGTTTTTAGCCTGTTCATGCTCTTCATGGTTGTGTTTTTTATCCATTTCAGGGTCTCCTTTCAATATCTACATATTAAATACATACCCTATAATAAATTATTTATATCCATAATCCACATAAATCATGATTTTACTCTTATATAAAAAACAGAGTCCCCTGAATTATCAGGAGACTCATTTATTATTTATATTCTAATATTTCAATTGTTTCCATAACCACTGGCTCAACAGGTTTGTCTCCTGGTCCAGTTTTTACTTTAGCAATTTTATCAACTACATCCATTCCTTCATAGACTTGACCAAATACAGTGTGTTTGAAATCCAACCAATCTGTGCCATCTGATTTCTGAACTATAAAAAATTGACTTCCATTAGTTCCAGGACCTGCATTTGCCATTGATAATGTTCCATATAAATTCTTATAGTCCTCATGGAACTCATCTTCAAAGGATGTCCCCCAAATACTTTCTCCACCTCTACCTGTGCCTTGTGGATCTCCACCTTGAATCATAAAATCTTCCATTACTCTGTGGAAAGTAACCCCATCATAGTAACCATTTTTTGCATGGGTCTTAAAGTTTTCTACTGCTTTTGGCGCTACCTCTGGAAATAATCTAAGTTTTATATCCCCAAGGTTTGTCTTAATAATTGCTACTTCTTCACCTGATTTAGGCATTTGTAATTGTTCTGAATTCAATTCTACTCCTCCTTGTTTTTCTTCTGCTTTACATCCTACTATACTTAGTATGGCAACAATTAGCATAGTAAGTAATATGATTTTTTTATTCTTTCTCATTTCTAAGCTCCTTAATAATTTATAGAATACTATAATACCATATAATTACCCAGTGTAATTTCTATTTAACACTTCTCTGCCATTAAAGTTTATATTACTTACATTTTTGATACGATAAAGACTATTAAATAGATTATCTAGATTAATTGAATCTGTAAATTTAACTGTGATTTCAAATGTTAAATTCTCCATATCTTCATACTCATCCACTGACACCATTCTAATATCCTTAATATATACCTTATGCTCCCCTAAAACCGTGCCTATTTCACCTAATAATCCAGTTCTACCTTTAGTATAAATCTCTATGGTACTATATGTTCTCCTAATCAAACGCTTTTCAAAACTACCCACATTTACTAGTGTTAACAATACAATTCCTGCAGTTACCAATGCGCCAAGATAATATCCAGACCCAATAGCAATTCCTATTCCTGCAGAAATCCAAAGACTAGCAGCAGTTGTTAAGCCTTTTATACTACTTCCCGTTTTTATTATAGTACCCGCACCTAAGAAACCTATTCCTGTTACAATTTGGGCAGCAACTCTAGCAGGATCTCCCAGGCCTCCAAAGCCATCTTTTGAAACCAAGGTTATTAATGCACTGCCAACAGTAACTAATATATGTGTTCTTAGGCCTGCTGGTCTATTGCTTACTTCTCTTTCTATTCCAATAAAACTACCTATTATAGCAGCTAAAACCAACCTTAAGACAAGTTCAAAATTACTAGTCATTTTCTACCTCCTTTGCTTCAAATTGTAAGCCATTGCTAATTTATTATATCATCAATATAAGTCTATTGTTAGCTATTTTCTATTCTCAGAATAATTATAAAGGAATTATTCTGTCAAAATTTTCCTCTTGTAACTTATTTTTTAAAACATATTTAAACCATATTACTAATATAATTCCTTTAGCAATACTAGTAAGACTAATACTCCACCATACTCCAGCTAAGCCTAATACTGTATAACCAGATAGAAATATAGCTATAGGTATTCTGAGTGCATTAAATATTATTCCTACAATTGTTGGCGGTAAAGTTTTTCCTAGCCCATTAAAAGCTCCTGCTGTACCTATTTCAATACTCATAAAAAACTGAGAGAGACCTAGTATTCTTAAATATATAATCCCTTCTTGTATTGCTAAAGGGTCATTTGGTGTAAATAGAGTAAATATTGGTCTTGCAGCAAATATTAAGAGTATAGATACAAAAATTCCAATACCTCCTACTAATTCCATACCTTTTTTATAGCCCTCTACAATTCTATCGAACTTCTTAGCCCCATAGTTCTGCCCTACAAAGGCTGAAATAGCTGTAGAGAATCCTTCTGAAGTCATCCAAGATAGAGATTCTATCTGAGAACCAATACCCTGTGCCGCTATTGCAACGGGCCCAAAACTAGATACAATCCTAGCTAGCATCATACTTATAAGGGCATGTATCCCCATTTGTACGGAAGGAGGAAACCCAATTATTATAATTCTCTTTATGTATTCTAAATTTGGTATAGACCATATTTTTATATGAGAGTATAATGTATTGTTTCTTTTTCCAAGTATAAAAAACATACTGGAAACTAAAATTTGTGATGTAATAGTAGCAATAGCTGCACCTTTAATTCCAAAGCCAGGGATTGGTCCCAGACCAAAAATTAAAATTGGGTCTAATATCATATTCGTTACTAATCCTATTGTATTAACCTTAAAAGGCGTAAGACTATTGCCAGAGCTATTTAAAGTAGCTGAAAACAATGGATTTAGAAAGTGAAATACTATCCCCATTGCTATAATTATCAAGTATTCAATTGCCATTCTTATTACCTCTGGATCATCAATATGAAAAAATCCAATAATATAGTTTCTAAAGAAGTATAAAAACAGGGCGTATAATATGGCTATTGTTCCATTTAATTGGAATCCATTTGAGATAAATTTTTTAGCACTTACAATATCTTCTCTGCCGTAAGATTGTGCAACACCAACCCCTACTCCTATTTGAGATATCATAACCAATGAAGCCCCAAACCAAGTAAAAAAGCCTACTATTGCAGCTGCAGCAACAGCATTAGTACTCAGTCTTCCTAGCCACATTACATCCGTAAGACTATAGGCCATTTGTATAAAAGAGGTTCCCATAATTGGAAGTGCCAATTTAGTCAATGTTGAAAATATTTTACCTTCTGTTAAATTAGTATTTCTATTCATATTATTCTCCTAAACCCATTGAAGTATTTACTATCATTAGGCAATTCTATCTTAAAATCAGCATTTTTTCAAGCTATTACTATTTCTTTATTTTTATCCCTAAAAAACCCGCAAAATAAACTAACTGGTCACTATGAACTATTACCCCTTTTAAATTCTCTAGTCTAACTACAATTCCCTCTATATCAGAGCTACTTAAGTCAATTCCCTGTAATTCAGTACCAACTAATAAAATATGTTTCATAATACATTCTTCAAATCTAACGTTCTCGAAATCTGAATCTTGAAAATCAGAGTCCTCCATAGAGCAAGTTTGGAAAACTACATTTTTTAAGTTACTTTGCCTAAAATTACCATAATCTAAATTGCAACTATGGAATGAAACATTTCTTAAGGTTGAATCCATAAGTTTAATGCCCATCATTTTACAATTTTCAAATTTCGTTCTATGTATAATTGCTTTATGAAAATCAGTATTAGATAGATCACAATTTATAAATCTAACATCTGTAAGTTCTACATCTTCAAAACTATTATTAAAAAAAGTAATATTCTGAAATATGGCTTTTTCGAATATTACTTTTTCTGCTTTTTGTTCTTCAATATAATAATCCTTTAAAACAACATTAGTAAAAAAGTCTTCATATTCAATTTCTCTATTTGAAATATCTAAATCTTCTAAAGCATTTGGAATCTTTGGTGGTTGAATCTTTATATTAACTTCTTTTTTAGTCATAATTATCTCCCTAGTTCTTTATTTGTCTAGTCTCACCTTGAATTCAGTTTTTCTATTTTGACTATATACAGCTATATCACCTTCATGAAGTTCTATAATACTTTTAGCAATAGCTAAACCAAGTCCAGTTCCGTAATCAGTTTTGGCACGAGATTTATCTACCTTATAAAACCTTTCAAATATATGAGGTAGGTCTAGTTTTGGGATATCGTCCCCATAATTTATCATATTTATTGTAATATTATCTTTATCTCCTAATATTTCTATATCTATGTACTTTCCATCTCTACCGTACCTAATCGCATTAGAAAGTAAATTCTCAAATACTCTTACAAGTAAATTACCATCCCCCATAATAATTGATTTTTCATTAGCAGAAGTTATTCTGCATTCCACTCCTGCATTATTAAGTGTTGGGATAAACTCTTCTACTAATTGTTCTATTAATTGTCCTATATCTATTTTCTCTTTGTTTAACTTAATACCACCATAACTAATTTTAGTGAATTCAAATAATTCATCAATTAAGGATTGTAGTTCTAAGGATTTGTTATAAGCAATATCAATATAATACCTTAAAGATATTTCATCCTTATATTCATCATTTGATATTAATCCTAAATAGCCAATAATTGAAGTCAAAGGAGTTCTTAAATCATGAGACACATTTGTTATCAGTTCATTTTTTGTTTTATCTGCATTTCGTTCCTCTTCAATAGATTTTTTTAAATGTTGTGACATTGAATTAATATTACTTGCTAATTGTCCCAATTCATCTTCTGTTCTAATGGGGATTTTATTATTTAGATTGCCTCCAGCAATAAGTTTTAAACCCAAGTTAATCTCTTCTAAGTAATAAATGCTTTTTTTTGTGAATATAAAGAAAAATATAATAAATAAAACTAAACCTATAATAATACTAATTGGAATAACTCCTATAGCGGAATCAAAAAATTTAAAAATATTCCGGATATTTTTATCAGTAGATAACTGAAATGCAACTAAAAGTAATATTCCTACAGTGATTACAGATGTAATTATACTCAATAAAAAAAGTAATAAAATTCTCCATCTAATACTTTTAGATTTACTATTTTTCAATTTTATACCCCACTCCCCAAACAGTTTTTATGATTTTTGGTTCTCTTGGATTTTCTTCGATTTTTTCTCTCAATCTACGAATATGAACCACAACTGTATTATTTCCTTCGAAATACAACTCTTTCCATACACCTTTAAATATTTGTTCAGCACTAAGTACATTATCCATATTTTTAGCTAACAATAAAAGTATATCAAACTCAGTAGGAGTTAGATTTATTTCTTCATTATATAATTCAACCTTGTGACTTTTTTCATCTATTTTTAATCCTTTAATATATATAATAGATTTATTTTCATTTTTAATATATTTTTCAGGATTTAAATATAGGTATCTTCTTAATTGGGATTTTACTCTTGCTATTAGCTCAAGCGGATTAAAAGGTTTAGTAATATAATCATCTGCACCTGTACTAAGTCCTAATATTTTATCCATATCTTCTGACTTTGCACTTAACATAAGAATTGGCATATTATTATGTTCTCTAATTTTTCTGCATACTTCTAAACCATCCATTTCTGGCATCATTATATCTAACACTACTAAATGCACTTGCTCTTTACTTAATATATCTAAAGCTTCTTTTCCATTATAAGCTTTTAATACTTGATAACCATCATTTGTTAAATAGATTTCAATAAGATCTGCTATTTCCTTTTCATCTTCTACAACTAAAATTCTCTCTTTTGACATTTTATCAATACCTTTCTTTAATTAAATGTGTTGATAGTGATTATACCAGTGGCTTTCATCATATTCAATATATTGATAATATTTCCTAATAGCTTTCTTGGAATTTTAGCAATTATACTTAGTATATCATTGTATATAGGGGATTCTTTAGAATATTCCTCTAATGTTAAGCCCTTATTATATATCTCCGTAGCAGGTTTTATACCTACATATCTAAAGTGCCACGGTTCGTAATTTATCTTGGTAATATTTTCTTTTCCAGCTGGATACCTTAATATAAATCCATACTTATGTGCATTTTGGCTAACCCATTTCCCTTCCTTTGAATCACCAAATTTCCCATCTATCTTTCCTATATCCATAGCTAACCCAGTTTGATGTTCACTTTCACCAGGTAATGCCACATATTGTTTAGCTTTTAATTCTCCTAAAGCATGAACCTCATTATCATAAATTTGTTTTTGTCTTTCTGCTGATCTATAGCCAGACACACCATATAAGTAGATCCCTTGATTTCTTGCTTCATCGAACATCCTTTCTATGGCTTGTGCAGCTGGTTTACGCATTTGTCTTTTTTGGCTCTCTTCATTAAATGTGAACTCTATATTAGGTACTACTAAATCATAGGGTACGTAATCTTTAGCTAGGTGATTTTTATAATTTACTAAAACCATTATATCATTTGGGCTATTTACTAGATTAACATTATTAAAACCAAATTTAAATATTCCTAAAATCACTACTAATATTATAAGTCTTTTTAAAAGCTTAATATACCTTTTCAAAATATAACCTCCTATTTATCATCTTATACTAATTATAAGATATTTGAAAAGGCTATATATTAATACTTTCTTACAGTATTATAACGAACCAAGTATATTTAGTCTGTTTTATAGTTATAGCCAGTACTCAACAATAAAACCCATATACAATTTGAAAACTGTATATGGGTTTTATTGTTGAGTATTATTAATATATTACATAATTTTTGAAAGAGTATAAATAACTGTAAATATAATAATTGATGCAAGATTTGCTGTTGTATCATCTTGATCAAACCGTGGAGATACTTCAGCTATATCAAAACTTATGGTCTTATTAGACCTAAGTATATACTTTAGAAAAATCAATACCTTTTCAGGATCAAGTCCTAAAGGTTGTGGTGCGCTGACTCCAGGTGCAAAAGCAGAAGAAAATACATCTGTATCTACTGTAATATAAATATGGTCTTGTTGTCTTATAAAGTCATCTAGCTTTTCTAACATAGCATAATAATCCATGCTTATCATATCTTTAGCTAATAAATACTCTACTCCCAATTCATGAGCAGTATTAAAAAGGCTAACTGTATTGCCATACTTTTGAATACCAATACAGAAATAGGAATAATTAATATCTTTATCTTCTGTTAAATCTGAGATTTGCTTAAACATAGTGCCGGAAGTCCCACCCTTAGGGTAGGGTCTTAAATCAAAGTGGGCATCAAAATTTATTATGCCAATATTTTTTTCTTCATTTTTAGCCTTTAAATAGTTAAATATTCCCTTATAATGTCCAAATACTATTTCATGTCCTCCACCAAGTAATATGGGAAACAAATTTAAGTCTAAAATTCTTTCAACTGCAATTGAAAGTGCTTCTTGAGCTTCTTCTAAATTATTGTCAACAGCAGAAATATCACCTGCATCAAAAAGGGCTATATCTTTAGAAAATTGACATGGAAGATTTTTAAGCTCACTTCTAATACTGTCTGGACCTTTAGCAGCTCCAGGTCTTCCTTTATTTAATCTTACACCTACATCAGATTTAAATCCTAAAAATGCAAATCCAAGTTTACCTTTATATGGCTCTATATTATCATTATTTAAATCAAGCATTTCTACCCATTGATGCCACCTAAAACTATCAAAGTCATGTTCACTATCAACTCTTCCATCCCATTTGGCTGTGTCTACTGATTCATAATTTTTTATCATATTTTATATTCTCCTTTATTCTAATCAAGTGCAAAATAACATTCCTCCTACAGTGAATTATGCTAGATATAAGTAGATTCCTACAAAATGTACAATACTTGCAGCTAGCACAAATATATGCCAAATCCCATGATTAAATGGAATCTTTCTAAATCCATAAAAAATTGTTCCAAGTGTATATAACAATCCACCACCTAATATCCAAAAGAAAAAGTTAATACTTGTAGCATTTATTATAGATTTTATTGGAAGAATAGCTATCCATCCCATTCCAATATAAAGTATTAGGGATATTGCTTTGTATTTATCAAATTTACCATATGTGAATATTTTAAATCCTACACCTGATAGGGCTATAGCCCATATGCCTATTAATACACCTATTCTTAAAGCACCAGTTAGGGTTAGAATAACTATAGGAGTATAGGTTCCAGCAATAAAAAGGAATATTGATGAATGGTCAAATACTCTTAGTACTTTTTTTGCCTTTTCCATAGGTATACTATGGTATAGAGTAGATGATAAAAACATGAGTATTATACATGCTCCATAAATACTAAATGCAACTATAGAAGAAACATCTCCTTTTCTTATAGATACTACTAATAATATGGTCAATGCAAAAATACCAAATACCACTCCAAGGCCATGAGAAATACCATTAAATATTTCTTCTATCTTATTATATTTCTTTATCACAACTCCACCACCTTTATATTTTTATACAATTCTCAATGCACAATTCACAGTTCACAATTAAGTCCAAAGGATTTTATTTTTTATCTGTTACTTGTTGCCTTTTACCTGTTATCTATTCTTCTTGTTCTGTTATAATTATTGGTCCATCCTTTGTTATTGCTATAGTATGTTCATATTGAGCCGACAATCCACCATCTCTAGTTCTAGATGTCCATTTATTGCTATCCATTCTCATATGGTAGGTTCCTGTGTTTATCATAGGCTCTATTGTTAGTACCATTCCTTCGGTTAGTCTGGCACCCCTTCCTGGAGGCCCGTAGTGGGGTACCTGAGGGTCTTCGTGCATATCCTTACCAATTCCATGGCCAACAAAGTCTTTTACTACAGAGTAGCCCTGTGCCTCTACATGAGATTGTATAGCATGAGATATATCTCCTATTCTATTTCCTACAATGGCTTGTTCTATACCTAAATAAAGTGATTCTTTGGTTATATTCATTAAATCTTCAGCTTGCTCTGATATTTGGCCTACTGCGTAAGTCCATGCAGAGTCTGCTAACCACCCATCTACATTGACAACCATATCTATGGTTACAATATCACCCTCTTTTAAAACTTCTTCTCTAGGATAACCATGGCATATTTCATCATTTATAGAAGCACAAGTAGCATAAGGATAGCCTTGATATCCTTTTTGTTCTGGATATGCCCCTTTTGATTCTAAGTAATCTTCAACAAATTTATCTATTTCCATTGTAGAAATTCCAGGTTTTATCATCTTAGCTATTTCTCTATGTACATCTGCCAAAATTTTACCTGCCACTTGCATCTTTTCAATTTCTTCTGGTGTTTTTATTATAATCATATTTTTCTCCTACTCCTTGTCTGTATGTTTAATTATTTGTAAAAAACTTTCATTCTGATATAAATTCTTAAAGTCATTATCTCTTCTTACCCAATTAATTATTGAACTATTCAGTTCTATTGCTTTTATTATATCACTTACAGCCTTTTCTTTCATACCCAAAATAGAATAACAACAAGCCCTATTATAATATAAGTCATCTGCATCAGGATTATTATTAATTCCTTCTGTTAATATTTTAATAGATTCTTTATATTGTTTTTGCTCTATATAAATTGCAGAAATATTTAAATAAATATAGTGATACTGATTGTTCTCCTTCAAGGATTTATAATAAAATTTTAATGCACTTTTATCCCTTCCTAATTTTTTGTATACTACTCCCATGTTAAATAGCGATTTATAGAATTCCGGTTCTAATTCTAAACTCTTTTTTAACATTTTATAGGCACTGTCATAGTCTCCCAATTCTTCATAAAGAGAACCTAGATTATTGTACGCATGATAGTCATAGGGCTCCAATTGGATAACCTTTTTATATAATTCTATTGCTTTCTCTTTTTCACCTTTTAAATCATACAAATTAGCTGCAAAATAATAAGCTCTATCATATGTTGGATCAAGATCTATGGCTTTAAAGTAATATTCTAGAGCCTTGTCTATATTTTCTAGTTTTTCTTCAGTTATGGCCATGCCATAATATGCTCCTGGATTTTTCGGATCAAGTTCTAGTATCCTTTTATAAGTGTTAAAAGACTCACCATACTTTTCCAACTCATCATAAATTAAAGCTATATTAAATAAGGTTATTACATTTTCATTAATTATTCCTTTAAATTCCAATGCTTTATTGAAAAATTCTATAGCTTTTTCTTTTTTATTATCTAAATAAAAATTCTCACCTAGTATTATATAGTTGTTTCTCCTTTGGCTTTCCCTATCCATATTAGTCTACACCTCAATTTATTTCTTATCTATAGTTTATCATAAAATTAGAAAAAAGTAGAGGATTAGTCCTCTACTTTAAGTGCTCTAATTGAGTTTAATATGGCTATAATAGATACTCCTACATCAGCAAATACTGCTTGCCACATGGTAGCTAATCCAAATACGCCTAACCCTAATATTACTAATTTTAATCCAATTGCTAAAACTATATTTTGAGTAACTATTTTTTTAGTTTTATTAGCTATTTTTATAGCTGTTCCGATCTTTCCAATTTCATCTGTCATAATAACAATATCTGAGGCTTCTATTGCTGCATCGCTTCCCATTCCACCCATGGCAATACCTACATCTGCCCTAGCTAAAACAGGAGCATCATTTACTCCATCACCTACGAATATTGTCTTGCGATTGCTTTTCTTTTTGCCAATTATTTCTTCAAACATACTAACCTTGTCTTGAGGAAGTAGATCTCCATAAATTTTATCTACCCCTGCTTTTTCACCTACTAATTTTGATATACTTGAATTGTCTCCAGATAGCATAATAACTTCTTTTATACCTAAAGCTTTTAAACTATGGATATCTTCTTTTATATTTTCTTTTAATTCATCAGAAACTACAATTGTACCAATATGGGAAGATTCTCTACCAATATATACTGTGGTTCCAATAGATTGAGTTTCTGTAACTTTTATATTGTGCTCTTCTAAAAAGTTTTTGTTTCCTATTATCATAGGAATGTTATCAATGTCTACTAAAATTCCTTTACCAGATACTTCACTATATTCAGTTATATAATCTTTATCTATGTCTTTGTTATAAGCTTGTAAAATAGATTTTCCTATTGGATGATTAGAAAAACTTTCACCATATGCTGCAAACTCTAATACTTCTTCTTTTGTGTAATCACCATAGCTTATAATGTCAGTTACCTTAAATACTCCCTTTGTGATTGTACCTGTCTTATCAAAAACAATTGTATCCACATCATTTAATGCTTCTAGATAGTTTCCACCTTTTACTAATATACCAGCCTTTGATGCTCCTCCAATACCTCCAAAGAACCCTAGTGGAATGGATATTACCAGTGCACAAGGACAAGATATAACCAAGAAGACAAATGCTTTATAAAGCCATTCTCTAAAGTCTGCACCTAATAAAGTTGGAATAATCCCTATACCTAGGGCTATAAATACAACCACTGGTGTATAATATCTTGCAAATTTAGTTATAAAGTTTTCTGTTGGAGCTTTTTTACTTGAAGCATTTTCTACTAACTCTAAAATTTTAACTATAGTAGATTCTCCAAATTCCTTTGCAACCTGTACTTTTAAAAGTCCATGGTTATTTACTACTCCAGAAATAATATTATCTCCAACATTAATACCTCTAGGAACAGATTCTCCAGTAATATTAGAAGTATCTAAGGTAGAACTACCTTCAATTACTACTCCATCTAAGGGAACTTTTTCTCCAGGCTTAATTATTATATAATCTCCAATATGAACATCTTCTGGATCTACTATTACAATCTCACCATTACGTTCTAAGTTAGCATAGTCTGGTCTAATGTTTAATAAAGAAGAAATGGACCTTCTTGAATAATTAACTGCCATTCCTTGAAATAAGTCTCCAACTTGGTAAAATAACATTACTGCTACCCCTTCTGGGTATTCACCTATAATAAAGGCACCTACAGTAGCTAATGTCATTAAAAAATTTTCATCAAAAGCAGAGCCTCTAGCAATGTTTCTAAGGGCTCTAATTATTACATCATACCCAACTATGAAATAACTTGTAAGGTAGACTAAAAGCCTTGGTGTGCCTTCTAACTTCAATATAAATGGACTAGCAAACAAAATCATACTAATAATTATTCTAAATAGCTTAATTCTAGTAATGTTTCCCCCATGGTCATGGTCTTGCTCATCTTTTGCACCCTTGGTTTTATTTACTACGACTACATCTGGTTCCAATCTATTTATAATTCCAATTGTTGTTTTTATTATGTTTTCTCCTGTTGCATTTTCTCTAAGGTCAATTTTTAGCTTTTTTGTTACCATATCTAAATTAACTGAAGATACACCCTCTATCTCAGTAGTTAGTTTTTGAATTTTATTTGCACAGTTTGTACAATTTAATCCATTTAATTCTAGTACTATGGTTTTCATAATAACCACTCCTTATATAATAACGTATGAACAACTGCTCATATGTTATTATACTCCATAATCAATTCTTTGTCAATAAAAAAGGCACCCAAAGGTGCTTTTTTATAAGCGGAATTCTGCTATATATTTATAGTTACAATTCTCTTCTTTATGGACACCATCTATAAAGTTCCATTTACTTTTTATTCCTTGCATATTTGCCAAGGCTTCAAAGTAATACATTATTATTCCCGCATCCACTAATAAAGGTTTTTCACCCTCTGCATATTGGAGTAATAACTTCACTGTATGGTCTTCTAATAAGAACCTCCATGGTTGTAGATTCTTAGTTGATGGAGCAAATCTTACATAATAAAATAAATCCATAAGTCCTTTTGCTTCTAATTTGTCTATATCTCCCCTAACTGGGATTTTGCCATTAAAAACTAATTCTTCTACACTTATTCTTTCACTAAAGGGTTCTGCAGTAAATGGATTTCTTCTTTTAGAGTAACCAAATGCAAGTAAATTAGCCACCTCTCCTTTAGTTTCTCCAAAGATTTCGTTTTTTGTCTGCTGATTTACCTCTGTTAAACTTATCCAACAGGTATCTAAGCCTTTTTCATTTAATTTAGAAATAAGTTTCTCCATAAAATAAGCACCATAAATAACTGTATGGTCTTCTTTGTTTTTTAATTCTAGTGCAATATAATGTGGGCTTTGTATCATAACACCTGAATAGCCAGCTTTCCCTTTTAAACCTTCGAAAATATGCTCACCATATTCATATAATTTAAAATTAAGACTGCCACTTGCCTCTTCTAATTCCAATTCTTCTAAGATCCCTAAAATGCTTTCTAATACAGGCAATTCTACTTTTTTGTTTTTAAAATCTCTTACGCTTCTTCTACTTTTTAAAAAGTTATTCATATTCATAAAATCCCTCCTAAGTTTATTATAATATAAATGGTCATAAAGTCCATAACTACCTTAATTAATACCAATAAATCTTCCTAATGATTCTACCACATTCATTAAATAATAATGTACTAAAAATGATGAGCTGACACCTAGTATAATTCCAGCAGCCACATCTGTAGGATAATGAACACCTAAATATATTCTAGAAATACCAATTATTGTAGCTATAATAAATACTATATATGCTAAAACAGGTATGTTTAAAGCTAAGGTTGTAGCAATAGAAAAGCTGGCAGTAGTATGACCCGATGGGAAAGAATAGTCACTAAGATCAATGCCAAAAGTATTTAACTTTTCTAAAATCATATAAGGTCTTTCTCTACTTAAGAGCTTTTTTAAACTATATACTATAGACTGGCTTATAGAAAGTACTACTAATGCCTCCACAGCTATTAGTTTTACTTTTGTAGTCCCAAAAATTAAAAGTACCAAAGCAAAGAGACTAGAAAAAATAGCCCCACCTAAATCTGTAACCCTTAGCATAAATATATCTAAATATTTGTGTTTCATTTTTTCATTAATTAAATTTATAAATAAATCATCAAATGCTTTAAGTCTTTTCTTCATAATGATTCCACCTTTTTAATCTCTAGCTAATAGTATAATATATATATGCCCTTTAATAAAGCATTTAAAAGCTTTTATTTTATAATCTACATTTAATAGCCTCTTTGTGATAAAATATATTAGATTATATTAGAAAAGGGTGTTTTTATGAAACTAAGTTTTGAACAAGAAAAAGCAATAGCACATTTTACAGGTCCTGCATTAGTCTTAGCTGTGCCAGGTGCTGGTAAAACAACTGTGTTATTATATAGAACTATTAATTTAATAAAAAATCACAAAGTAAATCCTGATAGTATTTTATCTATAACCTTTAGTAAGGCATCTGCTGTAGATATGAAACAACGATTTGATTATCTTACTTCAGATATAGAAGCAAATTTAGCAAAGTTTTCTACTATACACGCCTTTTGCTATACTCTTATTAGGGAATATGCTTATATTAATAAACTGCAATATACTTTAATTGAAGATAGCAAAAATCCTAACAACAAATATAATCTTTTGAAAAAAATATATTATGAAACTAATAAGGATTATATTACTGAAGAAAAGTTAGATAGTCTATTAAATGCAATAGGTTATATTAAAAATATGATGCTTAGTCCAGATCAATACCTTAAAGAAAATAAAGTAGATATAAACAATTTCCTGATTATTTATAATTTATATGAAAACTATAAAAAGACTAATTATTTATTAGATTTTGATGACATGTTGACTTTTACCCAAGAAATACTCCAAAAAAATAAGTATTTATTGCAAAAATATCGAAATAAATATGGTTTTATTCAAGTAGATGAAGGACAAGACACCTCTAAGGCTCAGTTGGATATAATATATTCTATAGCATACCCTAATAACAATATTTTTATAGTAGCTGATGATGACCAATCAATATATGGCTTTAGGGGAGCATATCCTAAAGGATTGTTTCAATTTAATAAAAATTTTCCACAAGGCAAGCTTTTTTTTATGGAAAATAATTATAGGTCTTCCAAAAACATAGTATCTAGTAGCAATAAATTAATCAGGAATAATAAAATCCGGTATAATAAAAAGATAATTACAGACAATGGTTTTTTAGAACCTATTAATATTATTAAAGTAAAGAGTATACTAGATCAATATAAATATATAATAGAAGATCTAAAGGATAAAGACATTTCCAAATGTTGTATTCTTTATAGGAACAATATTTCTTCAATTGGAATAATCCATACTTTAGAAAAATACAATATTCCATTTTATATGAGAGATACCAAAATTAGATTTTTTAATCATTGGCTAGTAGAGGATATAATAAATTTTATGTTATTCGCAAATGACACTAGCAATATTCAACTCTATGAACGCTTTTATTATAAAATGAAAGGCTATATATCAAAACTACATTTAAACTATGCTAAAACCTTAGATAGTAATATATGTGTTTTCGACAGAATAATCACCTATCCAGGAATCAGTCAGTTTTATAAAAGAACTTTAAGAGAATTAAAAATGGATTTTAAAAAGATAGCTAAATCTAGCCCTAGGGATGCCATAAAGTATATAGAACATAATTTGGAATACGATGATTATCTAAAAGAACAATCGATGAAATCTGCTAATTCCTATGAAAGTTTATCCTCATTATTGTTTTATTTGAAATTAATCTCTAATGAATCAAACGATTTAAATCATATGTTAGGTAGACTTAAGCATCTACAATATTTATATAAAAACTCTAAGGATAATTCAACTGGTATAACATTATCTACTGTTCACTCTATTAAAGGTCTGGAATTTGAAAGAGTTTATATAGTGGATTTAGTAGAGGGAGATTTCCCCAGTCAATCTAGTATTGAATCTTTAGACAAAGGCAATAAAGACTTAATGGAAGAAGAAAGAAGACTTTTTTATGTAGGTATGACAAGAGCAAAGAAACATTTAAGTTTAATCACATTAAAATCTATTGGTTCCAAATTACTAGAACCTTCACGATTTTTAGGAGAGTTACAATAGATTCGAAAATCATAATGGCCAAATAAAAAGATCCTTAAGTAGGATCTTTTTATTTTATTTAAATTCCTCAACACCATCTAAATCCACAGTGAAACTTTCTCCTTCCTTTAACCCAAAGTGTCCTGATTCGTATGGTTTCCCCTGGATACTTATATACACTTGCTCAGTATGGTAGAAAGTGCCTAATGTATTAACTATGCATTTTAACATTTCCTGTTCCTGAGAAGAACCCATATTCATTTCAGATATTAATTCATGGGAGAAATCTACTTTTAAGACCCATTTATCTCTATCCAATACAATGGTATTTATAATTGTACCTTCAGATATGACAGGGAATAATCTTTCTGAAGGTGGGTCCTTTAATAATTTTTCTATTATCTTTTCTATTTTTTCATTGGTTTTAAAAAGGATTTTATTATTAACAGATACAACTGATGTATCATTTATCTTTTCATCATAAATTGGATAATAAATTGTAATTTCAGTTTCTAAAGGCATTTTTTTTATGCTTTTTAAGAGAGTTTTAACCTGACCAGTTTCATCTTCATATATTGTAGCAACTAGTCCTACATCTTTAGCATAATATCTTTTATAAGTTGATTTCTCTCCCAATTCAGTAGTAACTTCTATGGCTTTGAAAGTTTCATAGGGAGTTTCTATTTCTATATCTATACCAGTTATAGTTTTTTTATGCCCTTCCGGGTCGCTCCAAGAGTTTCCTAGCTCTAGGGGTTCTTTTAATAGTATATCTTTTCTTTCACTGCTATTACTTATCATATTCTCAATGTGATCAAATTCTGCCTCATAATATATTTCAGCTATATTGTATTCACCCTGTTCCAAAACTTTAACTATTGTAGTTCCTGGATTTAGTATTTTTATTTGGGCTTTACTACCTTCTATATATTCACAAAAAACTTTTTGCTCAGCAAATTCATTTCCAATTCCTTCGTACTGATATTGGGTGTTTTCTATAAATGGATAATAATCCTGTATACTTAAGTTATTTTCTATATATTCTTTATCTTGACTATTTTTTATGGTTTGTGAACAACCTATTATAGAAAGTGTAAGTATAAAAACCATTATTAAAAGTAAAATTCTTTTCATTATAACCACTCCTATGGCTTAAATTACGGTCTTACAATTATTTAATTTCCTAGTAATATATAATTATAGCCTTTATATAGTAAAAAGTATTTACATTT
>CAYZDC010000019.1:0-3175 GCA_964477045.1 uncultured Tissierellaceae bacterium | reverse complement strand
TCTTTATCTACTTCATAATGTGTACCTCTATATTCAGTAACTTCATATTTTTCTGCCATTTTGGAAACCAAGAAATCCGGGCTTCCAGAAACAAAAAATACTTTATGTCCTTGTTTTTGATGCCATTCTATTTGATCTCTAGAGTACTTATATACCATATCCCCATTTGATTCAATAACATGAGCTGCTATAAATTCAATATAGGCTTTATCAACACCTTTTAATTCCTCTAGATATACCTCTGCTATTATTTCTAGATATTGTTCAAAATCACCAAATCTTCTTTCCCACTCTAAATAGACCTTTTTAACTTTTGTGTACCAAACTTCAGGGTCTATTACCTCATATGTCATTAGCTTTTGAAAATGCTCTATCATAAGAGAATTTCTAAATATTGTTCCATCAATATCAAAAAAAGCAACTATATTTTTCATTTTAACACCCCATTAAATTATATTATATACTTCATACCCTAAAATGAGATTAAAAAAAGGCAATTAATAAATTAATCGCCTTTTAATGATTTTAGTTATGAACTTTCATTTATCTAACTGCCCAAAACATAATTAGAAGTAAGACTAAAATTATGGGACCAAATACAAGCAGTGCAGAAATAATTATTGCTAGAATATCTTTTTTTTCTAGATTTAAATTATCTTCTATTTGCTCTTTATCACTGGATTTGTTTTTCAACCAATCCATTGCACGTTCTAACTTTTTTTGTAACATCATAATAAATCAAAGCCCTTCTTTTTTATTAATCTTGATTAAGTTTGTGATGACATGCCACAAAATGACCTGGCTTAGCTTCTTCCCACTCAGGAACTACTATTTTACATATATCCGTTGCATATCTACACCTAGTATGGAATTTACATCCAGGCGGTGGAGTTATAGGACTTGGGATATCTCCTTCAAGTATTATTGTCTCCTTACGAGTATTAGGGTCTGTTGTAGGTATGGCAGATAGCAATGCTTCAGTGTAAGGATGCATTGGTCTTGCATAAAGTTCTGGTGTTGTTGCCAGTTCAACTACATTTCCTAAATACATTACTGCTACTCTATCACTTATATACTTAATAACACTTAAGTCATGAGAAATAAACAGGTAAGTTAAGTTTTCTTCTTCTTTTAAATCTAATAAAAGATTTATAATTTGTGATTGAATAGATACGTCAAGAGCTGATACAGCTTCATCACATACTATAAATTTTGGTTTTAAAGCTACTGAACGAGCAATACCTATACGCTGTCTTTGTCCACCTGAGAATTGATGTGGATAACGATGTATAAAGTATGGTGCTAATCCACATTGTTCCATGGTTTCAATAATATGTTCATTTATAGAAGGATCATTTTTAGCAAATTTTTTATGAGCAAATAAGCCTTCTGATATTATTTGTCCTACTGTTAATCTAGGATTTAAAGATGAATAAGGGTCTTGGAAAATTAACTGTAAATTTTCACGTAATCTTCTCATTTCCTCAACTTTTAATCTGGTTAAATTAATACCTTTATCTAAGAGCGCTTCGTATTTACTGAACTCTTCATGATTTCGATATTTATCTTTCATTTTTTCAACATCTTCATGCAATTTGCCCAATGTATCTTCAGATTTAGCAATTGCTTTTTCTTGATCTTGAACCTTTTTTAATTGTTGTTTTAATTCTTCATTAATTTGTTCTTCAGTTTTACCTTTTTCTTGTAACAAGCCCATAGCAGCTTGTAATTCAATCATATCTTCATTTAGTTTATCTTTTAGTATTCTTAATTCTATTGAAGCATTATATTCTTTTACAAGTATGTCACTAATAGGCGCTAAATCATCAGCTACAATAAATCCACCTATTAATTGCGTTATGTCTAGTAATGAATTTCTAGCATCTTTTTCTAACATCTGTTTTTCTTCTAAAGCTACCCGCTTTTCTTCTCCATCTGGCATTTTATCATAGGTTTTTGCAAATTCTATTTCCTTCTTTTGTTTAGCCTGTACTTCTTTTCTCTTTGCACTTAAGTTCTTTAATATATCTAATACATATTCAGGGGCCACTTCATCTATATCTTCCCCATAATACATTGTACGTCCATCAGTTTGATTATATAATTGTAATAGGGTTCTACCTAGGGTAGATTTTCCACAACCACTTTCTCCTACTAAACCCAATGTTTCTCCCTGATAAATATCTAATGTTATATCGTCATTAGCTCTAACAAAAAGCTGCTCTTTTTGTTTAAAAGATGCTTTTTTGACAGGAAAGTATTGTTTTAAATTTTCCACTCTAATAAGTACTTTCTTTTCATTAGCCATTGGATCTCACCCCTTTTACTGGATAGAAGCAACGTACTTGGTGACCAGGTTCTAATTCTTCTAAGTCTGGTTGTTCAGCTCTACACTTTTCTGTTACATATTTACACCTTGTTGAAAACTTGCATCCTATAGGCAAGTTTAATGGATGAGGTACAGAGCCAGGGATTGCCTCTAAACGTGTTCCTGTTGGAGTATCCAATCTAGGAACTGAAAACATTAACCCTTCAGTATATGGATGAGAATATTTGCTCTCATTACCAAATATAGTTCTTACTGGTGCCTTTTCTACTATTTGGCCACAGTACATAACTGCTACATCATCTGCCATCTCATTTATGACTCCTAAATCGTGAGTTATGAATAATATAGATGTTCCTATTTTTGCCTTTAATTCATTCATTAATTTTAAAATTTGTGCTTGAATTGTTACATCTAATGCAGTTGTTGGTTCATCTGCAATAAGTAGCTTTGGTACACAAGCCAGTGCCATAGCAATCATTACCCTTTGTCGCATACCACCGGATAATTGATGTGGATATTGCTTAGCTACAGTTTCTGGATTAGGTATCTTAACTAAATCTAACATTTCAACAACTTTTACGGCTGCTTCTTTTTTGCTCATATTTTGATGAACAATAAAAGATTCTGAAATTTGTCTATTAACAGTAAAAACTGGGTTTAGTGAAGTCATAGGTTCTTGGAATATAACAGAAATATCATTTCCTCTAATATGAGATATTTCTTTAATTGACATATCTGATAACAGTTTCCCATCAAATAAAACTTCCCCGCTGTCTATATATCCATTACCATCTAATAATTTAATAATACTCATTGCAGAAACGCTCTTACCGCTACCACTTTCAC
>CAYZDC010000018.1:0-21222 GCA_964477045.1 uncultured Tissierellaceae bacterium | reverse complement strand
TCTGCCATAATAAGTATTAAAGGTACTAAGAGTACAGTAGCTGCAACATTTGACATAAACAGTGAGAAAAACCCTGATATTAAACCTATTACAGCAATGATTAAAATAACATTCCAAGAATGGATAACTTGGATTATGACCTTTGCAGTAAGTGCAGCTGCACCACTTTTTTCAAATGCTAAACCAAGTGGTATTAAGCCTGCTAACAAAAATACAGTTTTCCAATCAATGGCTTTATAAAGCTCTTCTCTGGAAATTACCCCCGTAATTACCATAAGTATAGCTCCTGTAAAAAAACATAATGGAAGAGGAAAACCAAGGAGTACTAGAAAAATTGCAAGTCCCAAAATAGCCAAAGCATATTTTTTCTTGCCTACTTTCACATCTTCTGCAGGAGGTTTTACTTCAGTAATTACAACAAAATCTTTAGAATCTTTTAACACCTTTAAATCTTCCCATCTGGCAAATACTATTACTTTTAACCCTGGTCTCATTTCTCTTTCAATAAATTGCAATCTATTGCTGTCAGGATCAATATATATGATTGGTTCAATGCTATAGTTTTTTCTCATTGCAATTTCTTCCAAGGTTTTCCCAGATAAACTTGAGTCCGGGGGAAGTATTATTTCTGCAAAACCTGCAATTTTTCTATCTTCTAATTTTCTAAATATATTAAGTTTGTTTTTAGGTTTTAAATTAAAAGCGGTAAAAAAGTTATCTATCTTATCCTTTTCTCCAAATACTACTATTGTTTGATTTTCGCTAAATTTAGTTTTTCTCCAAGGCATATAGGTAATTTCACCGGAATCAAAAAGTCCAAGAATATGTATTCCATAGGTTTTCCAAATATCCAGCTCCTCTATAGAATTTCCTACCAATGGGCTTTCTCTTGAAATATCTATCTCATATAATTCTTTAGGAAGATTATAAATATCAAGCAACTCATCCTTAATAACTCCAGTAGTTTCTTCTCCACCTGGAAGTAGTTTTCCTGCAAAGAAATAAAAATACAAGATACCAATAGTAAGAATTCCAATACCTATAGGGGTAACTGCAAACAAACCAAATGGTTCATATCCACCGTCCTTAAGTAAGTCATTAAGTATGATTAATGGTCCAGAGGCTACCATTGTCAGTGTTCCTCCTAGTATACCTGCAAAACCTAAGGGCATAATAACCCTTTGAGGGCTAATGCCTGATTCGCTACTAAGTTTTTTTGCAGCAGGTAAAAATAAAGCAACCGCACCAATATTTTGAAGAAAGGAAGATATTATACCTACGGTTGTTGCAATAATAGCTATAATTCTATTTTCTTTTACTCCTGCCTTTTTAATAATAAAATTTGCTACACTGTCCATAACCCCAGTACTTTCTATTCCATATCCAATTATCATAACACCCATTACAGCAATTACTGCATTAGAAGAAAAACCTGAAAAAGCTTCTTTAGTAGATAAAACACCACTCCAGGCCAGTGAAACCATAATCATTATTGCTGCAAAATCATTTTTAACTTTTTCAGTTGTAAACATTACTATGGCACTGAGGAGTATTATAAACACAATAATTATATCTATATTCATTGGATTATCTCCTTATTTTAAACTAGATTAGTTGTCCCTTAAGGCATCAAACATCTCAGTTCCACCAGATACTACTATTGGATTAAATCCTTTTAGTTTAAGATAAGAGTATGCTGTTGTAGCTCTATCACCAGAGTTACATAATAGATAGATAGGAATATCATAAACTAGCTTGTCAAGGCATTTATATATATTGTGAAGAGGTATATTAATCCTATTTGCATCTGGATCTTCATCTTTAATTTCTTCTTTTTTTCTAATGTCTAGAAGGATAAATTCACTATCCCCTGAGATGTCATGACATTTTTTTGCTGAAATTGTTCCAACTTTTTCAAGTTCTTCACCATGCTTTTCCCATAGATTAACGGCTTTTGGGAAATAGCCAACTATATTATCAAAACCTATACGTTTGCAATACCAATATATTTCTTCTAAATCATGAATATTCTGGTCAATGATAAATGCAATTTTTTCATCAGGTTCAAATATGGCTCCAAGAAAAGTAGATATATTTTTTTTAGACATATAAATTGAACCAGGTATATGTCCACCAATATGGGCTTCTTTTGATCGTATGTCTATAAGTAAGGTATCTTCCTTTATTTGGATTAATTCATCAAAGGTAAGGGCATTAAGAATTACTTCCTCACCAACAAAGGCTGCACCCTTAACATTTAATTGTTCCATAGTATTAAAATATCGAGGCTTGATTCTCATTCTAGCAAAATTTTGTATAAATTCATCCTTAGAATCAACTTGCAGGGCTTCATTATATTTTCTTTCATACCCCAGGGTTGAGAATGGTCTTTCAGCCATTGATTCTCCACAAGCAGACCCTTTTCCATGTGCTGGAAACATAAGTACTTCATCACCTAAGGGCAGAAGTTTTTCAAATATGCTGTCATATAATAGGCCGGTTGTTTTTTCCAGACTTTCTTTTCCGTAAAAATCTGACCTGCCAACATCACCCATGAAAAGGCAATCACCTGTAAAAACCATGTATGGACTTAGGTTGTCTTTCTCAAACAATACATAACTTAAGTGGCCTAAAGTATGACCTGGTGTATGAAGTGCCTTAAGTTTCAAATCACCCATCTCTACTTCAAAACCATCTCTAATTTTTTCCCCATATACATGATCCAAATCTTCATGTGCAGATATGTATATAGTTGCTCCTGTTTTTTCACCAAGCTCTATGGAACCAGACACATAGTCTTCATTCCTATGGGTTTCAAATATATACTTTATTCTCATCCCAGCTTTTCTAGCTTCTTCCATATAGATGCCTACATCTCTTACAGGGTCAATTACTGCAATATAATCTCCATCACCTACAATATAAGAATAGTGAGCAATTCCTTTAGTTTCTACTATTTTAAAAAACATAAGCTATTCCTCCTTTTGCAAATTGTTTGCATTAAGTTTTTACCCGCAAATTTTATCATTGAAACAAGTATAGTTAAAAATAAAACAAAGAAAATTTCATGGTTCCCGTTATATCCTAATTATATATAGGTATAATTAAGTAAATATTCTTACATCGGGTATAAGCATATTTAAATATGATGTAATTATCCCAAATATATAAAGGAGGAAAGCATAATGAAAGCAAAAACACAAAAGTTCACACTTTTGCATTCCAATGATATGCATGGAGATTTTCTAGCGGAAGTTAGGGAAGGTAGTGGAGAATTAATCGGAGGCTTAGGTTTGCTATCAGGATATATAAGTAAAGTAAGACAAGAAGAGGAAAATGTTATTTATGCCATTGCAGGTGATATGGTACAAGGATCTTTAATTGATGCAGAGTACAAAGGAGCTTCTACAATGGAGCTAATGAATATTCTTTCACCAGATGTAGTAACCCTAGGAAACCATGAATTAGATTATGGACTTCCACATCTATTATTTCTTGAAAAGGTTGCAAACTTTCCAATTGTTAATGCCAATCTTTATATTAAGAAGTATGGGAAAAGATTAATGACCCCATATGTAATTCTGGAAGTTGGGGGCTTTGAGATTATGTTTATTGGTATAATAACTGAAAAGACCATGGATTCAATTGGCCTTGATCAATTAATTGGAACTTTTGTTTCAATTGAAGATGCAGCCAATGAAATAGGAAAAATCTGTAATGCATATAAAAATCAGGATATTGATTTAACAGTGATTCTTACTCATATAGGCTTTGAATCTGACCTTGAGTTGGCTAAAATGTTAGATCCTAAATGGGGAGTAGATTTAATAATTGGTGGGCATACTCATACTGTCCTAGACCAGCCAGCAAGAGTAAATGATATCTTAGTAACTCAAGCAGGAGAAGGTACAGATCAAATTGGTAGATTTGATATGGTAGTAGATGAAAAGACCAATTCGATTATTGAATGGACATGGGAATTAGTTCCTATAAATAATACAACTGCAACAGTTGATAGTGCTTTGCAAGATTTTCTAAACAGATACAAAGATGAAGTTGATGAAAAATACAATCAAATTATAACTCGTTTTGCAGTAAAACTTACTCATCCAGAAAGAGAACAAGAAACCACTTTGGGTAATATGGTTACAGATGCTCTGGCAGGTAGTATTGATACAGATGTTATTCTTATTGGTTCAGGAGCAGTGCGGTCCAAAGAATTAGGACCTGTAGTAACTCTGGGAACCTTGAAAGCTTGTTTCCCATACGATGACAGCCTTACCATGTTTTCTATTAATGGTAAGCAACTAAGGAATATATTCTCCCATATATTAAGAATAGAAAATAGAGATGGTGAAGGGGAGTTTTTCCAAGTTAATGACAAGATTGAGGCAATTTACTCTGATTCAAGAAAAGAGCTAGTTTCTCTTAAGGTTAATGACATTTTAGTTGATGAAGATCTACAATATACAATAACTTTACAAGGTTATCATATTTCAAATTGTCAGGCCAATTTAGGTATATCATATGAAGAACTAACAAGTTTAAACACTGGGAAGGTAGTAACCACTTCAGCTTACCAGGTATTAGAAGAATGGCTAAGAGTTCATCCAAATATAAAAGAAACAATTGATGGTCGTATTATATTTGTAGAATAGAAATTTGTAATAATAAAATAATCGGAACGTCGAGGGCGACGTTCCCTACATAAATATGCTTTTAAAATAAGCTTCTCAGCTCTTCTGAGGTGAACTCTTGTATTTCAAACTTATATCCTTCTGGACCTGTAAATAAAAACGAATTCAGCTGTATATCTTCGAAATATTTAATTTCAGTCATATCTGGTAAATTATAAGATTTTAACCTTTCATATACCTCATTTATATTTTTTACAGTAAGGCTTATTAAGACTCCATCTCTATGTTTTACTTCTATGGACCCTTGTTTTACATCTACTCCACCAATAAAAGAATCTTTTCCTATTCTCCAAACACATGCCCAACCTGGGTCATAAGCTGTTTCCAATTGAAGTATATCTGTGAAAAAAGCTTTTGCTGCAGGGAGATTATCAAAATATAAAAATGTTATTTGTGATGATAATTCCATAAAACCCATATTAAACCTCCTTTTAATTTTAGTCATATCTTGTTTATATAATACCAAGAGACAATAGGCTTTGCAATCTATTAAAGAAAGAGACTTATTACAGATACCATTATTGGGTATATGCATAGTATAAAACTAGATATTATAAGGAGTTGTTTTTTAATGCAAAAAGCGGTCAGTGTTAAGAATAAGTATAATAAAAATTTGTCTGCAATTATAGAAATGCCTGAAGGGGATATAAAAGATTTTATTATTATAAGTCACTGCTTTACCTGTTCCAAATTATACAAATTATATAATAATATTTCTAAAACTCTTGTAGAAAATGCTTATGGAGTTGTAAGGTATGACGTAATGGGATTAGGGGAAAGTGAAGGGGACTTTAGTCAGGGAAGTTTTACAACCAATGTAGAAGATTTAATCTCAATTTATGATTATATTTCTCATAATTATAAAAGACCTAGATTTTTATTTGGGCATAGTCTTGGAAGTCTCGTATCAATAAAGGCTGCTAATTTTTTAGATTCAATTATTGGGGTTGTAACTGTTGGTAGTCCTTCCAACTTTGATAACTTGATTAAGCTTTATTCTAATTATGAAAGTGAATTGATAGAAAAAGAAAATTTGGAGGTTAACTTATCAGGGAGAAAGATTAATCTGGGATTAGATTACTTAAAAGACCTTAGAGGGGAAAGCGTAGAACATATAATTAATAGTTTTAAAAAAGGGATAATTATATTTCATTCTAATGGGGACAGAACTGTATCTTATGAGGAAGGGTTAAAGTTATTTAACAAAATTAGTTCAGAAAAAAGTTTTATTACCTTAAACAATGTGGACCATTTAGTAAGTAATAAAGAAGATTCAACATATATTGGAAAGATTCTTTGTACTTGGTTGGAGAATTTTTAAAAGAATAAATATAAAACCTGATATCAGTAAAATACTGAATCAGGTTTATTTTTTAGCTTTAATTTTGATGTGCTTGTTTTTTAACTAAATCTCTACTTTTATTTAATTGCCTAATTTCTATTAACAACCATATACCTGTTAATATGAAAGCACCTAAATCAGAAAAAGGTGCTGACCACCATACACCATCTAATCCCCAAATACCAGGTAGGATAATTAGCAGTGGTATAAATATGATTACCTGTCTTGATAAGCCTAATAAAGTAGCTTGATTTGGCTTACCTACAGCTTGAAAATAGCTAGAACTAATCATCTGTACTCCCACTAAGGGTAAGAATTTAAAAAAGATATCCATACCATGGATTCCCATGGCTATTAATTCTGGGTCATTGTTAAATAGGCTTACTAATTGCCTTGGCCATATTTTTGAAATTAAAAACCCTACAGTTACAATACCAGTTGCAGCTACAATGGATAGTTTAAGAGTATCCTTAACTCTCTCATACTGCTTGGCTCCATAGTTATAACCTATTATTGGCTGAGCACCTTGGCTTATACCCATAGCTGGCATTACAAGGAAGGTTACTATACTCATTATTATTCCTACAACAGCTAAAGCTGTATCACCTCCATAATAAGCTAAATTACGGTTTAAAATTAGTTGCTGAATACTTCCAGTTATTTGTAAAACAAATGTTGGAAAACCAATGATAATAATTGCCTTAACCACAAATTTTTTAAGTTTAAGATTTTCTATTTTAATTTTTAACTTGCTATTACCTGCAAGGAAATGATAGAGCACCCAAGTACTGGTTACTGCATATGAAATAATCGTTGCAGCAGCAGCTCCTTTGATTCCCCAGTGAAATATAAATATAAATATGTAGTCTAATATTATATTTGTAACTGTACCAATTAACATGGTGTTCATTGCTATTTTAGGATTGCCTTCTGCACGGATAAAATTATTCATTCCTGTTCCAATGGCGAAAAATATACTGCCTATTAAAATAATTCTCATATAATCAGTAGCATATGGCAGTACAGCAGGACTAGCTCCAAAGAAAATTAATATTGGTTTAAGGAATATTAATCCAATTACTGTAATACTAATGCCAAGAACTACTAGTAAAACCAAGGCATTACCAATTATTTTTTCTGCTTCATCACCTTTTCCCTCACCTAGGCGAATTGATATTAGCGAAGTTGCTCCCATTCCAATTAACATTACGCATGCCATAAAAGTTGTAACGAAAGGAAAGCTTACTGTAACTCCAGCAAGACCCAAATCTCCAACTCCACGACCAACAAATATACTATCTATTATATTATATAAAGAATTTACCAATAATCCTATTATAGCTGGTAGTGAAAACTTCAATAACAACTTGGGAATACTCTCCACTTTCATTTGATCTGAACTATTCATTATTACACCCCATTAGTATTTTTCGGTTTTATCATCGTATACCATATCATAAGTGATAAGTTTT
This sequence comes from uncultured Tissierellaceae bacterium, assembly GCA_964477045.1. Classification (GTDB taxonomy): domain Bacteria; phylum Bacillota; class Clostridia; order Tissierellales; family Tissierellaceae; genus CAYZDC01. The sequence goes on along the minus strand of CAYZDC010000018.1, from coordinate 13,711 downwards.
TTCTAGTGAAAATAGGATTTAAATTTCTAATATGCTAAGATAGGATTATAGTTAAATCACAAATTAAGAATAAATTTTCAGAAGATATAATAAATCCCATGGTTAGAAAAGAGGTGAGCAGCATGGATAAAGGTCGAGCAAGAGAAATCTTTAGGAAAGGTTTTAATTTATACTTACTATATGTATTTATTTTTGCTATTTTAATATTTGCAGTGCAAAAACCAAAGGAAAATATAGAGGGCCTATTAAATCATAATGGGACTATAGAAACTTTAAATAAAGACCGAGTAGCTTTAGTAGAATCTGGAGCAGACGGTGGATTAGTTAGACTAAATTTAATCCAAAATGCACAAGAAAGTTTATATATATCTTATTACACTCTAACTGCAGGAGACTCTACAAAGCTAATGTTAGGAAGTATATTAGATGCAGCTGACAGGGGAGTAGAGGTTAGAATATTATTAGATGGAATATTTCATAATTTAAAAAGAGATCTAAGAGACACAATATATGGTTTTGACCTACACCCTAATATAGAATTAAAGTTTTATCAACCTTTGAACCTATTAAAACCATTAAGTTGGAATAATAGATTGCATGACAAGATTATTATAGTCGATGATAACTTAGCCTTGATTGGTGGTAGGAATATTGGGGATAAGTATTTTAGAGAAGATTTAATGAAGGATAATTTTGTAAAAGATAGAGATGTGGTGATTTTCAAAGAAGATTTTTTAGAAGGGTCTTCCAGTGTTGTAACAGATATGAAAAAGTATATGCATATAATATGGAATCATGAATATTCTCAACCTTCAATAAAAAAGACCAGTGCTAGACAAGACCTTAAGGGTGAAAAATATAATGAAAATCTCAGAAATGGATATAAGAAATTTAAAGAAGTTTATTGGCAAAGGTTACAATATACAGATTGGCAAGAAAAAACAATAGCCACTGATAACATAAGATTTGTACATAATCCTATTGGAAGGTCTAATGAAGATCCATGGTGCTTGAGAGAATTATTGATTATGGCATCTGAAGCGGAAGAATCTATATTTATACAAAGCCCATATATTATACCTACTAGAAATATGAAGGCTAAGTTTAGCCTATATCCAATAGATTATGAAAAAATCACTATGTTAACAAATTCATTGTATTCAAGCCCTAATCCCTTAGCTATAGCAGGGTATCTTAATAGTAAAAAAGAAATTGTAGATAGTGGTGTTGATATTTATGAGTATCAAGGTCCAAAGTCAATACACAGCAAAACATACATAATTGATAATTATATGTCTGTTATAGGATCTTTTAATTTTGATGCAAGAAGTACTTATATAAATACAGAATCTATGGTAATTATATCTAGTGAAGACTTTGCAGAACAGTTAAAAGAAAATATTGAATTAGACCTAGACAACAGCTTAAAGGTAGATAAGGATTATGATTATATATATAATGAGAAGGTAGAAGAAAGAAAAGTTTCTACATTTAAAAAAGCTCTTATGAAAATTCTATCTAAGCTAGTCTTATTTTTAGATTATTTGCTTTAATAGGTAGATATTTAAGTGTTCTAGTTTATAAATGGTTCACATGGCTATATATAAGATATAGGTATAATAATGCAATTTTATTAGGATAAATTAAAGGAGGAATTAGTATGAGAGAAAAAGTATTGGTTGTAGGGGCAGGAGTAATGGGAACAGCCCTGGCAATTCACTTAGCAGAAAATGATTTAGGAGTGAATCTATGGGGAACAATATGGGACACTGATGCTATAAAAGAAATGGAAAGAACAGGACGACATGGAGCTTTAGATAAGGACTTACCAAAAGGCATAAAGTTCTTTTATGAAAAGGATTTAGAAGAAGCATTTAAAGATGTAGGATTAATAGTTATTGCAGTATCATCAAAGGGAATAGCTGATATTAGTAAAACATTAGGACCTTATTTAAATGAAAATCATAAAATATTATCTGTAACAAAGGGAATAGATGAAGAACATTTATATACAATGTCTGATGTAATAGAAAATGCATTACCAGAAAATTTAAAGGGTAAAATTGGAGTTATAAAATTAGGTGGACCTATAATTGCTTTGGAATTGGCTCATGGTATATATACTGAAGGTGTATTTGGGTCAAAGAACTTGGAAGCAGCTAAATATGCTAGAGACTTATTCCTTTCCCCAAGCTTTAAGGGAAATATATCTGAAGATATAGTAGGAGTAGAGCTTTGTGCTGCCTTTAAAAACTCTTATGCCATAGCAATGGGAATTGTAGAAGGAATAGTAGGAGATAGAAATAATCCAAAGGCAGCGATAATGGCTAGAGGTGCAACGGAAATGGCTAATATCTTGGAAGGATATGGTAGCAATAGAGAAACTGCCTTAGGCATGGCAGGGGTTGGAGATTATTATGTAACTTCCCAAGGAGGAAGAAACGGTATATTTGGCAAGCTATTAGGAGAAGGAAATACAGTTGAACAAGCAATGGAAATAATGGAGCACCAAACTGTTGAAGGATTAGCAACTACAAAAAGTGGTTATGATCTTTTAAAGAAGATGGAAAGAGAAAACAAAATAGATATTAAAACTGAAGCTTTCTTATTTAATGAGTTATACCATGTATTATATAATGGAAAAGATGTAAAAGAAGCTATTTCAAATTATTGGAAAAGTGAATAATGAGCATATTGAAGGAAGATAAATAGATGAAGATGAAAGTAAATGAAGTACTGGATATCTTGGCTTTAGAGTATCCAAATCCTAAAAGTGAGTTAGACTATGATAATACATTTAATTTGTTAATTGCAGTTGTCTTATCTGCTCAGGCTACAGATGTATCTGTAAACAAGGTTACACCTATTTTATTTGCAGCTTACCCAGATGCCTATAGTTTGGCTAGAGCAAATAGAGAGGATGTTATGGAAATCTTAAAAACCATTGGATTATATAGAAATAAATCTAAGTTTATTATTGAAGCATCTAAAAAAATAGTGGCTGACTTTCAAGGTAAAGTCCCTGGAACAAGAGAAGAATTAATGACACTTCCTGGAGTAGGAAGAAAAACTGCAAATGTTGTACTTGCAGAAGGATTCCGAATCCCGGCCATTGCAGTAGACACCCATGTATCAAGGGTAGCAAAGAGATTGGGCTGGGCAAATGAAAAGGATTCTGTATTGGAAATTGAAAGAAAACTTATGGAAAAGATTCCTGAAGATAGGTGGGTAGCTGCTCATCATCAATTATTACTCTTTGGAAGATATAATTCTACTGCTAGAGACAAGAGGGATATATATCAGGTTTTAAATGAATTAAAAGAAAAGCATGCTCAAAGAAAATAGACAAGGTAACCCTGATTGGAATTTATTCCTATCAGGGTTATTATGATTTTAAATAGGGTATAAACAAAGATGATTAGTTAAAATATAAAGTTCAGGGAGTGTGATAGAGGAAATTTAGTAAGTTAAATTATTGAAATGAATACTCTATTGAATTATAATAAGAGTAGAAGCCTTAAAGGGAGTGATATTTGTATGAAAGCTCTATATTATGATGGTGGTCTTCAGTATGTTGAAGATTATCCAAAGCCACTTATTGGTAAAGGCGAATCCTTGGTTAAAATTATCCTTACTTCTATATGTAATACTGATAAAGAAATATTAAAAGGTTATAGGCCAGATTTTAAAGGGATTTTAGGACATGAGTTTGTAGGTACAGTTGTGCAGTCAGACGATCCTCTCTTAATGGATAAAAGGGTTGTTGGTGAAATAAATGAAAATTGTGGCCAATGCTTGTATTGTACCACTGGTCGTCCTACACATTGTAGTTCCAGAAAAGTTGTAGGGATTTCTGGAAAAGATGGAAGCTTTGCAGAATATTTAAGCATGAAAAATCACTTGCTTCATATTGTTCCTGAGGGTTTGGCTTCTGAAGTTGCAATATTTACAGAACCCTTAGCTGCAGCTTTAGAAATTAAAGAGCAAGTTCATATAAAACCATCTACAAGTATTGCAATTATTGGAGATGGACGCCTTGCATATATGATAGCTCAAGTAATGTATTTAACAGGAGCTAATCTTACAGTAATTGGAAAGCATGAAGAAAAATTAGACTTGTTTAAAAATTTTGGAGCAGTAACCACAAAATTAAATAACACATATGAAATAGTTATTGATGCATCAGGGTCACCAACAGGAATATTAACTGCACAAAAGATTGTACGCAGTAAAGGTATTATTGTTATTAAGACCACTTATGCAGGAAAAGTAGAAATAAATATGAGTGATTTTGTAGTAAATGAAGTGACCATAAAAGGTTCTAGGTGTGGTCCATTTGAACCAGCATTAAAGCTATTAAATGCAGGCTTGATAAGCTTCCCAGAAATCCAGCTGTTCAACTTTGAAGATTTTGAAGAAGCTTTTAAATCAAGAGCATTTAAAGTAGGATTTAGACTTTAAGAAGTAATTTTAAATAATTTAATAGGAGGATAAAAATGAATATTAAAAAGAGTGTATTTTTAAAGGTAATAGGTCTAGTATTGTTGTTAAGTGTAGTTTTAACAGGATGTGGTGGAGGAGATGCTCCAGCAGGTGGAGGAGATGGGTTAAAGATTGCAATAATTACCAGCCCTTCAGGTGTAGATGATGGATCATTTAATCAAGACAACTACAATGGTATTTTGACATTTATTGAATCAAATCCAGATGCATCAGTTAAAGCAATAAAAGAACCTACAGGAGACCCAGCAGCAGGAGTTAAGGCTGTAGCAGATGTAGTAGCAGATTATGATGTAATAATCACTCCAGGATTCCAGTTTGCAGGTATTTCTGCAATAGCTTTGGAAAACCCTAGTAAAAAGTTTGTACTAATCGATAGTTTTCCTGAAGCAATTGATGACCAAGAAGTATTTGACAATGTTTATGCTATGACTTTTGCAGAAGAAGAAGGGGGATTTTTAGCTGGAATGGCAGCTGCTTTAGAAACTGAGACAAACAAAGTTGCTGTTGTTAATGGAATTGCATTTCCAACTAATGTAAATTATCAGTGGGGCTTTGAATCAGGTGTTCACTATGTAAACGCAATGTACGATAAGAATGTGGAGATTGTTGAGCTGGCTTCCTATGCAGGTACTGACGTTACTGGTGCAGATGTAGGTGGAAACTATGCTGGAGACTTTGCTGACGAAGCAACTGGTAAAGTAATAGGAAATGCATTAATTTCAGAAGGTGTAGATATAATATTTGTTGCAGCTGGAGGAACAGGTAATGGAGTATTTACTGCAGCAAAAGAAGCAAATACAGATGTAAAAGTAATTGGAGCAGATATTGACCAATTTGATGATGGAGTTACTGGTGATAAAAATATTATATTAACCTCAGCATTAAAAGTAATGCATATAAATGTGGAAAGAGCTTTAAATAAAGTAAAAGATGGCACCTTCCAAGGAGAGAATGTTCTACTAAAAGCAGACACTGACTCTACCGGATATGTAAATGCAGAAGGACGTCATCAATTATCAGCAGATACAGTAGCAAAAATAGATGAAGCCTATGAATTATTAAAAAGTGGAGAAATTGTTCCAGCAGCTAACTTTAATGGACATACTCCAGAAGACTTCCCTGGTTTAAAATAATAATTTTTTAATTTTAAGATTGTAATAAGGAACAATATATAAATTTATCGCTTTCTATTTGAAATACAATAGAAAGTGGTAAATTTTTTCAAATCACTAAGATTGGGGTGAAGGATTATGAGTGATTTCATTGTAGAAATGAAAAATATAACAAAAAGATTTCCAGGAATTGTTGCCAATGATAATATTACAATCCAGATTAAAAAGGGGGAAATATTTGCAATCCTGGGAGAAAATGGAGCAGGCAAATCCACTCTTATGAGTATGCTCTTTGGTATGTATTCTCCAGATGAAGGAGAAATTTGGGTTAGAGGAGAAAAAGTAAATATTGATTCCCCAAATCATGCCACTAGTTTAAATATAGGGATGGTACATCAGCATTTTAAACTTGTTCAAAATTATACAGTGACAGAAAACATTATACTTGGTATGGAACCTACAAAAAAGTTTGCAGGTATATTTCCCTATGTAAATATAAAAGAATCCAGTAAAAATATTGCAGACTTATCTAAAAGATATGGATTGGAATTAGATCCAAATAATAAGATAGAGGATATAAATGTATCCCTTCAACAGCGAGTAGAAATAATAAAAATGTTGTATAGAGAAGCAGAGATTCTTATATTTGATGAACCAACTGCAGTACTTACACCTCAAGAAATAGAATTTTTATTGGAAATAATTAAAGAACTTAGAAGAGATGGAAAGACAATTATTTTAATTACCCATAAATTAGAGGAAATTAAAAAGGTGGCAGACCGGTGCGCTATTTTAAATAAGGGGAAATTAATAGATGTATTGAATGTGGAAACTACCTCAACCAAAACTATGGCTAATCTTATGGTGGGGAGAGAAGTATCCTTAGAAATGGATAAGACTCCTCCAAATTTTGGACAAGTAATACTTCAGGTAGAAAATCTGAATGTAACAAGTGGTGAAAATTTCCATACTGTAAAAAATGCCAGCTTTAAAATACATAGTGGAGAAGTATTTGCTATTGCAGGAGTATCAGGTAATGGACAAGTTGAAATTGCAGATGCTATTGCTGGGCTTACAAAGATGTCCAGTGGCAAAATTTATTTAAATGGAGTAGACATAAGTGATTATAGTATTAGGGAGAGAACAGAAGCTGGAATATCATATATTCCCGAGGATAGACAATCCTATGGATTAATCCTTGATTTCACTTTAGCAGAAAATCTTTCATTAAAGGATTATTATAAAGAACCCTTTTCTCACAATGGTATTATGGACAAGGAAGTTATCCAAGAATATGGAAGCGAATTAATCGAAAAATACGATATACGTAGTAGCCAAGGAATTAAAACTCAAGTTCGTCAAATGAGTGGTGGCAATCAACAAAAAGCAATTATAGCTAGAGAAGTAGAACTAGAGTCTTCTCTTATGATATTTGTACAACCTACACGAGGACTAGATATTGGTGCAATTGAAAATATACAAAGAATGATAATAGATGAAAGAGACCAGGGCAAGGCTATTCTTTTAATTTCCTTAGAATTAGAGGAAATTATGAGTATCTCTGACACCATAGGGGTTATTTATAATGGAGAAATACAAAAGATAGCTCCAACTAAAACCCTAACTAATTCAGAAGTAGGAGAGTTTATGATGGGGGTTAAAGTATGATAGAAAATCATAAAGAGGGAAAAGCTAAAAGCAATATAATTAGTAGAATAGCCCTTAAGTTAATGGGAAATGAAAAATGGCAAGGGATTACTATACCAATATTTTTAATATTTTTAAGCTTTTTTGCTGCAGCTATTATTATTTTAATACTGGGGAAAAATCCTTTAATGGCATTTTATAACTTATTACAGGGGGCTGGAATATTACCAAAACCATCCTATGCTGGATATAAATCCATGTTAACAGACTTTCTCACACTATTAAATTATATGACTCCTTTAATATTTGCTTCCTTAGCTGTAGCTGTTGCATTAAAAGGCGGACTTTTTAATATAGGAGTATCTGGACAAATGCTATTTGCTGGATATATTGCTACTATTATTATTGGATATAGTGGATTAAACTCTATTTTGGCAAAGCCTTTGGTTTTAGTGGTGGGTATTATTGCAGGGGCTTTAATAGGAGGGCTAGTTGGTTTATTAAAGCATAAATTTAATATTAATGAAGTAGTGTCTTCCATAATGTTTAATTATATTATTCAATATGTATTAAGTTTTTTTATACATTCTAATTATATTGACCCAGTATCTAGACAATCTAGATATATAAGCAGTGCATCTAGGTTAACCCTAGTAAATGTTGAATTAATAGGACTAAAAATGGATCTACCTATTGGATTTATTATAGCTATTTTACTAGCAGTAGTGCTCAAGTATTTTATGGACAAGTCTAGACTGGGTTTTGAAATAAAGGCTGTAGGCTCCAATCCAAAAGGTGCCAGCTATGCTGGAATAAATGTTGGGAAAACTATGGTACTTACAATGGTATTATCAGGAGCATTTGCTGGACTAGCAGGGGTTACATATTATCTTGGATATTTTGCATCTATACAACCAAGAGTATTACCAGCTATGGGATTTAATGCTATTGCTGTTTCACTACTGGGGAATTTAAATCCGTATGGGATTATTGCATCATCTTTTATTGTATCAATTATAGATAAGGGTAGTACCTATATGAGTTCCATAGCAGGAGTTAGGCAAGAAATAGCATCTGTTATTACAGGTTTGATTTTATTGTTCTCTGCAACTACTGCATATATTCAACAAAAGATTTCAAGGGGTAAAGATAGGCAAGAAAATATTCCAGGAAAGGAGATTGAAAAATAATGGATACAGTTATTATTGATGGATTATCCTTTGCATTGCCTCTTTTTGTAATGGCAATAGGTGGAATTTTCAGCGAAAGAAGTGGTATTATAAACTTAGCTATTGAAGGATTACAAGGCTTTGGAGCATTTTTCAGTGCCCTGTTTGTAGTATTAATTGCACATTTTTTCCAAATTCCTATACAAAAATTATTGTACTTAGCCCTATTACTAGCAATGATTGGTGGAATGTTGTTTTCTGTTTTACATGCCTTATTGTGTATTTACTTTAAAGCCAATCAGGTAATAAGTGGTGTAGTTATAAATATTCTTTCTATGGCTATAACTGTTTTTTTAACAACCCAAATAAATAGTATGGTTTTTGGTGCTATGTCAGATAAATTTCAAATAGGTACATCTACCAGATTTACCATTGGTGGCTTGTGGGAAATACCCATAATAGGCCCAGTATTTAAAAATATATATCCATTTGAAGTGGTTATATTAATTATTGCTATTTTAGCAGCCTATGTGTTAAATAAAACCAAGTTTGGCTTAAGACTAAGAGCTTGTGGAGACAACCCTCACGCTGTTGATGCAGCAGGTGTTCAAGTATCTAAAATACAATTTTCAGCAGTATTGATTTCAGGTGCCCTAGCAGGATTAGGTGGAATATCCTTTGCTTATTCCATATCTACTAATTTTTCACCAGCAATTTATATGGGATATGGTTATTTGGCAATTGCAGCCTTGATCTTTGGTAACTGGAAGGTACTTCCAACCTTTGGAGCATGTCTTTTATTTGGCTTTGCCAGATCAGGAGGGTATTATATTGCTAGTGTTTTAGGAATGTCTAGTACATTTTCAGATTTAATAATGACATTGCCTTATGTTGTAACATTACTATTACTTATATTCTTCTCAAAGACAAATCGACCTCCAAGAGCTTTAGGAGAGATTTATGATAAAGGAAAAAGATAAACTTAGAGAATATAAGCATACTTGAAACTAAATGGACAAGGAGGAAAATATGATATTACAAGAAGAAAGAGAATTGATTGTAGAATATGGTAAAAAATTGATCCACTCAAATTTAACAAAGGGAACAGGTGGAAATTTAAGTATATTTAATCGTGAAAAAGAGTTAATGTGCATATCTCCGTCAGGAATAGATTACTTTAAAATAAAACCTGAAGATGTGGTGGTGTTAAATCTAGATGGAGTTAGGGTAGATGGTACTAAAGAACCCTCAAGTGAATTTGAAATGCACAAAATATTTTATGCAAATAGAGATGATATAAATGCAATAATTCACACCCATACCATGTATTCAACCACAATTTCCTGTTTAAACTGGGACTTGCCTCCAGTTCATTATATGTTGGCCCTGGCAGGAAAAAATGTTCGTTGTGCTGAATATGCCACATATGGGACAAAAAAGTTAGCAGAAAATGCATTTTATGCAATGGAAGATAGAAATGCAGTGCTTTTAGCAAATCATGGACTATTAGTTGGTGCTAAAGATATAGCAAATGCCTTTAATACCACTGAAGAAGTAGAATATTGTGCAGAATTATATTATAGGACTAAGGCTATTGGTGAACCGGTTATAATTCCTGAAAGGGAAATGGAACTGATGTTAGAGAAATTTAAAACTTATGGACAAGTTAAGGAGGACTAATAATGGCAGAAATTAAAACTATTGAATTTAAAGATGATGTACTATATTTAATTGATCAAAGGAAATTACCTACTGACTATGAAATATTTCCCTGTAAAGATTTTAGAGATGTAGACTTTGCTATTCATGATATGGTAGTTAGAGGAGCCCCAGCAATTGGAGCAACAGCAGCTTATGGTGTTGTTTTAGCAGCTAAGGAATTTTTACATTTAGATAAGGAAAAGTTCTTTCAAGAAATGGATAAAGCCTTAGACCAATTAAACAACTCCAGACCTACAGCAGTTAACTTAATGTGGGCTATAAAAATAATGAGAGATTTAATCCATGAAAATAAGGACCAGGAATTACAAGTTATTTACGACAAAATTAAAGAAGAAGCAGATAAAATATTCCGTGAAGATATTGAAACAAACAAGGCTATGGCCAAGCATGGTAATGAAATAATTCCACAGGGGGCCACTATTTTAACTCATTGTAATACTGGAGCCTTGGCCACAGTTGGCTATGGAACAGCCCTAGGTGTGGTTAGAGAGGCTCATTATACAGGAAAAGATATATTGGTATATGCTGATGAAACAAGGCCAAGGCTTCAAGGTGGAAAATTAACTGCATGGGAATTAATGGAAGAAAAAATTCCTGCTAAACTTATTGCAGACTCAGTGGCCGCAACTTTAATCCGTGATGGTAAAATAGATGTTATTTTAACCGGAGCAGATAGAGTAGCTAATAATGGGGACTCAGCAAACAAAATAGGAACATTTATGTTATCTGTAATTGCAAAAGCATATGATGTACCATTTTATATAGTAGCACCTACTACCACCATAGATTTTGAAATGGAATCTGGTGATGGTATAGAAATTGAAGAAAGATCTCCAGAAGAAGTCACTCATATAAGTGGAGTTCGAATTGCACCGGAAGGAATAGAAGTATATAATCCAGCCTTTGATGTAACCCCTTGGGAGAATATAACAGGTATAATCACTGAAAAAGGTATAGTAAGACCACCTTATAAAGAAAATATAAGGAAGCTAAAGCAAGAGGTGAAATAAATGAAAGCTATTATTGGAGGTACAGGAGTTTATAGTGCCAGTGGTAAGAGTAGAAAACAAATAGTTGAAACAGAGTATGGAGATGTAGAACTAGATATAATAAATGTTAATGGTGAAGATATAGTATTTTTAGCTAGACATGGAAAGAGTCATTCTACACCTCCACATTTAATCCATTACAGAGCAAATATGATGGCTCTAAAACAGGTTGGGGTTAATTATATTTATGCAACAGCTGCAGTTGGATCTTGTAATGAAAAGTATGCACCTGGGGATGTAGTAATAATAAAAGACTTTTTAGATTTTACTAAATCTAGAGTAGATACTTTTTTTGAAGGTGGAAAGGAAAGGGTAAAACACGTGGACATGACTGAACCTTATTGCCATAATATGGGACATAAGTTTCGTGATAAAGCTGGCAAGTTAGGTTTAGAGATCCAAGGACCTGCAGTATATGTATGCACAGAGGGACCCAGATTTGAAACAGGCAGCGAGATAAAAATGTTCCAAAAATTAGGCGGAGATGTGGTTGGCATGACTAGCGTACCTGAGGTGGTTTTAGCTAAGGAATTGGGCATGTGTTATTCTTCTATAGGTATAATAACAAACTGGTGTACAGGTGTTAAAGGAGAATTTACTCTCCATGATATACAAGGCTCAGTTGATAAAAACAGAGATAAAATAACAGAAATATTTATAGCTGTATTCCAAGAGGGGCTAGATCAAAGTAGTTGTAAATGTAATGATTCACTAATCCAGCTATAGAACTTAAGGGAGGGGAAACCTTCCCTTTAATTTTTGGCCAAATCTAATTAGTAAATGTTCTCACTATTCACAAAACATAGAAAAAAGTGTTTCAAAATAAGTCAATAGGTGATAGAATGTAAAATAACAATTGTGCATAATAAATTACATGAAAGGAGGAATTTTTTTGAAATCATATTACGTAAAACGTATAGTATCAATGGTAGTTACAATTATTCTAATAACCATGTTGACATTTACAATGATGCATTCCATTCCCGGTGGTCCATTTACTAGAGAAAGACCAGTTCCACCTGAGATTTTGCGTGCTTTGAATGCAAAATATGACTTAGATAAACCGCTACCTGTACAGTATTTAACTTATATGAAAGGCTTAGTTACATTTGATTTAGGGCCCTCTTATTCAAAAATAGGTACCACAGTAAATGACTTAATAGAATCAGGTTTCCCCGTTTCTGCAAAAATAGGATTTCTAGCATCAGCACTAATTGTAATTTTAGGTATACCCTTGGGGGTTATTTCTGCACTTAAACAAAACCGACCTATAGATTACTTTGTAATGTTTATGGCAACCCTAGGCATAACTGTGCCCAGCTTTGTTATTGCAACGGTGATAATCTACATATTTGCAGGGCAACTTGGTTGGATACCAAGCTTTGGATTAAGCTCGCCTGCAAGTTATATAGGACCAGTAATTGCTTTATCAGGATATTCATTATCTTTTGTAACTAGACTTACAAGGTCAAGTATGTTGGAAGTATTAAGACAAGATTATATAAGGACTGCAAGAGCTAATGGAATCAAAGAATTTACAGTAATTATGAAGCATGCAGTGAGAAATGCTCTTATACCTGTAATAACTTATGTAGGTCCAATGGTAGCTGCCATATTAACAGGTTCATTTGTAGTTGAAAAAATATTTGCTATACCAGGTCTTGGTCGACATTTTGTTGAAAGTGTTACAAACCGTGATTATACTACTATAATGGGTATTACTGTATTTTATGCTGTGTTCTATTTAATAACTATTTTCATAGTAGACATTGCATATGCATTAATAGATCCACGAATAAAGCTAGGGGATGGTGAATAGACTTATGTCAAAAGATAAATTTGTATTTGTGGAACAAGAAGGAGAAGATATTGAAGCAATAAGACCAAGTCTTACCTACTGGCAAGATGCGTGGAGAAGACTTAGGAAAAACAAACTTTCTGTAATAGGGATGTTTACAGTTGTTCTAATAATCTTATTTGGATTTGCAGGGCCAAGGTTTAGACAGTTTTCATATTCTGACCAAGTAAATAAATATAAAAATTTAGCGCCTAGATTAGAGTTATATCAAATAAAAGACAAGTATTTTCATGTTTCAAAGGATTATAATATGTTCTTAGTAGCAGCTGACGGAACATTAATTGATAGACTTGATCTTCCAGCTCTTAACAAAGACCCAATAAAGAAAATTTATACTTATGTTCTTGATGGAGAAGATGTAATTCTTGACTTTTCTTATAATTTATTGCCAACAAAACAAGGATATGACTATGATTTCACCATTGAATATGATGGAGAAGTGGCTCAGTATCCAACTACAACTAAGTGGAATAAAATATATCTCTTTGGTACAGACTCCCTGGGAAGAGACTTACTTGTAAGGGTAATGTATGGAGCACAAATTTCTCTTTTAGTAGCTTTCATAGCAACTATAGCTAACCTTTTTATAGGAGTAGTTTATGGTTCAATATCAGGTTATGAAGGTGGAAGAGTAGATAATATTATGATGAG
>CAYZDC010000017.1:7575-21514 GCA_964477045.1 uncultured Tissierellaceae bacterium | reverse complement strand
TTGCTCCAGCTGTTAAAACTAGAGTTAAAATACTTAATAAAACCATTAAAGTCTTTTTCATTCGAATATAGCCTCCTTTTGGACGTTCTATGCTGATTCGCTAATTACAGCATGCTATATTCGCTTCGCTAAAAATCGCTTATGAAAAATTTCTTAAATATTGGTTTAGCCGGCTAGGTATCAAAATTACTTAGTAGTATAACGATTAACTGCATCTAGTGTGGCTTTTACGATTGCTTCTTTATAGTCCGTTTTAACTAAACATGAACCACATAGTTTTTGTTCCATATCTTCCACCATGCACATTACAACTACTACTACTGCTTTTTCTGAAGAAACTGGAATGGTTCTAACATCTTCTAATATAAAAGTATCCTCATAACCCAGTGCCTCTTCAATATTCTTCAATGTTGCATCTACTAACATTCTTTCTATATTTCTAACGGAATTTATCCCCATTAAACTTGTTTCATATGTATCGGCTGAATTCTTTAAAGCAACTTTTACAGAAGCTTTTGAACCTTCATTATTAAAAGAAAGGGCCTTAATCTTTAACCTATTTTCTACTTTGCCCAATGTTTTATCTGTTATTTGAGCTATACTGATCTTTTTATAATCTATATTTAAATTGTGGCTAGCTATTAATATGGATTGTATATTTCGACTTAGTTGCTTGGGATTTATTTTACCATTTGAAACAATATGAATCTCATCAACAATGTCATTTTCTCCTAGGATGATTTTACAAGATATTACAGAATCTAGTTTTTCAAGGTTATTTTCAATTAACTCCATATTCATATTATCCCTCACATTTTATTTATTTTTAAATCTGCTAAATATTTATCCTATTTTATCAATTTATCAAGCTAACACATTATAACATAGATTGTATCAGTGTTAATAGGATTTTTCAATACTTTACTCCAGTTTTAATAAAACTTTAAAAATAAATACAACTTCCATAAAAGTTGCATTTATTTTTAGTATAAATTTTGTAGTAAAGGTGTCAAAAGTCCTATGATTATTCCTAATAATGCTCCAACCCAAGTTATTGCGGAAAGCTCTTTTTTTGCTATTTGGAGTATTAACTCTTCCGTAAATTCTACATCAAAACTATTTATCTGATCTTCAACTATTGAAGCGATGTTCATTGTAGTTACAATACCAGGAAGATGATTGTTTACCAATTCATGTAAGCCTATGTTCAAGTACTCTGTAATGCTATCTATATTATTTGTATCTAAATCCTTAAATATTGTAGATATTGGCTGATTGAGGATGTTTATCAAAGTATGATGAACTACATCAGTGACTATTCTTTTAAATTCCTCTTGATTTATGATTAATTCTATTCCTTCACTTATTAAAGATAATACTTTTTCTTTTATTGCCCTATCTTCTGATTCTAATTTATCTCTTATTAATTTTAATAGTTTACTTTGTTTTTCTTCATGGGAAATATAGTCTATAATAATATTTGAAAAAATACTGGTTTTATCATTAGAGATAATGTCTAAAATATCTTTTCCTATATCTGATACCTTGTGATTTAATACTTTGTCTACAGAGTCTTCTATAATATATATAATAGTTTCATCTACCTCTGGACTGTCAATATACTTTTCCAAGGCTATAAATACCTTTTCCGATATTAGCTCAGGAGTTATAAAAATTGATACAACTTTATTTAGATTTTGATTCACTAAATCAGCTAATGAGGATTTTAGTTTGTCTTGTATTTCAGGACTTTTAAGAATATCTTTTATTCCTAATGTTATTACATCTTGTTCTTCCTCAATATAAGTCTTAATACTATTTACAATACTATCAGGTATGGCTTCATATAGGGTTCTGTCATCTTTTTTTATCTTATCTATAATAGATTGAATTCCTAGTTCTATTTCACTTTTAAGTTTATTAGAATTCAAAAATCCAAGCAAAACAATATCCATTTGCTCATAAGCAAAAGCTTTTACTTCAACTGCGTATTTTTCATATAGAATATTTTCTGCAAATTCTACTATATTGCTATTAAAATCCTCTTTCTTGATTTTAGAAAATATAAAACCCACAATTTTTAAATTTAAATATTGGACTAGATCTCTGTATTTTTCTTGTCCTTGTATCATTAGTATACTACTAATTGAATTATGATTTTCTTTTAATCTATATATATTATCCTTAATCCATATATTAATGTTCTCTTTCATTTCTGGTTTAGATAGTGCATTTGTAATTACTTCCGGTGATAATAGGTTTTCCCCTACACTATCCCCTATACTCTTAGCTATCCGACTTCTTTCTTTAGGAATCAGACCAGGAGTAAAGGGTAATTTTATACCCAAAATTTTAATTTCTCTATGGGGTCTAAATAACATTTTTATAGCTAACCAGTTAGTAATGTATCCTATCATACCTCCAACTATCATTGGTACTATTATTCTCAATTAATCAACTCCTATCCACCTGTATCAAGTTTAAAATTCTTTATCCAATCTAACTTCATATTGAAAACTATTGTCAAAATGGTTTAATCTCTTAGTTATATCCTCTATTAACTCCTTATCTTTCTCCCCAGTATCTATTATATTTCCATCTACTACCAGATCAAAAACTATATACTTGTGTTGGAAATTTTCAATCAATACTAAATCATGAAAAGATAATAAGGATTCTTTGGTTTTTAAAATATGTTTTATTTCATTTCTAATTAAAGTGACTTCTTTTGATTCAAATCCAACTGGATCCATATGAATTACTAAATTCATATTATACTCTTCCCCTAATTCTCTTTCCGCCAAATCAATTATATCATGAATAGTTACTACATCTATATAGGGGGGAATTTCAACATCTACTGTTCCCATCATTCTTCCTGGCCCATAATTATGAATAATGAGGTCATGGACTCCTAAAACATAATCATAGGTCAGTAATCCTTTTGTAATTCCTTCTATTATTTCTTCATCTGGATATTCACCAATTAATTGACTAAGGGTATCTTTAAATATATTAAATCCTGCAAATAATATGAAAAGACTTACAACTACTCCAATATACCCATCTATATTCACATCTGTAAACTTGGATATTAAAAGAGATATGGTAACTACTAAGGTTGTAAATACATCCCCTAAGGCATCTGTTCCAGAGGCCAGTAAAGCTGTTGAGCTTATTTTTTTACCTAATCTTTTATTAAATCTGCTAAGCCAAATTTTAGCTACAATAGAAAGACATAATAGTATAAATGGTATCCATTGAAATATAACCGCTTTTGGATCTATTATTCTTTCAATAGAAGTTTTAATAAATTGAAATCCAAATACCATAACCATAGTAGCCACTATTGATGCAGAAATATACTCTAAGCGACCATGGCCATAAGGATGTTTTTTATCCGGTGGCATACTAGATAGCTTAAATCCTAAAATAGTAATTAGAGAAGCGGCAACATCTGATAAGTTATTAAAAGCATCCGCTAAAATAGCTATAGATGAAGTAGCAATACCTATTATCAACTTAATAATAGATAGGATTACATTGACTAAAACCCCTACAACACTACCTAAATATCCTATTTTTAATCTTAATTCCTTGTTTTTATAATCCTTGCTGCCTTTAGTCACCCTTTTTATTAAAAAATCAGTAAGCAATTCACCACTCCCAATAAGACAATCATCATATTTATTTTGTAATCATTTCATATATCATTTTTCCTGCTACAGCTAAAGACATAGTTATAAAAACTGGTTTTATAAACTTTGCTCCTTCTTTTAAAGCAACTTTAGATCCTACCTGGGCTCCTATTATCATAAATATAGCCATTGGTATTCCCATTAAGTAATAGACTTTTCCATTAATAGCAAATACTACTAAGGAAGTAATATTGCTTATAAAATTCATAGCTTTCGCATTTCCACTTGCCCTAACAAAATCAAAACCAAAAATACCTATAAGGCCAAAAATAATAAATGATCCAGTTCCTGGCCCAAAGAAACCTTCATAAAAACCCATTACAAATGCAAAAATTGAGCCTAAAACTAAATCTTTCTTATTTAATCCTTGAAATTTATCTTCTAAGCCAACAGATTTAGAAAACAAACTATAAATTCCTACAGCTATTAATAAGACTAGGACAATAGGCTTTAGAACACTGGAATCTAATATGAGAACAGTCCACACACCTGATATGGCACCTAAAAGTGTAAAGGGTAATAATACCTTTAATAATTTCCAATCCACTTTACCAGACTTAGCAAACTTCATAGTGCTGGTTATTGCTCCAAAGCTTGCAGAAAACTTATTTGTTCCCAATACGAAATGAGGTGGAAAACCTATGGCAAAATATGCAGGCACACTAATCAGTCCTCCACCTCCTGCTATAGCATCAACGAATGCTGCTAAAAAACCTGCAGAACATAAAAATATTATCTTAAATAAAATAGGCACATTTTCTAGCACATAGAAGCCTCCCCAAACAAATTAGTAATACCTATTATATCTTATATCTGAATTTTATAAAAGTACCATCTATAATTTGATTTTTTAAATTCTGTTTTATGCAAAATTTGTTTCGCTTAGTAAAAATCAGGATCAAAATACTTGAAGTAAATGCTGATATGTTACTTTTCGTAGTATATCAAGTTTTTACGTGACTTATTGTATTAAATATGGTTAAATAGGGTTAATAAAGTAACAGGAGGGAATCTTATGGATGAAATGGATTTTAAAATATTAGAACTATTAGAGCATAATGGTAGAATTTCTCATGAAGAAATAGGAAAGAGACTTAACATTTCCAGGCCTGCCATACATCAGAGAGTAAATAAATTAGAAGAAAAAGGCATAATACTGGGCTATAGTACTAATATTAATTGGAGCAAAACAGGTCAAGTAATAAAAGCCTTTGTTTCCGTAAATGTAAGAACAAATGACTTTAACAAAATAATCAAAAGGATTTCAAGTATTGAAGTTAAAGGTCTAACAATAGAGGAGTGTTATAGGGTTACTGGTCAGTGGTGTATTATTCTTAAAATACGAGCGGCTTTTACAGACCAAATAACTCTTCTTCACGATGAATTATTGAAAATAGAGGGCATGCTAGATACTTCTACTGTGCTTATCTTGTCCTAATAGATAATATTATAAATGGAGGTATATAAGATGATTAATAGTATTTCAAAAAAATTAGATTTTAAAAATGAACCTGTATTAAGCTACCTACCTGGTAGTAAAGAAAGAACCCAACTGGAAGAAGAAATAAAGCGTATTAAAAGTGAATATATTGATATTCCTATTATTATCGGTGGTAAAGAGTATCGAACTGGAAATACAGCTAAGTGTATGATTCCTCATGATAATAAAAAAGCAATAGGAGAATATCATGAAGCTGGACCAGAAGAAGTTGCAATTGCTATAGAAACAGCTCTTAAGGCAAAAGAAAATTGGGAAAAATTAGATTGGCAATCTAGAGTAGCCATATTTTTAAGGGCTGCTGAATTAGCTGCAGGTCCTTGGAGGGCAAGACTAAATGCAGCTACAATGATTACCCAAAGTAAAACATATAAGCAAGCAGAAATAGATTCTGCCTGTGAGCTAGTAGATTTTTTAAGATATAACGCAGTATGCTTACATGAAATATATAGTGACCAACCTATCTCAACAGATGGTATTTGGAACAAAGTTGAATTTAGACCTCTTGAAGGATTTATATTTGCTATATCCCCTTTTAACTTTACTGCCATTGGAAGTAATCTAGCTGGGGCTCCTGCTCTGGCAGGTAACACAGTGCTATGGAAACCAGCATCTAGTGCTGTTTATTCCTCTTATGTAGCATTTAAACTGTTTGAAGAGGCTGGTCTTCCTCATGGAGTAATTAATTTTATTCCAGGGAAATCCGGTGTAATGGGTGACTTAATAATGACAAATGAACATCTAAGTGGAGTTCATTTTACAGGTTCAACTAAGGTATTTCAAAGTCTATGGAAAACCATAGGTAATAATATAGAAAACTATAAAACCTTTCCTAGAATAGTAGGGGAATCTGGTGGAAAAAATTATATTATTGCACACAACTCTGCAGATGTAGAAGCTCTTTCAAAAGGCTTATTAGAAGGAAGTTTTGAATATCAAGGTCAGAAATGTTCTGCCTCTTCTCGGGCCTATATTCCAAGAAGTCTATGGCCTGAATTAAAGGAAAATTTATTAAATAAGGTCTCTAAAATAAAAATGGGGGATGTTGAAGATTTTGATAATTTTATGGGTGCAGTAATAGATAAAAAGTCATTTGATAATATTAATAATTACATCCAATATGCTATTGATGACTCAGAAGCAACCATTTTATTTGGTGGATTAGGAGAAGATAGTAAAGGGTATTTTATACCACCAACTGTAATTTTAACCACTAACCCTCATTTTAAAACCATGGAAGAAGAAATTTTTGGACCCGTATTAACAATCTATATTTATGAAGATGAAGACTTTTTAGAGACTTTAAGATTATGTGATACTACTTCTAAATATGGCTTAACTGGAGCAATCTTTGCAAAAGACAGATATGCTATAGAATTAGCAAAGCGAGAATTAGTTCAAAGTGCAGGAAACTTTTATATTAATGTAAGACCTACAGGTGCAGTTGTAGGACAACAACCTTTTGGGGGTGCCAGATTATCAGGTACTAATGATAAGGCCGGTTCCAAGTTTAACCTGTTACGTTGGATAAGCCCTAGAGTTATAAAAGAAAATATAGCTAATTAATAATTAAAAGGCAGTTTATCTCTTAAGATAAGCTGCCTTTAAGTTTAATTCATCTTCTTATATCTTTCTATATTTCCTTCGCTTAAAAATTCATAAGCATCATTGATTTTTTGGAACATTTCAGTAGCATTAGGAGATTTGTTTATATCTGGATGGTATTTTTTAGCCTGTTGCCTATAGGCTAATTTCACTTGGTAAAAATCTGCATCTCTGGTTAGACCAAGTAAATTAATGCTTTCTTCATATTTCTTTTTAAACTCTCCTGTAGGATTTACAAATGGTTGCTGATAGCCACCACTATAGCCTCCTCCATAATCATAGCTACCTCTTTGAGATTGTTGGTACTCATTCCATTGTCTAAATCGTTCTTCCCATTGCCTTTGTTGTTCTTGCTGTCTTCGCTCTTGTTCTTTCCTTCTTTTTTCTTCTTCCATTCTTTTATACTTATTTCCATATTCATTAAAACTTTTAAACTCACTGGCTTTTCCCATTTTTAAATGATCTGCTCTATCAAATAAGTACTCTGTTGAAGCATATTTAATATACTTTAAGTAAGAAATAGATTTAATCCCAACAATTGGAATTATTATAAGTAAAACTATTATAAGGAATGTAGTTGGATTAAGTAATAATGCAGGCCCAACTATAATTAAGAGCAAACATCCACCCATACTTAATATTCCTAATAAGCCTTTCCCTAAAGTTACCACTAAAGATACTATAATTTCCAATATTCCTATAAATCCATCTAATACAAAACCAACTACTTTGCCAGTACCGTATACTATATTCCCAGAAAATCTTTTAAGTATATTCATTAATTTAAAACCTCTCTTTACTAACTTATTTATATAATTAGGTTCTTTTGCTAAACTTAGTCCCACATTTTGAACATGTAACTAGGATTTTACCCTTTCCCTTTGGAACTCTTAGATTTTGTTTACAATTTGGACATTTGTAATACTTGTAATCTTTTCTATCCTCTATTCTTTTTTGTAAATTCTTAAACCTAGAATAAAGAGGGCTTAAAAACATTGCAAACTTATAGTTTTCCATTCTTCTTTTAGCTACATCTTTAGAAAATACTCTAAACAAACTAAGTCCTAAGGGTATGTAACTGATTAAAGCAAATGATTGAATCTTTGCCAATCTACCTATAAATGTAATTATAATAGATAATACTAATAGGGCAACTGAAAGTTGATCCCCACCATTTCTACCATACATAAAATTCCTAATCTTTTCCATAATATTACTCCTAACTAATTTTTTATATGCAACTAATCTACATTCTATCAAATAGAAGTGAAAATGGATATAGATTCTGAAATATAATAATCTTTTATCTAAATGAAAACTAGTACTTAAGTATATTATGCTATATAATTCAATATAATAGAATTTTTAAGGAGATGGTAATTTGAATTTAATATTAAAAAACGGGAAAATATATGTTAATAAAGATTATTTTGTAGAAGCATTATATATTAAGGATGGATTAATTAAAGAAATAGGCGCTAATGAGGATATATTAAAGAACTCAAGTCAAAATATTATTGATCTTCAAGGGCGAACTGTTTTACCTGGGCTTAATGATAGCCATATGCATCTTTGGGGAACTGGGCATTCTATGAATAGTTGTAATCTGAATTCTGCTACTTCCATTGATCAGTTGGTTAAAATTGGCAAAGATTTTTTAAATAAAAATCCAAGCATTACTGCATTATCTGGTCGTGGCTGGAATCAAGATTATTTTATCCAGGGTGAAAGTCGACTTCCTAATAGACATGATCTGGATAAAATATCTACAGAAATTCCAATAGTTTTTTCTAGAGTTTGTGGCCATGTTTATACAGGAAACTCCAAAGCTATAGAAATAGTGGGAGCAGATGAACATACTAAAGTAGATGGCGGAGAAATAGAATTAGGCCCAGATGGAAAACCAAATGGTATTTTCAATGAAAACGCCATAGCTCTAATAGGGTCTGCTATTCCTAATAAAAGTGATGAAGATATGGAAAGGGATATTATCACAGCTGCAAACTATGCCTATAGTGTGGGATTAACATCCGTTCAATCAAATGATGTTATAAATAATAATTCTGAAATTATGTTTAATATGATTAGAAAGGTTTATAAAGAAGAGAAAATAAAGTTAAAATATAGACACCAATATAATTTTCAAGATATAAAAGATTTCAAGAATTATCTTGAAACAGAATTTATCAATGGTGAATACTGGGAAAATGTTTTTTCTTCCGGCTCACTAAAATTATATAAAGATGGGTCCCTAGGTGCTAGAACAGCCCTAATGCTAGAAGATTATAAGGATGCTCCGGGAAATAAAGGGGTAGCAGCCCTAACAGATGAACAATTACAAGAATTATGTGACTTAGCAACAGAAAATGGGATTCAAGTAGTCACCCATGCCATTGGTGATGGTGCAATTGAAAGTGTTATTAGGGCTTATGAAAACACTATGGAGAATGGAGAAAATACTCTTAGACACGGAATTGTGCACTGTCAAATTACAAACACTGAACAATTAAAACGAATAGCTAATCTAAAAATTCTAGTAATGTACCAACCTATATTCTTAGACTATGATATAAATATTTTGGAAAGTAGAGTAGGAAAAGAATTGTCCACTACTTCCTATGCTTTTAACAGTCTTTTTAAATTAGGAGCCCCTATTAGTTTTGGCACTGATTCCCCTGTGGAAGATTGCAATCCATTTCCTAATATACATTGTGCAGTTAATAGTACTACTCTAAAAAACACTCCTATTGAAGGCTATAATCCTAGTGAGAAAATGGAACTCCCAGATGCAATAGATGCTTATACAATCGGAAGTGCATTTAATGAGTTTAAAGAAGTATTGAAAGGAAGATTACTACCTGGTTATGTGGCAGACTTAATAGTTTTAGATAGGGATATCTTTTCTATCCATCCGTTGGAAATCAAGAATGTTAAAGTTCTTAAAACTATGATTGATGGGGAATTTGTTTTTGAAAAAGAATAATAAAAAGGTTAAAGAAGGATTTCTTTAACCTTTTTCATTTAAATTATTCACATTCTCCAGAATGCATATGGTCATTACAAATAGAACCTGTTGACTTTAATTCTCCATTTAAGTAAGATTTTACTGCTGCTTCAGCTTCACCTGTAGCTCCTGAGACTACTTCAATTCTCTTATCATTAAAGATAGTTATTGCTCCCGCACCTATACCCCCTGAGATAATCAAATTAACTCCCAAATCATTTAAAAAGTTTGGTAAAAATCCAGGCTTATGACCTGGGTTAGGTACTGTTTCACTTTTAACAACTTCCTTGTTTTCCACATCGTAAATATTAAAGTTCTCACAATGGCCGAAATGCTCTGTAACTATATTTCCTTCACTGGCTACTGCTATTCTCATTTAAATTCCTCCCTTTTTTTCTATAAAACTCCCAATATTATCTAACCAATCACCATTGAATGATTCGATTTCACCATTGTCACAAGCGGTTGCTATAACAGGATTTAGCGGTATCTTAGCATATACATCTATATTATTATTACTAGCTAATTGTTCTATATGACTATCACCAAAAACCTTTATTTCTTTATTGCAATCTGGACACATTACATAACTCATGTTTTCCACTATTCCCCATATAGGTACATTCATTAAATTAGCCATATTTACAGCTTTTGTAACTATCATAGAAACCAGCTCTTGAGGTGATGTTACTATTATTATTCCATCTACTGGAAGTGATTGAAATACTGTAAGGCTAACATCTCCCGTGCCTGGTGGCATATCAATAAACATATAATCTATATCTTCCCATATAACATCTGTCCAAAATTGCTTTACCGTACTAGCAATAATTGGTCCTCTCCATACAACTGGATCTGTATCATTGTCTAACAGCAAATTCAAGCTCATAATATCAATACCTGTTTTACTTTTTATAGGAAATATGCCTTGCTTATTTCCCAGTGCTTTATCATGAATACCAAAGGCCATAGGTATTGATGGTCCAGTTATATCTGCATCTAATATTGCTGTTTTAAATCCCTTTCTATTCATTAATACTGCCAACATGGAAGTTACAAGAGATTTACCAACTCCACCTTTCCCACTTACTACACCTATAACTTTTTTTATATTACTAAGTTCATGAAGTTTTTCTAAATTAATTTTTTTCTCTTCTGTTCTGTCTGTACAGTCTTCACCGCATGATTCACATTTATTATCGCAATTTGTACTCATATATATTACTCCCTTTTCTTTAAACTGGATTTATTTATATTAATTATTCGATTTTAACAGCACATCCATAGTATTTTTAAAAACAGACTTGGCAGCATGACCTGCAGCACAATCTACATCTACTATGGTTAGTCCATTATTCACTGCTTTCACTGCCTCTAAGTCGAAAGGAATTCTCCCAACTATTGGTAGATTATTCTCCGTACAAAATCGTTCTATTTTTATTGTATTACCTAAATTTGTATCATATTTGTTAATACAAATCCCAATTCTAGTTTTAAAGTTATTAGCGGTTTTTATTATTCTCTCCATATCACTGATTCCTGATATAGATGGCTCTGCAACAATTAAAACCATATCCACCCCACTAAGGGATGCAATAACTGGACATCCTATGCCAGGTGATCCATCTATTATAGCTACATCTACATCTTTAGCAGCCGACTTTAATGCTTTTTTAACATCTGTAACTAGTAAGCCAGAATTCCCACTACCCATTTTAAGTTTGGCAGAAGAGAAGACACTGTCTTCTTTATATAAAATTAGCTCTCCTGCTATTGCTGGATGAAGACTTATTGCATCCACTGGGCATAGCTCTTCACATAGGCCACAGCCTTCACAGCTATAATAATTTACTTTATAATCGCCATCATTTGAACTAATAGCATGGAAGCGACAATTTTCCTCACATATGCCACAGCTAGTACATAATTCCATGTTGATTCGAGCCTTATCTAAACCATAATAATCTCTAGTTTCAGGAATAGAACCATGATTTATTGCAATATGTAGATTTGGTGCATCTACATCACAATCAGCATAGGCTTTTATATCTCCAAGCTTGATAAAAGCGCTAACTAATGTGGTTTTACCTGTACCACCTTTTCCACTAAGTACTAATAACTGTTTCATGTTCCACCTCCATAACTATAGTTTCTAAAATAGAAGTGAAAAGCTTATTATATTTTTCGCTTTCTCTAGTTGCTATTAGGGCATTAGAATTAAGAGTTCCTAATTCATTGTCAAAAGGAATTTCTTCTAATATTTTTATCCCTTTTTCTTCACAATAATCTCTAACTGGGTTTTCTCCATTCATAGATTTATTTATAACTACTCCATAAGGCTTATTAAATAGCTCAACAAGTTCAACTACCATATTTAAATTATGAACACCAAATAGGGTAGGTTCTGCTACTAACAGGCAATAATCTGCATCTTTAATGCTTTCCATTACAATGCAAGCACTGCCTGGTGGGCAATCTATAATGGTAATATCCTCAGATTTTGAACTTTCTTTTAAAAGTTGGTTTATAATAGGTACACCAGAGGCTTGGCCAATATTTAGTATTCCACTAAGTACTCTTACGTTTTCAGATATTCCCTTTTCAATTCTGCCAATGGACTTGTTCTTTTCACTAAGTGCATTTTCAGGACAAAGAATAGTGCAGCCTCCACAAGAGTGACAAATATCCTCAAACACTATCAGCTTATTAATATAGGCTAAAGCATTAAACTTGCAAAACTCTACACATTTACGACAACCATTACAAAGTATTGGATCTACAAAGGGTATCTTCACATTTACCTCTTCTGTAATCAATTCTTCTGGTTTATAATATAAATGCCCATTAGGTTCTTCTACATCACAATCTAAATATTGTGATGTAGTAGGAACCGCAGCTGCCATATTCACGGATAGAAGTGTTTTTCCTGTACCACCTTTACCACTTAAAACAGCAATACGCATATTAATTTTCCTCTTTGTGATTGTGAAATCCAGAGTGTATTTCATCAAGTAATGGTAATGTTTTGTCTTTTAAAGATTGAATATTGTCATCTACTGAGCTGCCAGTAGTTTTATATATTTCTATTTTAGCTACTTTAAGAACATTTGCTGCATTTTCTCCACATCTAGGGGTAAGTAGTGCATCTACTTTTGAGTCTACTAGTGCTTGTGCAGCTACAATGCCTGCTCCACCTTGACTACCTGCAGCTTTATTGTTTAAAAATGCTTTTTCATTTGAAACTGTATCATAGATTAAAAAATATGGTGCCCTACCAAAATTATCGCATACACCGCTTTCTATAGTATTATTATTTACTGGAATTGCGATTTTCATTAAACCACTCCTTTGATTGAATTTTTATTATAATAATCTTTTATTGCATTTCGTAATGCACTTACTCCTAGATTTGAACAATGTTCCTTTTGCTCAGGTAAACCACCAAGAGCATCTGATATGTCTTTCTCAGTAATTAGCATTGCTTCCTCTAAAGTTTTGCCTTTAGCTAGTACAGAAGTCATGCTTGATGTTGCGATTGAAGCTGTACAGCCAAAAACAAGGTAACTAATCTCTTTAATAATATTGTCTTCTACTTTAATATAAAGATCTATATAGTCCCCACAGGTAGGATCTCCAAAACTACCTTCTCCATCAGCATTAATCATGCTATATGCATTTTGTGGAGTCATAAAATGTTCAATAACTTTATCTGTGTATATAGCTACTCACCTCTAATCTCATGATTTAATCTACCCTGCCCTCTTCTATTTCTATTGCAAGTAGATCTACCACATGAATTTCCTGTATTGTCACAAAGTTGATAGTCTCCACCTTCAATTAATAATACCTTTCCATCAATTAGTGATTCAGCAATTTTCTTTCGTGCATCACTATAAATCCTTTGAACAGTGGTCCTAGCAACATTCATTTTATCAGAACATTCCTCTTGAGTTAATCCTTCCAAATCTATTAATCTTATGGTCTCATATTCATCTAAAGCCATAATAATGGGCTCTTGTCCCATGTTAGTTATATCCAATGGCCCATATCGATTATTATCTGGCAAACTACATACTCTTCTCCCTCTTCTTTCCGATACTGAACCATTTCTACTGTTTCTCGATAAAAACCGTC
>CAYZDC010000017.1:1219-7565 GCA_964477045.1 uncultured Tissierellaceae bacterium | reverse complement strand
TTATCTGGTAAACTACATACTCTTCTCCATTTTCTAGGTCTTGCCATTTCACACCTACCTCACTTTAAAATATTCCTTCATTATGTTATTACTTATATGTCACTTCCTCTCTTATTATACAATTACTTTAGGACATATGTCAATAACTCCTTTGTAAATATTCATATAAAAAGAACCAGCAAAAGCTGGCTCCTATAACTAAATAAAATTTAATAAAATTCCATATTCTTTATAAATTAATTATCCTAATGCAACATCTAAGATCATCATTACTGAAAAACCTATCATAAAACCAATAGTGGTTACATCAGAATGTCTTTTAGTCTCACCCATTCTTCCTTCTGGTATTAATTCTTCTACAACTACATACATCATAGCTCCTGCTGCAAATGAAAGAGCATAGGGCAACATAGGTCTCATGGAAATTACTGCTAAGGCACCAATAACCCCTGCAATTGGTTCTACTATTCCTGATGCTTGTCCATAAAAAAAAGCCTTTCTACGAGAAAATCCTTCTCTTCGTAGAGGAATAGATACAGCTGCACCTTCAGGAAAGTTTTGCAGACCAATACCTATGGCTAAGGCCACTGCTCCAGCCAAACTAGCTGATGGTATTCCATAAGCCACTGCTCCAAATGCAACTCCCACTGCAAGCCCCTCAGGAATATTATGTAAGGTAATTGCTAATATTAGAAGTACACTTCTTTGCTACTGAGTCTTTATTCCTTCCGCTTCTGTTACTTCAAGTCCAATATGCAGATGAGGAAGTAATTTATCCACCATAAACAAAAATGCTCCACCTACTAAAAACCCTATTGCCGCTGTTAACCAAGGAGTTTGTCCTAATTCTTCTGCCATTTCAATACTTGGTGCCAATAGAGACCAAAAGCTGGCAGCAGTCATAACTCCTGCTGCAAATCCCAGCATTCCATTTAAAGTTATTTTATTGATTTCTTTAAAGAAAAATACCATTCCAGCTCCTAAAGCTGTTAATCCCCAAGTAAACATTGTTCCTATAAAGGCTTGGGTAACTGGATTAAATTGCGATAACCAATCTATCATATTGCATCTCCTATAATAATATTTATAATAATAAACCTTATTTACCCTTAGCTATTTATATTTAAACAAAGTGTATTAAAAAATATTGCTTGTCTTTAAACTATAAAATTTGATTTATTACTTTAAGTTGGTATAATATATTTAGATTATTTTAATAGTATATGCATATTATAAAGGAGGCCAAATAATTGAGAATACAAAAAAGAATAAGTTTGTTATTAGCAATAATAGTTTTAGCAGTAACCCTATCAGGTTGTATCGATTTTAGAGTAGATTTAGTGCTAAATAAGGATAATACAGGAAGTATAACCATGTTGTCAGCGGTAGATCAAGATATAGAAGAAGCTTTTGCAAGCGAAGATGCAACTGGAGATTCAGCTATTTCAATAAAAGATAATTTGCCTGAAGGATTGGAAGGAGTAAATTTTGAAACAACACCTTTAAGCTATAAAAAGGGAGAATCAACTTACAAAGGGGAAAAGGTAGAGGCAAGCTTTAATAATACAGATGAATTTTTTAAGGAAATGGCAAAAGACAATGAAGAATCATTACGGATAATAGATTTACCAAATGGAAATAAGAGAATAGAAATCGTAGGCACTGTACAAGATGATGCTATGGTAGACTTTAATGTTTACCAGATGATATCTGAAATGGGCGGGGAAATGATATTTACGATTAAAACAGATTTTACTGTGGTCAATCATAATGCAACTAGTGTTAAAGATGGTATTTATACTTGGAATTTGTTAGAACTAGTTCTAAATAATAAAGGTACAGAAATGACAACATTTTTAGAATATACACCTGAAAATGTGGTTTCACTACCTTCCCCTATTGGGAAATCTAGGGACCAGGTAGAAAAATCATTAGGTTTGGAATCAACTGCAAGAGATTTCCATGGAAATGCATTAAATAAACTAGGTATATTAAAAGGAACTGATAAAGGATTAGAACTTGAAAATGAATTAACTAGAGCACAAGGTGCTATTATGTATGCTAGACTCCTTGGAGTAGAAAAAGAAGCAGAAAAATGGGCTAAGGACAATCCTAGTTACAAATCGCCTTTTACTGATGTTCCAGATTGGGCTAAAGCAACAATTAATTTTCTTCATAATCAAAAATTAATCAATGGAATTTCATCTACTGAGTATGGGTCTGCCAATATAATGAGTGTAAATGACTATACAACTTTAGTTTTAAGAGCCTTAGGCTACAAAGATAGTCAGGGGGATTTTCAGTGGAATGGAGCAAGTACAAAGACAGTTGAAATAGGTTTATATAAGGATGATATCGTTCAACCTAATAATATACTGGGGAGCAAATCCTTTACAAGAGGAAGTATGGCTTATGTATCATATAATGCATTATTCTTTGAAAGTCTAGAAACAGGTAAAAGACTAATAGATAATGTTATAAATTAAATAGATATAATAAAGAGTTGCTAAATTTAATAAATCTAGCAACTCTTTTATCTTCAGTGAAGATATTACTACTTATCTTTTCTCTTGCTATTTTTATTTAAGAACTTTTCCACTTCTGCTCTAGGTGAATCTAATGTACAAATAGTGGCAAAGTGGTAATTTGTTAGCTCAATAGCATCTTCATATTTCATATCCTCTATTTGATAAAAAGATTTTTTGCCAAGTTGCATTGCTATAGGATTTTTGTCTGCAAGTTTTCCAGCATATTTTTTTGTTTCTTCTGCTAAATCAGCTTCCGGAACTATTTTATTAATTAAACCAATATCTAAGGCTTTATTTGCATCTATTATATCTCCAGTCATAATTAATTCTAAAGTTCTTTTTCTGCCTATACTCTTTAAAAGTGGTACAGCTGGACCCATACAAAACAAACCAACATTAATAGCTGTTGCACCGAACTTAGCAGTATCGCTGGCAATAGCTAAGTCACATGCTGCTACAAGTCCTATACCATTAGCTACTGCAATTCTATGCACAGATGCAATTACAGGCTTAGCCATATTTGCTATAGTGGTGTTCATTGCTTCCATTAGTCTAACCCAATCTAAATATTCATACATAGGTTTTCCGTCTATATAATTTACATCTATGCCAGTACAAAAGTTTCGTCCATTGGCATTAATTACTACTACATTTACTTCAGAATTTTGGTCAAATTCTTTGAGAGCACTATTCAGCTCACTAGCCATTTGAATATTAAATGTATTATTTGCAGTTGGTCGATTAAGTGTTATAGTGCCTACTTTATCTTCAATTGATTTTATTATTGTATTATATTCCACTATTATCTCCTCCTATTATTAGTTTTTTATACTCGTCTTGGTGCAAAAAGAACCGTCCCCGGTGCACTTAATTTAAGGTTTTTAGAAGCAATCTGTAAGAAACGTCCATAGCTTCTTCCAAGCTTATTTCTCCATATAAATCCTTGCTCCCCATGTAATGTGAAAATCCTGTTATGCAAGTTCTAATAGCCATTCTTTGGTAATATTCATCTTCTTTTGTTTTAATAATCTTATCACCTCTACCGATTTTTAGTAAATCATCTATTATTTGATCTACCTTTACAACAAATTGAGATGAATCATACTTAGCATCTATTAAATACTTGTAAAATTCAAAAAGTCCACCTGAAGATAATAATATCTTAAAACTACATACACTATTTCCAAAACCTTCACTTATTATTTCTAATATCTCATAGTATTTTTCTCTAAAGCCTTGTTTATCCATGATTCTTCCATATCCAAAGTTTATATCATTATTAATATTATACAATATAGCCTTAGATATGACCTCTTCTTTAGAGCTAAAATAATCATATATAGTTCCCTTCCCAACATCAGCGGCTTTTGCAATGTCAGCCACCTTTATATTATAGGGGTTTATTCCTTCTTCTATTAAGGATATTACCCCCTTAAATATACTTATTTCTTTTTCAGAAAATTTAATATCTAACATTTAATTATCACCTAACACTTTCGAGTTAGAAGTCTTGTCCTTATGCAAAGTACTATACATTACAGGAACCACAAGTAAAGTCAAAATAGTTGCATATACTAATCCACCAATAGAAACGATAGCCAATGGCTGTAGCATTTCTGAACCTACTCCCACTCCTAAGGATAATGTAGATAAACCTAATATAGTTGTTAAAGCTGTCATTAAAATTGGTCTCATTCTGGTTCGCCCTGCTAGGACTAAAGCTTCATTTACTCCACTTCCACTTGAAATAAGTTGGTTGGTATAATCCACAAACACTATCCCGTTGTTTACTACTATTCCTGATAAAACTAAAAATCCTAACATTGAAATCAAGCTTATTTCGTTTCTTGTAATTGCTAGTGCCAATAGTCCACCTGTAAATGCTAAGGGAATTGTGAACATTATTATAAATGGTGACAATAAGGATTGAAATTGAGCTACCATGATTAAATAAATAAAGACTATTGCCAATAAAAGCATTTTTACTAAGTCTTCTAAAGAATTTCTTATCATTTCATTTTCACCTGAAAATTCTATACTATATCCATCTGGTAATTCATAATCCTTTAATTTGTTTTCTATATCTCTACTTACTAGGCCTATATTATAATCTTGCTCTATAGCTGCTGTTACAGCTAAGTATCGACTTTGAGATTGTCTGTTTATTGATGACAACCCTTGTTGTTCTTGAATTTTTGCAATATCACTTACTAATACATCTTCTTCCTCGTCATCATTGTTAATTATTAGCTTTAAATTTGCTAAATCACTTCTCTCTATAGACATATTTTCTTCATCTATAACTATTATAGGGTAGTCTTTGTTTTCTACAGATAAAGTTGTAGCTGTACTCCCTTTAGACAATAAAGAATTAATAGTAGAATAAACCTGGGCCACAGTTAATCCCTTTTCCATTGCTTTTTCTTTATCCACGATTATTCTCATTTCAGATAAATTTTCTTCCATACCTGCAGAAACATCCACTGTTCCTTTTGTGTTTTCAACTATTTTTGATATATCAATTGCCAGTTCTTGTAGTTTATCTAATTCTCTACCTTTTAATAATATTTCTACTCCTGAACCACCAAGAGCTGACATATTCATATTAGATGAACTGATTATTATATCTGCCTCAAGGTCTTCTGTTTTCCTTAATATATCTCTTTCAATTCTTTTATTATCTAATTCTTTGCTGTCATCTAATAGAAGATAGATTGAAGTAGAGCTATCTCCACTGCCTCCCCCAAACATTCCACCTGCAGATTCATTATTAAAAGCACCTATAGTTTTTATTCCCTCTATTTCACTAATTCTCTCTATGACCATATCAGCCATATGTGTTTTTTCTAAAAAATTACTTCCCTTTGGCATTTCCACATTTAGAGACATTTGTGGAGCTTCCATTTCCGGAATAAATGAAGTACCCATAGATATAGCCAGATAACCACTAAACCCTAGCAAGGCTACTACAAAAATCATAATTATAGCTTTGTGATACAATGACCACTCTAATATGCTTTTATACTTATCCAACATTTTATGGTAAAAATTACTCTCTTTTACAAGGGTCTTCTTTAACATACCTGAAGCCATGCTTGGTACCAATGTAAGAGCCACAATAAGACTAGCAAATAAAGAATATGCTATGGTTAATCCCATATCTGTAAATAATTGCCTCGATATTCCTTTAGTAAATACTATTGGTAAAAATACAGAAGCCGTTGTTAAGGTAGAGGCAAGTATTGCTCCTGAGACTTCCTTTGCTCCTTCTATGGCAGCTTCTACAGAAGACTTTCCTTCATTTCTTAATCTATAGATATTTTCTATTACTACTATAGAGTTATCTACTAGCATTCCTACTCCCAAGGCTAGCCCTGCTAATGATATAATGTTTATTGAAATTCCAGTAAAATACATAAGTGCTATGGCAAATACAATACTTATTGGAACTGATAATGCAATAATAATTGTTGGTTTTAAATCCCTTAGGAATATTAATAGTATTAAAATAGCTAATAATCCACCATATAAAATATTATTTAAAACAGAGTCTACCACAATATCAATATACTCTCCTTGATCCATTAATGCATTTATGTTTGCTCCACTATTTTCAGAATTTATTTTGCTTATTTTTTCCCATATATTTTTAGATACATTTGAAGTAGAGAAGTCACTTTGCTTTTGGAATATTAGCATTACTGCATTGTTTCCATTTACTTTGGCATAAATTTTATCTGAGTTATTCTTTAGTTGAATTTCTGTAACATCTTCAAGATATACTTTCCCAACTGCTTCTACCCCTGTATCAAATAACA
>CAYZDC010000017.1:0-1209 GCA_964477045.1 uncultured Tissierellaceae bacterium | reverse complement strand
AATTCTTCAATATCCAGGATCTTATTACCAACCTTAACTAAATAGTCTACATCATCCTCACTAACATAACCTGCAGGCATAGAAAAGTTTTGTGCTGACAATATACCTGAAATCATTTTTGTAGATATTGCTGCACCTATATCTGTTTCTTCATATGCTTTTGCTTTGCTATCTTCAAGTTCTCTGATATTTTCATCTATAGTTTTCTCTCCACTATTAAGTTGTGCCCTAGCTTTATTCATCTCGGTTGTTAATATTAGCTTACCTTGAGATATTTGTTCACTTTGTGCAGCTATTTCTTCTTTTTTCTCTTTAATCATAACTTCTTCTATTTCTATTTCTTTTATTTTTTCATCTATAAAAGTTAGTCCAGCTCTTGCTTCATTATTTTGGAAAGATATTTCTTCCAAGCCTTTATTTATTGCTTCAAGTTGGATTTTTTCTTCATCTGTTATGTCTTCTCCTTTTGATGAAAGTACAGCCTGTAAAGCTTTTAATTCTTCCTCTTTCTTATTTATCTCTTGTATTCCTGATTCTAATTCTTGTTTGTTTTTATTTAATTCTTCTTTACCAGCTATAATTGTGGATTCTGCAATTGCAATTTGCTCTTTAGCCATGGTAATCCCTTTTTCACCTTCTGCTAGCTTAGCTATTTGAGATTTTTCTTCTGATTCTAGTTTTGCTTTTCCTTCCCCTATTTCTTTTTTAGCATCTAATAATTTATCTTCTGCCTCTGATAACTTTTCATCTATACTTCGTAGCATCTGCTTATTCAAACTGTCTATTTTTTCATCACTAATCATTACTTCAATACTTTCTTCTAGAAGCCCAACACCTTCAACAGATGCAACTCCATTTGTGCTTTCTAATTCTGGAATTATAGTATCACGAACCATTTTAGAAACTTCTGAGATTTCCATATTTTCAATATCTACTGAAGCAATCATTACTGGCAACATGTCTGGGTTTAAACGCATTATCATTGGTGAACTAATGGAATCACTCCAAGCACCCTTTATTAAGTCTAATTTCCCATTAATTTCTATAATTGCTGAGTCCATATTTACATCATTGTTGAACTCCAAAATTACTACTGAAGAGTTTTCACGAGAGGTAGAGCTAACATTTTTTATATTATTTGTAGTTGCAACAACTTGCTCAATGGGTCTGGTTACAAACATTTCAACTTCTTCTGGACTTGCCCCCGGG
>CAYZDC010000016.1:0-21523 GCA_964477045.1 uncultured Tissierellaceae bacterium | reverse complement strand
TACAACGTAAACATTTCTGTTAGCTACCTTAAGAACACCTTATTTCGGTTAATTCTTGTTATACCCATTGGCGTCTCTAGACGTTTCTGGGCAGTAGCCTGTGTTTGTATAGGAGCCTCTACCTAACAAATCATATTAATCTTTTCATCTATTAACTCTAACAATCATTTTAACTCTTGTCAAGGTAACAAGCTCTCTAGATTAAAGAGAGAGCTTGCCCCAAATAACTTTTAATTGAATTTTATTAATTTTCAGCTAGGTTAAATAATTTTTTAACACCTTTAAACAATTTTTTAAAACCTTCTCCAAGAAGTTTTATAATGATTCACATATACAATCCTCCCTTAACTGCTAATATATCAAATTATAATAAATAATTTCCTTTATACTTATGCTTACCCATAATATATACAATTTCAAACAATATAGCAAAACAAGATGGATATTCAAGTATTAAAAATTATATTATTATTTATTTTAAAAGGACAATAGCTAGTTGAAAATTATATTGTATAATATAATATAAAAGTGAAATATAATTATATATATGTTAGTATTACATAGTTGGATAAAAATCCAATAAGAGGAGAATTAGATGGAAAATCGATTACATGAAAATCCTATGGGATATAAAAAAGTATTACCACTACTAATAAAAATGTCATTACCAATAATGCTATCTATGCTTATACAGTCTTTATATAATATTACAGACTCATATTTTGTATCTCAAATTAGTGAGAAGGCTTTAAGAGCCACATCCCTATCATATCCAATTCAAATTATAATTATTGCTTTTGGTGTAGGTACAGGGGTTGGTGTAAATTCTTTTATATCTAGAGCCTTGGGTGCAGGGAAGCAAAACCGAGCCAATGAAGGGGCAATGCATGGATTAATCCTAGTGTTTTTTTCTTGGATATTATTTTTATTTTTCAGGGTAGCTTTATTAGAAAAGTTTTTAGACTTCTTTACTGCTGACCCAGTTGTTAAAGCTATGGGAATCGATTATTTAGGACTAATAACAACATTTTCATTTTTATCTATATTACAAATAACCATAGAAAAAACAATACAAGGAACAGGTAATATGGTTTTACCTATGTTAATTCAAGGAATAGGAGCCATAGTAAATATTATACTAGACCCAATAATGATCTTTGGATTATTTGGTTTTCCAGCAATGGGAATACGAGGGGCAGCTATAGCCACACTTATAGGACAAGGCCTAGGAGCCCTATTAGGATTAATGTTATTATTTTCAAAAAGAACTAGTTTACAAATAAATTTTAAGAAGTTTAAGTATTCAAGACAAATAGTAAGAGATATTTATGTAGTAGGATTTCCTGCTATTTTAATGCAGTCTGTAACTGCATTGGTTACTTTAACACTAAATCTAATAGTAGTTAAGCATTCAGAGTTGGCTGTATCAGTATTAGGAATATACTTTAGATTAGAATCATTTATTTTATTACCTGTCTTCGGATTAACTCAAGGAGTTCTACCTTTAATAGGCTTTAATTATGGTGCTAAGCAGAAAAGCAGAATAAATGAAGCCTATCATTATGGTGTAATTTTAGCTTTAATCTTAATGGGATTAGGTACTTTGATATTCCAAATATTTCCAAGGCAGCTTATACAAATATTTAGTGATCAAACTGAAATGATCCAAATGGGTGTATATACTCTTAGAATAATATCTATAGGTTACTTGTTTGCAGCAATTGGAATAGTTAACTCTACTTATTTTCAAGCATTGGGATTAGGGAAATATAGTCTATTAATAACATCTCTAAGACAGCTAATTATAATAATCCCCTTAGCCTATGCATTTTCCTTTATAGGACTGAACTGGATATGGTTAGCATATCCTATAGCGGAATCTGTAGCGGTGATTGTTTCCGTAGCATTACAAAGAAGAGCTAAAAGAAAATATATTGATATTCTATAGTATTAGGAGATTTACTTATAAATGGAGAAAGAACTCACAATTTAAATAAGGAGAAAAATAAATGAATATTTTTTTAACTGGAGAAAAACAAATTGGAAAGACAACTATAATAGAAAAGACCCTAGCCCTATTAAACAAAGATTATGGAGGATTTAAAACCTACTTTGGACCAGATAGAGATCTTCCTAATAGGCTCCTGTATATGAATTCTATTACAGAACCCTATATATATAATGAAGAATATGGAATTGTTCAAATCAGTGAATATGCTAAACCACAGGTTATAGAGAATCGATTCAATACATTTGGAGTGGAACTTATTAAAGAGGCTATAGAATACAAACAATTGCTAGTAATGGATGAGTGTGGAGGATTTGAAAGAAACTCCTTTCAATTCCAAGAACAAGTATATAAAGCTTTAGATTCAGATCTACCAATTTTAGGTGTTATTAAATTAGAGTATAGGGGCTGGGTAGATAAAATAAGAAGTCACCCAGAAGTAGAATTAATCATTGTAACAAAGGATAATCGGGATAAATTACCTCAAATCTTGTATAAAAAATTTTACCAAGTATCTAAAAATTAGGACTGATACCCTAGCAAGTAAAACTCTAATGGCCAAGAGCTATTAGAGTTTTACTATAGTTCTACCTGTGTGCTCTCCCTTTAGCATAGAATCTATTTTATCCCCTAATTCTTCTAAGGTAACTTCATCTATGTTATCATGCAAACTATCCCTGGCTAATAGAATTAAAAATTTATCTTAATATATATACTCAATTTAACTCTGTAATAATTATTTACAAGGAAATCTAAGGTTATAGCCCACTTTTTTATTTTAAGGTGAATATGATACAATATATATAATAATTGCATATGTAATTCATTATTGAAATCAAGCAGAAAAATATAATTTAATATGAATAAAATATATATAGGAGCTGAGAGAATTGAAAGTTATAGGACTAATTGGTGGAATGAGTTGGGAATCATCACTGGAGTACTACAGAATTCTAAATGAAACTGTGAAATCAAAATTAGGAGGGCTTCATTCTGCAAAGTGTTTAATGTATTCAGTAGATTTTCAAGAAATAGAGAGTTTACAACATAATAACAAATGGAATGAACTAAATGAAATCATGATCAATGCTGGTCTTCGATTAAAAAATGGAGGCGCTGATTTTATTGTAATATGTACCAATACAATGCATAAAATGGCAGGAGAAATAGAGGATAATACAGGTTTAAAAGTTTTGCATATAGCAGAAGTAACAGGTAGGAGTATAACCCATAAAAAACTAAAGAAAGTAGGCTTGTTAGGAACTAAGTTTACTATGGAGGGAGACTTTTATAAAAAAACACTAAATGACAAATTCAATATTGAAGTAATTATTCCCTCTGAAGCTGAAAGACAGGTAGTCCATGAAATTATTTACGGAGAACTTTGCCAGGGGATTATCCAAAAGTCTTCCAAAGATAAATATAAAGAAATAATAAACAACTTGGTTTTAAATGGAGCTGAAGGTGTTATTTTAGGGTGTACAGAAATACCCTTATTAATAAAACAAAGTGATGTAAATATACCTATTTTTGATACCACATATATTCATGCAAGTGCAGCTGTTGAATATGCACTACAAGATATAGAGGTGAGCAAATATGGAGACTAGAGAAAAGATTAAAAGTTATTATAATGAAATAGATAGAAGTTATTTTATGGACAAGTATAAAGAGTATTCCCATGAAGATAGCCCTTTTCCTATAGGACATGGACAGACTATATCTCAGCCAAGCTTAGTTCTAGAGATGACAATTGTATTAGAACCAGATAAAGATAGCAAAGTACTAGAAATTGGAACTGGTTCTGGATACCAAACTGCTTTGTTATCAAAAGCTTCTAAAATAGTTTACACTATAGAAAGAATAGAAGAACTTTACAAAAGTGCTATGAAAAGACTTAAGGAAGCTAATTACTCTAATATAATATTTAAATTAGATGATGGAAGCCTGGGCTGGGAAGAGCATGCTCCCTATGACAGAATAATGGTTACAGCTTCCGCTCATAAATTGCCAGAAAAACTGGTAGACCAATTAGCTCCAAATGGAAGAATGGTAATACCAGTTGGTAATGACTTAATGCTTATTACAAAAGACTTAGACGGGAATATAGGTAGAGAAACTATTTCAAAAGTAAGATTTGTAAAATTAATAGGTGATTATTAATAACTTAAGACCCTCTCATTAATGAGAGGGTCTTAAGTTCAGTTATTTACTTTTATAAATTCCTGCAATGTCCTTGGCTTTGATTGGTAGAACTGGATAAAACATTGGAATAGGCAAAAATTTATGACGACTGTATTGATGCAAACTATCTATTTTTTCCTTTATTGCCTTATCTTCACAGACACCTTCTCTGATATATTTATTTAAAACATCATAAGAAAATCCAAACACATCTTCATCTGTTTTTCCTGTTAAGCCATCACTGGGTATTTTTATAATAAATTTTTCTGGTAGACCAATATACCTTCCAAGTTGAATAACCTCATCGCTAGTTAACATACCAAGAGGCGAAAATGCCCCAGCTGTATCTCCATAAATAGTAGAGTACCCTATCCAATCTTCTGAAAGATTACTGGTATTAATTACCCTACTGTTATCTATAGACTGAGATATAGCATAGAGAGTTGTCATTCTAACTCTTGGAGGAATATTAAGCCTTGTTTGGTCAGTCATTTCCTTTATATGCTTTTTATCTATGCTTCGGATTAACTCTTTAAAAGCAGTAGTCATAGGGGATATATCAGCTATAATATAAGGGATTTCTAAAATATCACATAGTTGTATTGCATCATCTATATCAGGCTGAACTCCATCTGGCATTAGGACTCCTATTACATTTTCTGAGCCCAGAGCTTTAACGCAAAGAGCCGCAGTTACAGAACTATCTTTCCCACCTGATATACCTATTACAGCTTTGTTTCCTCCTGCAGAATCCATTTTATCTTTTATCCAGGAATTTAAACTTATGCTTAAATCTTTTAAATTATTTTGGGATAATTTCATCTTATCATCTCCTTATTTCCATTCCTAAGTTTTCCATTACCTCTAAAGCCATTTCATGATCTTTATGTTGATTACTCTTACAAAGAGAAGAATTTATTACTATAGTTGCTGCTGGAAAAGCACTTTGAATACAAATAGCATTAGCTAAAACACAGATATGGGTTTCAACTCCTACAAATTCGATTACACCAGTATAGTCTTCTTTGCTTTTAAAGTAGTTTTGAATCTCAGCAAGGCTATCTGGAGGCAAGGCATAGTAGCTCTTTTTAATCTGCTTGTGATTTTTTAAATAAGGCTTCAATAAACCATAAGGTTCGAAAGACCATTTTTCATCACTATCAGCTTGATTTTCAGCATTAATTACACTTTCTTTATCATTAACTGAAATATTATTTTTGTTTTCTTGAGAAATGTCTGTGGTATAAAATATATATTCATTTTTCTCCTCATACTCTTTTATTTTCTCTATAATTCCATCTACTAGATGTTCTGAATCCTTAATGTATTTTTCTCCTGTTTGATCTATATATTCATTTTGCATATCAATAATAAATAACATAATGGCCTCCTTATTGATTAATAGTATATAACAAGGCAGCTCTATATTTTCTAAATTGAAATATAGATAGTACTGTTGTCAAAAGTTCTGCTATTGGAAATGATAACCATATTCCATTTATTCCTATTAGCTTAGGCAATACTGCTAAGACTAATATAATCAATACAAAACCTCTAGAAAGTGAAATGATTAGTGATATCCTAGCATATTCCTTTGATTGTATAAATGATGTAAGGGTAGTATTTAATCCCATTAAAATAAATCCAATAAAGTACAATCTAATACCTTTAACAGTTATATCTAGAAGTTCTTTGTCTGCTTTAACAAATATTGAAACTAAAAACTCTGGGAAGAAAAACCCTATAGCATAAAAAATTACACCTAGTATTAATGAAGTATATATAGCCAGCTTTACTGATTCATAAATAACTTTCATTCTATTTGCACCAAAGTTATAGCTTATTATAGGTTGGATACCTTGTCCAACCCCTGCAAATATTGCTGCAAATATTAAAGAAAGGTTGGCAATTATACTATAAGCGGAAATTCCTATATCTCCAGTAAGTTTGGCCAATGACTGGTTAAAGGAAAAGATAACTATACCTGCAGATAATTCAACTATAAAACTTGATCCTCCGTTAGCTATTATTCTTCTTAGAATACCTAAGTTCAAATTTGGAAGGATAAACTTCATCTGATTTCTCCGCTTTATAAAGTGGGTACTTAAAATTAACAATCCTATTACAGGAGAGAGACCTGTTGCCAAGGCTCCACCTGACATTCCCCATTTAAATTTAAAGATAAATACATAGTCTAAAACTACATTTACAATGCTGCCTGTAAGCATTGCCCACATGGCAAGCTTTGGAGAACCATCATTTCTAACAAAGACTGTTAGTGCACTATTTAAAACAAACATTATGCTAAAACTCATTAAAACCCCTAAATAATCCTTGGACATTTGAAATGTATCACTTGAAGCGCCTAAAAAATATACTAATTGATCTAAAAAAAACACTCTAATAAGAGTTAAAATTATTCCCATTATTAATGCCATTATCATAGATTTAGAAAAGATATCATCTACATCTTTATATTCTTTTTTACCTCTACTAATAGAAAGGGCAGTTGCTCCTCCTATTCCAAATAAAAGGCCTAATCCGTTAAATACGTTTATAAGGGGTATAGATATATTTAAAGCTGCAAGGCCTGAGCTTCCAAGAGCTCTACCTACTATCATTGTATCTCCTAAAACATATAGAGAAGTACCCAGCATACCTCCTACACTTGGAATTAGAAATTTTAAAAAAGTTTTCCTAATATGCTGTTTATTAAAATGATTGTCTGCCAATGCCTCTCCTCCTCCAAATTATTATACCCATTTTACAACTGTCTTAAGCTTTATGAGAATGGATTAAATAAAAGTATTCTTTGTTAGATTATTAGAATTGCTGTATAATAGAAAATAATGAAGAGAAAACTATTAAGATTAGGATGGAGGGTAAATATGGTTTTAGCCAGAGATAAAAATTTATTTCATTTATTAGATGGGGATAATGTGTACTTTAAGGCTTTAAGCTTAGATGATGCAATTGAAATACATAAGTATGCTTCAGATGAAAATGTAGCAAGGTATATAGGTTGGAGCTTGACTCATAAGTTGGAAGAAACACTAGACCTTATTGAAGGTATGATAAAAAAAGAGTCTACAGGTACAGGACTATATGCATCTATTGTACATAAGGAAACAGATATAGTTATAGGAACTTGTATGTTTTTTAGTTTTGATAAGGTGGCTAATCATGCAGAAATTGGCTATGTTCTAAGGGCTGACTATTGGAATAAGGGCTATGGAACTGAAGTCGTTAGGATAATGACTGATTATGCTATTGAATATCTTGGGCTACACAAATTGCATGCTCGGGTAGTTGAAAAAAATATAGGTTCTAGTAAAATACTAGAAAATAATGGATATGTTAAAGAAGGGCAATTAGCCGATTATTACTATATTGACAATCAATACTACCATGGAGTTATTTATGGTAGGATTCTATCTTAATTAAGCCATAAAGGAGAGAATTATGGAAAGGAAAATGGATGGAAATTTAAAAGCACCATTATTTGTTATATTAGCAGGATCCTGCTGGGGTATTATTGGAATATTTACTAGAACTCTATCAAAAATGGGATTTAGTTCTCTTCAAATAACAGCATCCCGTTGTCTTGTAACGGCTATATGCTTGATAATTTATCTAGGTATTAAAGATAGAGATAAACTTAAAATCCACATTAAAGATATTTGGGTATTTTTAGGAACTGGCATTGGGAGTATTGTATTTTTCAATATATGCTATTTTATTACTATAGAAGAAACCACTCTTTCTGTAGCTGCTATTCTTTTATATACAGCACCCTTTTTTGTGATTATTATGTCAGCAATATTTTTCAAGGAAAAAATAACTTATAAAAAAATCATAGCATTATGTATTGCTTTTTTAGGGTGTATATTAATAACTGGTATTATTGGAAACCAATCTATAAAATTGACTAACTTTGGTATTTTAACTGGCATTGGATCTGGAATAGGTTATGCACTATATAGCATTTTTGGAAGAGTAGCTCTTAGAAAGTACCATACCATAACTGTTACTGCATATACATTTATTGTAGCTAGCTTAAGCTTGCTTCCCTTTACTAATATAAATTATATGATGGAAGCGATTCTAGAGAGTAATACTGTTTTGTATAATGTATTACTTTTAGGAATATTATCTACTTTAGCTCCATTTTTATTATATACTAAAGGTCTTCAAAATATGGAGACTGGTAAAGCCTCCATAATGGCTTTTGTAGAGCCTATGGTTGCTACTATAGCAGGTATTGTTTTGTTCAAAGAAATTTTAAGCCTACAAAATATGGCTGGTATTTTACTTATATTTATATCCTTAGTTTTATTAAATTTACCTAAAACAGCGGTCCAGCAAAGCTAGCTCCTACAAATTTGCCCGCATAATGACCCTAATTGATTTAAGCAATTTGTCTAATATATAGAACTGTGATAGCATAAGTAGAAGAAAGATAAAATATGAATGGAGGAAATATATTTGAGCAATTTACCAAATTGTCCAAAATGTAACTCAAAATATACATATGAGGACAGACATTTATTAGTTTGCCCAGAATGCGCACATGAATGGGTGCCAGGCAGTGAAGTAGATGAAATAGAAGAAGTAAAAGTTGAAGAAGATGTTATTAGAGATTCTAATGGTAATATTTTAGAAGATGGAGATGACATAATAGTAATTCAAGACCTTAAAGTAAGAGGTAGTTCAAATCCAGTGAAGTTAGGTACTAAAGTTAAAAACATAAAACTAATCCATAAGGCTAGTGATGGTCATGATATTGATTGTCGAATAGATGGTTTTGGAGCTATGAAATTAAAATCGGAATTTGTTAAAAAAGCATAAACTTAGCAGTCTCATAAAGTGGAGACTGCTATTTTAATCAGGATTTAAGTGATATAATAGGGAATAAAATACTATGTAAATAAGGTGAAAATATGATAAGAGTACCAGAAGTTAAGCTGTCTTTAAATGAAGATGAAGGATTATTAAAAATAGCTTTAGCTAAAAAATTAAAAATATCTCCAGATTCCATTACAAACTATAGGATATTTAAGAAATCCATAGATGCAAGGGAAAAAAAGGATATTCAGTTTGTATACACTTTGGATGTAGAATTGCAAAATGAAGATAAAGTTCTAAATAAGTTTTCAAAACAAGGTGTT
Organism: uncultured Tissierellaceae bacterium; assembly: GCA_964477045.1. Lineage (GTDB taxonomy): Bacteria > Bacillota > Clostridia > Tissierellales > Tissierellaceae > CAYZDC01. Next base: position 12,163 of record CAYZDC010000016.1, on the reverse strand, counting down.
ATGAAGACCCCTACAAGTGAGCACAAGTATGAAAAAATAGAACATAAAAATATTCATCCACCTATTGTTGTGGGTACAGGACCTTCAGGACTATTTGCAGGTTTAGTTTTGGCTCAAATGGGCTATAATCCTATTTTGCTAGAACGAGGAAAATCAGTGGATGAAAGAGCAATAGATGTAGGACTATTTTGGAGTAAAGGGATCTTAAATACTGAATCAAATGTGCAATTTGGGGAAGGTGGAGCTGGTACTTTTTCTGACGGCAAATTGACTACCTTAGTTAAAAACCCAAGGTCTAAAATAGTATTAGAAGAATTTGTGAAAGCAGGGGCTCCAGAGGAAATACTTTATTTAAATAAGCCACATATAGGTACAGATATACTTAGAGAGGTAGTAAAAAATATTAGAAAAACCATTATATCTCTAGGAGGACAAGTAAGGTTTAATTCTTGTGTTACAGATTTAATAATCCAAGAGAATACAATAACAGGGGTTAAGATAAATAATGATGAAATATTAAATAGTGATAAAGTCTTACTTGCACTTGGACATAGTTCTAGAGACACTTTTGAAATGTTATATGAAAGTGGAATAGAAATAATACAAAAGGGTTTCTCCATAGGAGTTAGAATAGAGCATCCACAAGAGTTAATAAATGAAAAGCAGTATGGTGAATTTGCAAATCATGAAAAACTTCCTGCAGCAGAATATAAGTTATCTGCTCACTTCCCTAATGGTAGGTCAGCATATACATTTTGTATGTGTCCTGGCGGAATGGTAGTAGCTTCAAGCTCTGAAAAGAATATGGTGGTAACCAATGGTATGAGTGTCCATGCAAGAAATGCTGAAAATGCAAATAGTGCTTTATTAGTAGGTGTATCTCCTAAAGACTATGGAAGCAATCATCCCTTGGCAGGCATAGAATTCCAAAGAAAATGGGAACATTTAGCATTTATTGCTGGTGGAGAAGATTATAGGGCTCCTATACAAAGAGTTGGAGATTTTTTAGTGGATAAGCCATCAGAACATATAGGCCATATTAATCCTAGTTATAAACCAGGAACCAAAGCAGGAGATTTAAGAGAATGTTTGCCTGATTATGTATCAGAAACTCTTAAAATGGCTCTAATAGATTTTAATAAAAAAATAAAGGGTTTTGCAAATCCTGATGCAATAATGACAGGAGTAGAAACTAGATCTTCATCACCTATAAGAATTCCAAGAGATGAAACACTTCAATCAAATATTAAAGGAATATATCCAGTAGGAGAAGGAGCAGGATATGCTGGAGGAATAATGTCTGCAGCTATAGATGGTATAAAAGTAGGAGAAGAATTATATAAAAAATAAAGGAGGCGACTAAGGTCGCCTCCTTAAAACACTGGGGACAGTCCCCAGTGTTTTATTACATATGAATAGGTTTGTCTATTGAGCCATAAGCAGCCTCTACCAATGTTTCAGAGAAAGTTGGATGAGGATGTATGGTTTTTGCTAAGTCATAAATAGTCCCTTCAATTTGCATTATTGCCACAGCTTTAGAAATCATTTCTGTAGCATCTGCTGCTGCAATATGAACTCCAATAACTTCACCATATTTATTATCTGAAATTAGTTTTACAAAGCCTATAGTTTCTCCCTCAGCTATGGCCATACCATTTGCTGCCAATGGGAATTTACTTACTTTATAATCTAAGCCTTTTTCTTTAGCTTGTTCTTCCGTTAAACCTACACTGGCTAATTCTGGGAAAGAGTAAACACCTGTTGGTACTAGGTTATAATCTAATGTACTTTCTACTCCCATAATATTTTCTGCTGCAACCAGCCCTTCTGCAGAAGCAACATGTGCTAATGGATATATACCATTTACATCACCAATTGCATATACCCCATCTAGGCTAGTTTCCATTTTTTTATTAGTCTGGATAAAGCCAAGTAATGTTAGTTTTAAATCCAAGTTTTCTACTCCTTTAAGGTTAGGATTTATCCCTAAAAATGCTAGGTTTTTATCTGCCGTAAATAGTTTTTCTTCACCTTTATGATTTACCAGCACTCCATCTTCCCTAAATTCTTTTACTTCTGCATTTGGGACTATTTTTATGCCTTCTTTTTTTAGATTTCTTTCAAGTAGCAATGCTCCTTCACTTTCAGCATATGGGAGTATATTTTTCCCTGTATGAATAAGAGTCACCTTAGAGCCTATTGCATTGAACAAAGTTGCAAATTCTACTGCATAGGTACTTCCACCTAAAATTAAAATTTCCTTAGGGATTTCTTCCAACAATAAGGCACCCTTACTACTAATAGTTTTACCGGATTTTAATGATTCTTGCAATCCTGGAATATCAGGGAAATTAGGTCTTGCTCCTGTGGCTATTATTAAGTTTTTAAAAGAAAAATGCTCATCATTAACTTGTATTTCATTTTTATTTATTACTGTACCCATACCTGATATTAAATCTATTTTATTTTTCTTAAACAACATAGTTATTCCTGATACTAATTTTTTAACTACATCGTCTTTACGACTTATCATAAGATTCCAATCTACTTTAACCTTATCCTTATCTACTCCTATGATTCCGAAATCTTCACTTCTTAATACATCTTTGTAATGTTTTGCTGTAATTAACATTGCTTTAGTAGGAATACATCCCCAATTCAGACATACTCCACCTAAGGCATCTTTTTCTATAACTAAAACTTTGGCCCCTAATTGAGCTGCTTTTATAGCAGCTACATAACCTCCAGGGCCTCCACCTAATACTACAACATCATAACTTTTCATACTATCACCTTATCTCTCTATGATTTTAGGAATAACATCTCAGGGTCAGAAAGTAGTTCTTTTAAAATGTTTAAGAATCGTGAACCGCTGGCCCCATCAATAGTTCTATGATCATATGATAATGATAATGGTAATACTTTAGCAATTACAATTTCATCATCTCGAACTATAGGCTTCTTAACAACTCTTCCTAAGCCTAATATAGCTGCTTCAGGATAATTTATAATTGGAATTCCAAAATGTCCACCAATAGAACCGTAATTAGTAATTGAGAAAGTTCCACCTCGTAATTCATTTATTGAAATCTTATTTTCTTTGGCTTTTGTAGTTACTTCATCTATAGCTTTTGCAATTTCTACTATGCTTAACTTGTCTAAATCTTTAACAACTGGTACCATTAAACCTCTATCTGTATCAGTAGCAATTCCTATATTATAGAAGTGTTTTAAGATCAACTCTTGTTTTTCCTCGTCTAATTCTGAATTAAACTCAGGTAATTTTTTCAGGGCGACTATAACTGCTTTAGCTATAAATGGAAGATAAGTTAGATTTACATCTTCTTCTTTTAAAATATCCTTATATTTTCTTCTGAATTCGTCTAATTTTGTTACATCTACTTCATCCATAGCAGTAGTATGAGGAATTGTAAATCTAGATTCACTCATTCTAGTAGCAATTGTTTGTCGGATTTTAGTAAGTGGAATTCTTTCATATCTTTCATCATCTTGGGATACTGGGGCTACAAAGTCTTCCTTAGGTGCTTTCACCTCTGCAGGTTTTTTAAGGTCCCCATCTTTAGCTTTTTTAATATCTTCTTTCATTACCCGACCATTTGGACCAGTGCCTTGAACCGTACTAATATCCACACCTAAATCTTTAGCCATTTTTCTTGCTACAGGTGTTGCCAATACTTTTCCTGCTTTCTCAGGTTTTTTAGGTCCATGATGCTCTTCTGTACTTGGTGCTATTACTTCTGAAGAAGCTATTACTTCACCTACAACTCCTGCTGTTTCTTCTTCTACTACTTCTTGTTTTTCATCTAATTCATCTTTAACTTCTTCTTGCTCTCCTATTTTTGCTTCTTCTGGAGATTCGGCTCCTTCTACTTCAATAACAATAAATACATTACCTACATGTATTGTATCGCCTTTTTCTGCTTTTAATTCTAATATTTTGCCTGTTTTTGGTGATGGGATTTCAGCGGTAACTTTATCTGTTTCCACTTCTACAACAGAATCACCTTCTTTGATTTCGTCCCCTTCTTGGACCAACCACTTCATTATGACTCCTTCATCTAGACCCTCACCAATATCTGGGAATTTAAATTCAAATTTCATATTTTATCCTCCTTAACTAGTATCTCACTACATCTTCAATAGTTTTTGCAATTCTCTCTGGTGTAGGAATATAGTGTTTTTCTCCTAATGGTAATGGGAAAGTTGTGTCAAAACCCGTTAACCTTGTTGGAGGAGCTTCCAAGTATAAGAATGCTTTTTCATTAACTATTGAAATGATTTCTGCTCCTAAACCTAAAGTCTTAGGTGCTTCGTGAACTACTAAAATTCTACCTGTTTTCTTAACTGATTGGATAAAAGACTCTCTATCCATTGGAGCAATAGTTCTTAGGTCAATAAGTTCTGGCTTTATGCCTTTTTCTTTGACTATTTCCATTGCCTTTTGAACATCTCTTACCATTGCACCCCATGCTACGATAGTTATATCTTCCCCTTCTTGGACTATTTTTGCTTTCCCTAATGGAATTTCATATGCTTCTTCAGGTATTTCTTGTTTAAATGCTCTATAAATACGTTTTGGTTCCATAAAGATTACAGGATTAGGGCTTTTAATAGCTGCTATTAATAATCCTTTAGCATCGTATGGTGTAGATGGTATAACTACTGTAAGTCCTGGAATTTGTGCATAAAGAGCCTCTGTACTTTCTGAGTGATGCTCTAGAGCCCTAATTCCTCCTCCGTAAGGTGTACGTATAACCATAGGAAGGGTATATTTACCACGGGATCTATTTCTCATTCTTGCTACATGAGTAATAATTTGGTTGAAAGCTGGATACATGAAACCAGAAAATTGCATTTCTACCACTGGTTTTAAACCATTTATTGCCATACCAATGGCAGTACCTACTATGGCAGATTCTGCCAGTGGACTGTCGAATACTCTATCTGCTCCAAATTCTTTTTGTAAATCTACAGTGGCTCTAAAAACTCCACCTTCAACTCCCACGTCTTCACCATAAACAACTACAGTTTTATCGTTTGCTAATTCATTTTTAAGTGCTTGATTTACTGCTTGTACAATATTTAATGTGTTAGCCATTATTTAGTTACCTCCTTTAAAAAGGATTTATATTCTTCTAATTGTTCCTCAAGTTGAGGAGTCATTTCATCATAAGTGTATTTAAATATATCTTCTACTTCAGTATCAGATTGGCCCTCTAATGATTCAAAAGTAGCCATAACTTCTTTTTCTAATTCTTCATGTGTTTTAGTATCCCATTCTTCCGTTAATACGCCTTTTTCCATAAGGTAAGTTTTGAATCTTAAAATAGGATCCTTTGGTCTCCATTTTTCAACTTCGGCTTCTTCTCTATATTTAGTAGGGTCATCTGAAGTAGTATGAGCTCCTAATCGATAAGTGTAAGCTTCTATAAGTGTTGGACCTTCACCTCTTCTAGCTCTTTCTACAGCCTCTTTTGTAACTGTATACATAGCTAATATATCATTACCATCTACTAAAATTCCTGGTATTCCATAAGCAATAGATTTTTGCGCTAAGTTTTCACTCATGGTCTGAATTTTTCTAGGAACTGAAATAGCCCATTGATTGTTTTGGATTATAAATACAACAGGTGCATTAAATACACTGGCAAAGTTTAATGATTCGTGGAAATCTCCCTGAGAAGTACCTCCATCACCAACATAGCCAAGGGCTACGCTTTTTTCGCCTTTTATATTATTTGCCATAGCGATTCCAGTTGCATGTTGTAATTGACTTGCTATTGGAACAGATGTTGGTAATACATTTACTCCTTTTGGTGTATTACTTCCCCATTCATTACCATACCAATAAAGATAAATACTTTTCAGTGGCACGCCTTTAATTAGTAAAGCTCCCAATTCTCTAAATGAAGGAACCAACCAATCTTCTTCCTTCAATGCATAAGCGCTACCTACCTGTGCTGCTTCCTGGCCTAAGTTTGGGGCATAGGTAAGCATCCTACCTTGTCTCTGATAGGATAGGGCCTTCTCATCTATTATTCTACTATAAATCATAGTTTTATATAGATGTAAAAGTTCCTCATCACTAAGTTCAGGTAGGTCTTCTTCTTTAATAATTTTACCATTAGCATCTAATATCCTATATTGTTCGTTGTCTAATGGATTATAATCTTCAATACGCATATAATTTGCCTCCTTTTATTTTAAGTCATTTTGACTAATATACATTGTTGCTGCTATTTATATATATCTCCTATTTTTAAAAAGTTAAACATTTTTTCGAACTTAAGGTAAAAAAATAAACCTACAAAAGGATAATCCTTTTGTAGGCTTAAATTTCATCTAAAAATGATCTTAATTTTTTACTTCTACTAGGGTGTCTTAATTTATTTAGAGCTTTGGATTCTATTTGTCTGATTCTTTCTCTTGTTAAATCAAACTTTTGACCAACTTCTTCAAGTGTTCTGGTTCTTTCATCATTTAACCCAAATCTTAAGATTAAGACTTCTTGCTCTCTAGGAGTTAAAGTTTCTAATACTTCTAGTAGTCCTTCTTTTAGCATGGCATGAGTAGCTGCATCTGCAGGACTAGCCATATGTTCATCTTCTACAAAATCTCCTAACTGGCTTTCACCTTCTCCTATAGGGATTTCAAGACTAACTGGTTTTTGTGCAAATTGAATTATATCATTTACCTTATCTACCTCAATATCCATATATTCAGCTATTTCTTCAGGCAATGGATCACGGCCTAGTTCATGAAGCAATATTCTTTGAATTCTAAACAATTTATTTATATTTTCTATCATATGAACAGGAACTCTAATAGTTCGTCCTTGATCTGCAATTGCTCTTGTGACTGCTTGTCTAATCCACCAAGTTGCATAGGTAGAAAACTTAAATCCCTTTTTATAATCATATCTTTCAACGGCTTTCATTAGACCTATATTTCCTTCTTGGATTAAGTCTAAAAAGCTCATATCTCCGCCAATATGATTTTTAGCAATACTTACAACTAACCTTAGGTTACCTTCAGCCAACTTGCTTTTAGCTAACTCATCTCCATCTTCAATTTGTTTAGCTAATTCTATTTCTTCTTCACGGCTTAGAAGAGGAAACTTTCCAATTTCCTTTAGATACATTTTAATAGGATCACTAGTATTTAAATTTGTGGACATAGGTCCTCACCTTTCTTTTTAACCATAGTTTGGTTATAATATTGATAATCCTTTAACTACTCTATCGTATCATACTATTGCATAAATACCCAATCAAATCTGCAATTAAAACATATATTTTGCAATTAGTTTATAAAAATCAGATAAGGGTACTATTAAAAGTAGTGAATAAAATTAATAAGAGAATAATTAGGTTTTAGAAAGGAGTTATAAGCTATGTTTTTTAATGATGTTTCATTTCCTATAGCTTTTGGTGCCGGTTTTGTATCTTTTTTTACACCATGTATATTACCTATGATACCAGGGTACATTATGTATATGACAGGATCTACATTAGAAAGTGAAGTTCAAGAAAGAAGATTATTTGCCCTAACAAGAACCTTAGGATTTGTTTTAGGTTTTACCATTATCTTTATGATTATGGGAACGTCAGCAAGTTTTATAGGTAAATTGTTTATAAGAAATAAGGATATAGTTGCAAAGATAAGTGGAATTTTAATTATACTTTTTGGATTAAATATGACTGGATTATTGAAATTTGATTTTGCTAAATTAAGTGGTAGAGTAAAGACACCTAAAAAAATGACAAGCTGGTTTTCTTCAGTATTAATGGGAATCGCCTTTGCTGCAGGATGGACTCCTTGTTTTGGGCCTGTACTAGCATCTATTTTAGTATATGCAGGAGGTTCAGATACAATAGGCAAAGGAGTTTTACTTCTATTAATATACTCAATTGGAATGGGTATACCATTTATATTAACTGCCTTATTTATAAATGTTTTTACATCTTGGATGAATAAAGCAGAAAGATTTATGAAATATTTCCCAATAGTTGGGGGAGTATTTATGATTATATTCGGACTTTTAGTATTTTTTAATAAAGTAATAAATATCAGTAAGTTAATGTTATAAATTTTCCACAGTATTTTAGAGCTTAAGGAGGAATTTAAATGAAAAATAAAAATATGATAGTCATAGTAGTTTTAGCCATATTACTAGTAGGTGGAATGTATTTTTTTGCAACAAAGGATAATGGAAAAGTATTAGTAAAGGACGAACCACCAATAGTAGATGCAGCTCCAGAAACACCAGAAACATCTGAAAAGCCTGCAACATCAAAGTATCCAGATATTGCAGTAGGAGAATTGGCACCAGACTTTACTTTAAAAAACCTAGAAGGAGAAGAAGTTTCACTTTCTGACTATAGAGGTAAAATAGTAATGATAAATTTCTGGGCTACCTGGTGTGTATATTGCGACATTGAAATGCCAGAGATGCAAAAATTACAAGATGAAAATGATGACCTAGTAATTCTAGCTGTAGATGTTCAGGAAACCCATAAAGAGGTAGAAGAATATATAGAAAAAGGCGGCTATAGTTTTGAAGTAGTATTAGATGAGGATGGAGAAATTTATAAAGGCTACTTAGGAAGTGGATTACCAAATTGGTACTTTATTGATAAAGAAGGTATTTTACTAGGTAAGTATCCAGGAGCTATGAATTTTGCACAAATGAATGAAAAATTGGATATAGTTAGGGAACTAGAATAATGAAAACTATGTTTTTTGAGTATGGAAGATTTGGCATAAGTTGGTTTATGTTCTTTGTTTTAACACTTGGAACAATTGGATACTATATAGCTAAATCTCTGGCAGTCCAATATGGAGAAGATAAAAAGAAAATAGAAGATATATATCTAATGATATTACTTAGCTCCTTTATTGGAGCTAGGCTTTTCTATGTTTTAACCCATTTAAATTTATTTAAAGATAATTTGCTTTCAATACTTAAATTATCTCATTACAATCTGTCACTAATTGGCGGTCTCATAAGTGGTATTTTAGTCACTTTTTTAATAGGCAAAAAAGAGAAAATTCAGATGGATAAGTTATTAAAAATAATGCTTCCACCTTTTTACTTCGCTATGGCAATTGGAATATGGATAGGGAATTTTGATAGACTACTGAATATATCTTCTAATTTAAGAAATAATCCTAAAATGATATTACTACTTTCAGTAATATTTTTAACCGGCCTAATTTTGGAACTAACTCTTATAAAAGAAGAGAGATATAAGAGACTAAGATGGCCAGTTTTAATAATAGTTATGTTTTTATATTATATAATATGATATGATAAGTCGTTAATGAATATAGAATCTAAAGATAATATTATAAAAGGATGGGAATGTAATGGCAAATGATTTTAAAAGTATTGGAATTACTAGTGAATTAGAAAATTTATTAAAAAAGAATGGTATATTAACACCAACCCCAATTCAAGAACAGGCTATACCTCTACTATTAAATGGTAGAGATGTAATTGCACAAGCATATACGGGGACTGGAAAGACCTTTGCCTTTATGTTGCCTATTATGCAAAATATAGATGTGAGCAAACCATATATACAATCATTGATAATAACACCTACTAGAGAGTTAGCAATTCAGATAACCAATGAGGCTAGAAAGCTAGCAGTCTTAAAGGAAGTAAGCATATTAGCAGCCTATGGTGGACAGGATGTAGAAAGGCAATTAAAGAAACTAAACAATGGGGTACATATGGTTATAGGTACTCCAGGACGTATATTAGACCATATAAGACGAGGAAGCTTGGATTTAGGTCATCTTTCATCTTTAGTATTAGATGAAGCAGATGAGATGCTAAACATGGGTTTCTTAGGGGATGTAGAAGATATAATGTACAAGACTCCAAAGAGACGTCAAACCATGTTGTTTTCAGCAACTATGCCAGGACAGCTTCGTGATTTAGCTAGTAGATATATGAAGGACCCAGCACAAATACAAATACAAGGTGAAAATGTAACCTTAGATGAAATTAAACAAGTTGTTATAGAAACCACAGACAGAGGAAAGCTAGATGCACTTTGTAATATAATAGATCAGCAACAACCTTTTATGGCAATAATATTTTGCCGTACAAAAAATAGGGTGAAATCTCTTAACTGGGATTTAAGAACACGCGGTTATAATTCGGAAGAAATACATGGAGATCTTAGTCAGTCTAAACGCGAGCAGGTAATCAAATCCTTTAGAAAAATGGAAATACAATTACTTGTAGCAACAGATATAGCAGCTAGAGGTCTAGATATAGAAGGGATAACTCATATCTTTAATTATGATATTCCAAGAGAAGGAGAATCATATATACACCGTATAGGCCGTACTGGTAGGGCAGGAGAAAGTGGTATGGCATTTACATTTGTTACAGAAAAAGATATGGACACACTTCGTTCCATTGAAAAGAAAATAGATATGAACATAAAAGCTTCCAAGCTTTCTAATGAAAGAGTTGGAAAGAAAAAAGACAAGGTTAAAAGTGAGAAACCAGTTGGTAAAGCTAAACCGGCAAAGAAAAAGCCTGACTTTAGTAAGGGAAAAGAATGGGGACCTAAGAAGAAACCTTTTGGTTCTAAAAAAACTAAAAAAACTTTTAGCAAAACCAACAATAAAAGAGGGGGCAGAGGTTAAACAATTCAAATGTGGATTGTTTAACACAAGCTTAATAGGGTAAGTTTAATATAGAGAATAAAAAAACAGGAGGGAGTAATTAATGAGTCAATATCATGAACCCGTAGAGAAATTAGATGAAAAAACAAGGGACATTACAAGAGCCTTAGTCAGTCTTAAAGAAGAAATTGAAGCAGTTGACTGGTACAATCAAAGGATTGCAGCATCTAGTAATTCAGACTTAAAAGCTATTTTAGCCCATAACAGAGATGAAGAAATTGAACATGCAGTTATGACAATCGAATGGTTAAGAAGAAATATGGACAAATGGGATGAAGAATTAAGGACTTACTTATTCACAGAAGGAGATATTACAGAATTAGAAGAAGTAGCAATGGCAGGGGAAGAAAATGAAGGCGGATCTAATTTAAAAATTGGAGACTTAAAATAGGAGGATTAATTATGCTATATAGAGATTTAGCACCTATATCCAACGAAGCTTGGAAAGAAATAGATGAAAGAGCAGAAGAAGTTTTAAAAGCTTATTTATCAGCAAGAAAAGTAGTACATGTGAAAGGGCCAAAGGGCCTGGAATATAATGTGATTCCAGAAGGTAGATTAACAAGTGTAGAAGAAGTAGATGGAGTTAGCTATGGAATCTATAAAGTTTTACCATTATTAGAATCCAGAATAGAATTTGAGATGGACAGATGGGAATTAGATAATGTGAACAGAGGTGCAAAGGATGTTGAATTTGAGCCCCTAGAAGAAGCTATGAAAAAGCTTGCACTTTTTGAAGAAAATTCTATATACAACAGTTGCGATCAAGCTATTGTGCATGGTATGAATGAAAACATAGAGAATGCACAAATTGATTTTGGCAACAATCCAACTGAAATAATGGAAGCTATTTCTAAAGGTTTACTTCAATTAAGAATGGCTTATGCTGAAGGTCCATTTTCATTGGTGGTTAATAAGGAAGCATATAAGAGAATACTATCTAAGGATTCAGGATATCCATTAGATAGAAGAATTGAAAATCTAATAGGTGGTAAAATTATATTTAGTCATGTAGTTAAAGGAGCATACCTATTACCTTATGATCATGAAGATTTAGAATTAACTATTGGTAGAGATTATTCCATAGGTTATCAATCACATAATGCAGAGACTGTAAGATTCTTTGCTACTGAAAGTTTTACTTTCAGAGTATTAGATCCAGCATTAATAGTGAAGTTAAAGGTTTAATAGATAGTAATTCAACTATAAGTTATTAGGAAACCCTCATTATGAGGGTTTTTCTTGTATAATATAGCAATATGGTATACAATAGCTTCTTGTGAAGGAAAATATAGAAGATATTTATATAGAGAGAGGATAAAATTAATGAAATTAGGAATTGTAGGATTACCGAATGTAGGAAAGAGCACATTATTTAATGCAATAACTCAAGCTGGAGCAGAATCAGCAAACTATCCATTTTGTACAATTGAAC
>CAYZDC010000015.1:0-22055 GCA_964477045.1 uncultured Tissierellaceae bacterium | reverse complement strand
GAAGTATAGAAACTGGAAGATCTATGGATATATTACTGAATTCCAAAAAGTTTTAAATTAAAAACTGCTTGATAGTCTGACTATCAAGCAGTTTTTCTATTATAGTTTCTTTTTAATATCTTTAATTTTGCCTTCTACCTTATCTTCTAATTTATCAAATTGCTTTTCTGCTGATTTTTTCGTGTCTTTTAGTGTGTCTTCAACCTTATCTTTTGCCTTATCAAAGGATTTTCCAGCTGACTTTTTAGTATCTTCAAAAGAATCTTCGATTTTATCCTTAGTTTTATCAAGTCCTTTTTCTGCTTTCTTTTTTATATCATCTAACTTATCTTTAAAATCCATTTTATACAACTCCTTTTAAATATTCTGATTATATATACCCGAAAATTAATATTTAATCCCCAGTTTTTTAAACTGCTTTAATACTTCCTTTTATATCTGCATTTACCCCATCATATTTGGATAAATATTGTTGTAATACTTCTATTGCATGAATATCTAAATCTTTTCTATCATGGCCATATTTTTCAGGAACACCTTGAGTAGTTACATATACAACATTGTAGACTTTTTCTAAATCTACTTGTTCTCCTTGGACAAATAATTGTTGGATTCTTTCACCAAATGGATTTTCAAATTTGAAATACATATTGATTCCATTAGAACGTTTTAAATAGCCACCCATTTGTTCATAAGGATCTTTTGCAAAAGTTCTTTCTATATTTTCTTCTAGCATATCCCAAATTTCCTTACCAGTGATTTTTACTGTAGACAATGGTGGGTTCACAGGTATAATATTCCAAAGGTCATTTTCTGTTACAGGACCCTTTGGTATAGGAGCACCATATCTCCAACCATTTGAAAATGCTGCATCAGCATGGGCGTATTCCATTAAACCTTGTAATAAGAAATTATCCATAGTAGCCTCTAATACTTCATAGCGATTTAAATCTGTAAGTGTTTGCCCCCATACTTGATCTAGTTTTTCCCTATAAGGCTCCATTGCTTTGTTAACCTTATCTTTTATTTCAGGATCTTCTTTAATACTTTCATCTAATACTACAAATCTATGAGAGTAATCTGTTACTTTTTTATTTTCAACAGTTATGTCTAAATGACCTAAAAAAGACCCATGGCAACCGGATTGAATTATTATTGTGTCATTTACTTCTACTGGGTCATAAATTCTATTGTGTGTATGAGCACTTAGGAGTATGTCAATGCCATTAACTTCATTTGCCAATTTTACTTCTTGTGGAAAGCCTAAATGTGATAGGACTAATACTAAATCTACATCCTTCTCTTCTTTTAACTCTTTTATATAAGAAGGAAGTTCTTCATTTCCCATGGTAAAGTAAATACCTTCACTAAAATGTTTTGGCATTGTTTTGTCTATAATAGTTGCTGCTATACCTATAATCCCAATTTTTAAATCATTTACCTCCTTTATTAAATAAGGAGGGAATACTAATTCATCTGTTTCCTTATTGAAACAGTTTATTGCAAGCATAGGATAGTTTAAGTCATGGAGTATTTCATAAAACCTTTTAGGTCCATAGGCAAAATCCCAATGGGCTGTCATAGCATCTATTCCTAAATCATTTAAGAGAGGGATCAAAATCTCACCCTTAGTTTGGACTACAGGATAAGTCCCATGGAAAGTATCTCCTCCATCTAAGAATAGCATCTGGTCCTTTTTCTCTTTTCTAACAGTTTTAAGGTAAGTTGCAATTCGTGGGTATCCACCAGCTCTAATATATTTACCTTCTTCTCCATCATAGAAATGCTCCCAGTGTTCTTCTAAGTATCCATGGGTGTCATTCATTTGTATAATGGTTAAATCTTTTTTAGTCATTTTAATCACCTTTCTTTTTACTCTACTTATTATATACCCAATAGAGCCTTGATTTATTAAGCATATTTCTAGAGTAAATATGAGTAGATATATTAAATTATATGTAGTAAACTATAATATATTTAACAATGATAATGGAGGCCCATAAATGGACATAAATCTTTGGAGTTTTATTTTAGCCCTTTCACCTATACTTTGGCTTTTTGTTGCCATGTTAGGCTTTAAAATAGATGGTTATAAGGCAGGTTTTGGAGCGTTAATCCTTTCTTCTATATTAGCTGCTTTCAATTGGGATATGAGCACCATCAATATTGCAACTGCCATACTTGAAGGGGTGCTTTTTACCCTTTGGCCAATTATAATAATAATTATAGCTGCAGTATTTACATATAGGGTGATTACTTTTACTGGAGCCATTGAAAATATTAAAAGGACCATATCCGGAATTAGTACAGATAAGAGGATTTTAGTTTTACTTATTGGATGGTGCTTTGGTGGTTTTATGGAAGGAGTGGCAGGCTTTGGAACTCCCATTGCTATTCCTGCAGGAATGATGTGGAGTATGGGATTTGATCCTGTACTAGCAAGTGTGGCCTGTATTATAGCTAATATTACTACTACGCCCTTTGGTGCTATAAGTATTTTAACCCTGACCCTGGCAGAAATAATTAATGTGGAACTAGAAATGCTTTCTTATTTTACAATTATTCAAATGGCAATACCTATGCTTTTGACCCCTTTCTTTATGATATTAATAGTTTGTAAAGGCAGGTTAAAATCTCTTAAAGGAGTAAGCCATATTGCCTTGATTGCTGGATTAGCTAGTTTTTTACCTCAGTTCTTTGTTGTAAGGTATATTGGCACAGAAATGGTAGCAGTAATACCACCGATTATTTCTTTAATATGTACCCTATTAGCTGCCAAGTATTTAGGACCAAAAGAAGTTCCGGAAGAATATGACTTTTCCAAGCAAAGTAGAAAAGCAGAAAGAATACTAGTTAAAGACAGACATATAATACTGGCAAGCCTGCCATTTATTATTATATTTACACTTTTTATCTTGACTTCAAAATTATTTCCTAATATTAATAAGATTATTTCTTCTGTTCAATCTTCTTTAATTGTTTATACAGGGGATAATCCTACTACTTTGAATTTTTCTTGGCTAAATAGTCCAGGAGTCCTGATTATGATATCTACTGTTATTGGGGGCTTGTTTCAAGGGGCTACAGGGAGAGATATGCTAGGAATCTTCCAAGCTACAATAAAACAAATCTACAAGACTATCCTTACATTTTTAACAGTAGTAGCTACTGCAAAAGTAATTAGTTATAGCGGCATGATAGAGGAAGTATCCACTGTAATAGTATATGTAGCAGGTAATCTGTACCCATTTTTTGCTCCAATAATAGGGGTAGTAGGTGGATTTGTAACAGGAAGTGGAACTAGTACTGCAATACTTTTTGGAAATATGCAAGCTAATGCAGCGGAACTACTGGGAGTTAGTACTTTTTCTTTGGCAGCTGCCAATTCTGTAGGGTCTAGTATAGGAAAAGTAATATCCCCCCAATATATAGCTACAGCAGCATCTACAACAGGACTTTATGGGCGAGAAAGCGAAATTTACTTGGTTGCTATGAAATGGATTAGCATATATATATTTTTAGCCCTTATTATCTCAGGATTATCAAGCAAGTTTTTATAATTATAATTTAATGTTATCTAGGATGGTGAATAGATATGGTAAGAGAAATTACTAATAATAAATACCATATGTTAAAAGGTTTTCTCCTTGGAGATATAGCTAGGAATTACTTTTTACTTTTAGGAATTTCTGGAACTAGGGATGTATATGATAAAATTTATGGGGAATTCCATAAGGGTAGGCTTAAAGCAGTCTTATTCAGAAGGAAAACAGGAGTATTGCAATTTTATGCTCCAGGGGATTTCGACCTAAAGGATTTTGTAGATTTAATAAAGAGTCTAGACTATAATAGTCTTATAGGACCAATGTCTTATTGTGACCTTTTCTTAAATAAAGGAATATTTAAAGGTTTTGAGGAAGGGGCATACTTATCTAAACTAGATAAAAACCATATCCTAAGTCAAAATACGAATAAATATCATATTAGACCCATAAGTGTAGAGGATTTAGATCTAATAGTAGAATTATATAAGCAAGTCTTTGAAAGCTTTGCTCCTAAAGAAGTTATGGAAAAGAAGTTAGCGGAAAAAAGAGGTAGGGGAGTTTGTATTGAAATAGATGGGAAAATAGGAAGCGTAGCCCAATCTGATTTTGAAACAAAAGATGGGGCTCTTATAGTGGGAGTAGCTACAGCTAAAGAATATAGAGGACAAGGGCTAGGCACAGAATGTTTGAAGTTTCTCTGTAATAATTTGCAAAAAGAAGGCAAAGACTTATTTCTACAATACCATAACTTGGATGCAGAAGGCATTTACAATAGATTAGGATTTAAAAAAATAGATCAAGTTATACATTATTTTAAGGAATAATTAAATCAGGAGGGTCATGATGATTATTTATAATAAAATATACAATAAGTATAAGGCTTAATCCATCTGCTTTTTTATATTCTCTAATATTTCTATCATTTGCAATACATTAGGAATTCGCCCTTCTATAATGATTTTATCATTTACAATCATTGCAGGGCTATTTTTTATGCCTAATTTTGCTAGTATCTTTGGATTTTCAATTAGTTCATATTTGTAATTCCATTTTAACATTTTCAAAGCCTCATCTACGATGGGGGCCAACTTGTTGCCTCCTCATGAAACTTCTGTTAACAATTTAATATCCATAAATACACCTCCAATATATGTCTCTATACTATTATACCAAATCTTTAGTGGATTTATATTAAACTTGGGTAATAATTAATAGAAGCATAATTAATAGGCAGATTCCTTTTCTAAGGAGGATTAAAGATGGAAAGCAATAAATTAGATAATAGTCTTAAGTTAATGCTAGGAGGATTTTTTATAGTTTTAATATGGTCCGCCATAAAGCCTCATTCTTTTATAACTTGGCTTTTAGAAGCATTGCCAGCAGTTATAATGGTTTTAGTACTGGCTCTAACCTATAAAAAATTTAAATTTTCTAATTTTGTATACTTTGTTGTTTTAATTCATACGGTAATCTTATTAGTAGGTGCTAAATATACCTATGAAAGGAACCCACTTTTCGATTATTTTATGGAAAGGTGGAACCTAAGTAGAAATTATTATGATAGAGTAGGCCACTATGCTCAAGGATTTACGCCAGCTATTATGGCTAAAGAGCTTCTTCTTAAGAAAAAGTATTTTAAAAAGGGTAAAATGTTTTATTTTATACTTATATGCATTGTATTAGGAATAGCTGCAGGATGGGAATTAATAGAATTTGCAGCTGCAAGATTAAGCAATATGCCAGGTGAATTTGTACTTTCTACCCAAGGAGACCCATGGGATACACAATGGGATATGGTAATGGCACTTCTGGGGGCTGGGACTGCACTTATATTTTTTAAAAACATTCATGAAAAGTGTGGAAAGATTAAATAACAAAATTTCTCATATAAGGGAGAAATAAGTGGTATAATGAGTAATGAAAATTGTAGGGAGATGAATAGTATAATGGAAAAAGAGATAGATGGAAAGCATCAAAATAAGGAGATATTTAAAAAGTTATTAGCTATTCTTATAGGGAATCTTTTTTGTGCAATAGCTTTTAATGTGTTTTTTATACCAAACAAATTATTAAGTGGTGGAGTTGGAGGGGTAGCATTAATGAATCAATATTTAACTGGATTCCCTTCAGGTATAACTGTGTTTATAATAAACTTACCTATATTTATTATAGGAGCTAGAATGGTAGATAAGGATTTTGCTATATTTGGATTTATATCCATGTTTGTATTCTCCACATTACTAACCCTAACTACTGGCTTTGCTAAGTACGTAGTCCTGGATGATATTTTACTAGGTGCTATTATTGGTGGGGTATTAAATGGAGTAGGTATGGGGATAATGTTTAGAAATAGGACCTCACAAGGTGGCTTGGATATTATAGCAGCCATATTGAAAAGAAAATATAATTTAAATATTAGTACTGGTCTTATGGCAATAAATACTGTGATAATATCTCTTGCATCATTTTTATTTGGAATAAGACCGGCCATGTACACACTAATTTCAATGTATACAGCATATCAAGTCCTGGATAAGGTACAAATCGGATTTAATGTAATGAAAAACGTAACCATAGTTTCAAACAATTCAGAGGAAATAACCAGAGCAATTATATATGGATTAAAAAGAAGTGTTACCCTATTAGAAGGAAAGGGTGGCTATAAAAAAGAAGACAAGGAAGTTGTTTATTGTATAATTAAGTCTAATGAAGTCGTTAAATTAAAATATATAGTAGATAGTATAGACCCTTCTGCTTTTCTAATTATCAATGATGTTGTAGAAGTAAAAGGAAGTAACTTTAAAAAAGTAGGAATTTAATTTTTTGAATAAATTGTAAAGGAGGGGCTCCATTGGTCTCACAAATAATAGTATTTGCTGTTATTTTGCTAACCCTATTTTTATTTATAGATGGAAGATTGCGTTATGATTTTGTTGCCTTATTAGGATTAGTAACTTTGACTATAACAGGAGTCATACCTCCAGAGCTGGCCTTTGTAGGCTATAGTCATCCTGCCATAATAACCGTAGCATCTGTATTGGTTATTAGTAGTGCTCTAATAAAAACTGGTGTTATTGATAATTTAGTAAGGCTAATCAATAAAGGTAAAAATAATGTAACAACTAAAGTTATGAGCTTGATGCTTATTACTGCAACCCTAAGTGCTTTTATTAATAATACTGGTGCTCTTGCCCTAATATTACCTATAGCACTTACAATTTCAAAGGATAACAAAATTTCTCCTTATCAGCTATTAATGCCTGTTGCCTTTGCATCTCTTTTAGGCGGAATGATAACTGGTATTGGTACACCACCTAACTTAATAGTTTCCACATACAGGATACAAGCTGGATATGAAGCGTTTCCATTTTTTTCCTATGCTCCTGTGGGACTTACACTTAGTATAGTAGGTATTTTGTTTACAGCCTTTATAGGTTGGAGGTTGATTCCTAAAAGAGATAGTAAAAATATATCTGATTTATTTGACATAGAAGGCTATTTATTTGAACTTATAGTTACAGACAGCTATAAATTAGCAGGTAAAACCCTAAGAGAATTTTATAAAGAATTTAAAATTGAAATGAATGTGCTGAGTATTATTAGAAGTGACCATAAAATAATTGCTCCACGTGCAAATCAACAACTGTTAATAGGAGATATTATTATTATAAAAGCACTTTCCACGGACTTATCTAATTTAATAAAAAAAACAGGGCTTAAGCTGAAAACCATTAAAACCGATGTATTAACAGAAGACCCTCACTTAAAAGCAGATGAAGTAGCATTAGTGGAAGTAGTTTTAAGAGAAGACTCACTTTTAATAGGAAGAACAGCCTTAGAAACAAATTTACGTAATAGGTATAACGTAAACTTAGTAGCTGTATCTAGAAAGGGAGTTAGTCATGTTGAAAGGTTAAAAAGCTTTAGGTTTCAAAGAGGGGATGTACTCTTAATTCAAGTTCCTGAAAGTATTCTCCAAGACACTTATTCAAAGCTACGTGTTCTACCCTTAGCTGAAAGAGGAGTAGACTTAAGTATAGAAAAGCCTAAGAGAAATCAAATTATTACATTGGGAATATTCTTAACTTCAATACTATTAACTACATTAGGAATTATTCCAGTTCAAATTGCTTTTTCTTCAGCAGCTCTATTATTGGTCTTCACTAAAATGCTTACACCTAGAGAGTTTTATGAAGCCATAGAATGGCCTACAGTAGTAATGCTAGGGTCTTTGTTTGCTTTAGGCAATGGTTTAACCATAAGTGGCGCATCTGATACTATAGCCAAGGGGCTAATGAAATTATCCTTTGCATTTTCACCAGGAATGATGGTTGCTTTGCTAATGGTATTGACCATGAGTATTACAAACTTAATTAGTAGTTCAGCAACAGCAGTATTAATGGGACCAATAGCCTTAAGTTTAGCTGCATCCATGGGAGTCTCACCAGATCCCTTATTAATGAGTGTGTCTGTAGCAGCATCATCAGCTTTTTTAACACCTATAGGACACCAATCTAATATACTAGTAATGGGACCAGGGGGCTACAAGTTTAGAGATTATTGGCGTCTTGGATTACCATTATCAATTTTAGTATTATTAATTGGAGCACCTTTAATCTTGTATATCTGGCCATTATAACAGTGGGGACTGTCCCCAGTGTTTCTTTTCACACAAATATACCACATTTAATCCTTAATTTTGTGGTATAGTATATAAGTGATAAAATTAAAATTAAATAAATTAAAAAGGGGTTTTTGTATGTTTAAGGGATTAAAATCAGGAAAGTATCTAATACTAGTATTAGTACTTGTATTAGCTTTTGCAGTAACTGGATGTACTAGCAGTGAACAAAGCAGTGAAGTAGTAGCAACAGTTGGAGATGCAGAGATAAGTAAAGATGATTTCTATGACAAGTTAGTAGAACAATACGGTCAAGAAACTTTAGATGCTATGATTAGCGAAAAGATAATTGAAGCAGAAATAGAAAAGGCTGATATAGATATTACTCAAGAAGATATAGACAAAGAATTTGCAAATATGGAAAACTATTATGGTGGAGCTGATGTATTAGCACAAACCATGGCTCAGTATGGTATGACCAGAGAAGATATGGATGAAAACATAAAGTCTAATTTAGCTATTAAAAATCTTGTAGGATCTGATATAGAAATTACAGATGCAGAGGTAGCAGAATTTTATTTAGAAAATAGTGATATTTTCAATAAACCAGAACAAGTTAATGCTAGTCATATATTAGTAGATACAGAAGATGAAGCTAATGAAGTAATAGGAAAACTTGATGCAGGTGAAAGCTTTGAAGACTTGGCTGCTGAATATTCAATTGATGGGTCAGCTTCTAATGGTGGTAACTTAGGTTTCTTTGGTAAAGGACAAATGGTTGAGCCTTTTGAAAATGCAGCATTTTCACTACCAATTGGAGAAGTAAGCAAACCTGTAGAAAGTCAATTTGGTTTCCATATTATTAAAGTACTGGAGAAAACAGAAGGTACAGAAGGTAGCTTAGAAGGAAACAAAGAAGAAATCAAAGACATGATTATGGAATCTAAAATTCCAGAAGCATTTACAGCATGGTATACAGCAAAGCTAGAAGAATATAAAGTAGTTAATAATTTAAATAAGTAGTAATAAAACCACTGGGGATTAATATACTCAGTGGTTTTAAGTTTTTGCTGTCATTCCGAGCAAAGCGAGGAATCTTGTTATTTGTAGGGGCGGTCAAATGGAATACTTTTCTTACCTATAAACTTGGATATAATTCTACAGAATTTACACAGATTATGATAAGATAATACTAAATACTAGTTAACAGGTGATAATATGCAAAATACAATCCAAAATAATCTACGCACTGGTTACATTGGTAGAAATTTACATTATTATGACTCCATAGACTCCACAAACATAAGGGCAAAAGGAATAGCCTTAGAGGCCCCTGAAGGCACTGTAATCATAGCAGAACAACAAACAGAGGGAATAGGTCGACTAGGTAGAACTTGGCTATCTCCAAAGGGCAAGGGCATTTGGATGAGTATAATACTTAAACCACAGGTGGAGCCTGAAAATGTCAGTAAGATAACTTTACTAGGAGCTGCTGCTGTAAATTTAGCCTTGGATCAAATGGATATTAACTCACAGATAAAATGGCCAAATGATATAATTATTCATGAGAAAAAAGTTGGTGGCATACTTACTGAAATGAGTATGGAAAGTCACCGGGTAAATTATGTGGTAATGGGCTTAGGTATTAATGTAAACTTAGAGCAAGATGAGTTTCCAGAAGAATTAAAGAGTAAAGCTACTTCATTGAAAATTGCTGTAAAAGAAAATGTGGATAAAGATATTTTAATCTCCTACATCTTAAATCATTTTGAAGAACTATACGAAGAATTTAAAAGGGGAAGTATTTCTAAAACTGTAGAAATATGTAGAATGAATTCTGTTTTATTAGGTGAAGAAGTACAAATAATAAAAGGAGGAGAAACTAGAATAGGAAAAGCCTTGGATATAAATGCTGAAGGTGAATTGCTAATACAATTTGAAAATAATGTCATTGAAAACATTATTTCAGGGGAAGTATCCCTGAGAGGCCTTGAAGGATATATTTAATACAATCATAGCTAGCTTTGCTGGCAGACCCTTTTCACCAAATCCTAATATGAAATTTTTCTTTGTATTAGATCCTAATGGATTAATGATTCAATTTGTGGAAAATATTTAATTAGACCAAACTAGCCTTTTATAGGCTGGTTTTTATTTACCTAATTTTCTAACAATTGATTATTGATAAATAAAGATTTATGGTATACTTTATATATGAGTGCTGTTGGATAATAACTATAAAAACCATTAGAGGTCTGATAATTATGGAGACAAAAAGAAATAACATTCTCTTAGAAGTTAATTTAAAAAACCATAAGGATTTTGTGAAAGTGGATAATATTCATTATGGTGGGTATCAAGGTTGGTTATCTAGCAGTGGCTATGTGACCAAGTTTTGGTCTAATAAATCCTGCGGTGTAATAGCTGCAGCCAATACACTATTTTATATGGCTAGAAATAATCCTCATAATAAAAGCAAGAACCCACCTATTATAACAAAGGAAAATTACTTGGATCTTGCCCTATATTTATATAAATTTATTAAACCCAATATATATGGAATACCTACAGTTTCTACCATGATCAAGGGATTAAAGAATTATGCTGAGTCTATGAACTTTGAGATAACCCCATTTTTATTAGTAAATCCTACCACCTTAATGGGAACAGTTGAGTACATAAAACATGGGTTAAAAAGAAATTTTCCAATTATGATGGTGACTTGGAACAGTAGAATAGCAAATTTAGCCTATCATTGGGTGACTATTACTGGGTATTATGTCACTAATCAGGGTAAACATTATATAGTAACATCTAATTGGGGAAAAGAAGAAGAGTTTAGCCTAGACGAATGGTATGAAGAGAAATCTCTTTATAAAGGCTTGTTATACTTTTTAACTTCCAATGTAGGAAATATAGAATAAAAGCAGGAGGGATATTGTGAAGATTTCAGAGGTAGTAAACAAATATGGCAAGATATATTCACCTTATGCCAGTGGATTAGTCAACCATTTACCAATGGGACAATTGGCCCTATATATGATGGGCAACGGGGTGGACAAGGTAGCATCATATTCTGAAGATTATGTAAGTCGGGGAAGATTAGATCCAGTAAAAGATGAAGTTGTAGAGCTTGAAGACTTAAGTCAGTGCCTAGGTAAAAGAGACTTATACGAAAGCTGCCTAGTCCTAATTAAAAATGAAATTCAAGTAAAAGGTGTAAACAAGGTTATAGAAGAAACTTTAAACGATTATCCACTTGGACTTTCTTCGGGTTTGTTTCATACTACTATTAGATTAGCATATGCAGTGGAAGGAATGAATATAGAAAGAGAGCTAATAGATGAAGTTGTAAGAGCCTTAGCTTATTATATTACAGGCTATAGGGAAGGCAAAGTATTTTCAAAGAAAGTAAAACCATCTGAATTTAAAGCAGAAGTAGAGCAATTATTTCAAGATCCCCATATTAATGGGTTAATGGATGCACAGCCAACCCGTGGGAAAAAGCTCCACGCTCTTTATAGTGACCCTCAGTATTTAGAGATGGCTCCTTTAATTAAAGGAAATATTGGAGAAAAGGTATCCCATTTATTGGAAGTATTATTGCCTATCTTTGATAGAACAAATGATATTGCAGTGCTTCATTGTATAACTGGTCTTCATGCAGTATTAGTTCTACAAAACTACTTCCAAGATTTCGACTATACCTTAGATATTATGACTTCTTTTATAATCACACATTTATTAACTGTGAATAGAGGAGCAGAAGCTGGAGGAGTAAATTTAGAAGAAAAGCCCTATTTGGATTGGGATAATATAATTGAAAAAGCATCTAATTCTACAAATGTGCATACTATTAAATTTACCTATAGTTCAGGTAGATTATATGACAGATTTGGAATAAGGGATTTAATCCAGTCTGCTAATATGAGGACTTTAAGAAACTAAGTATCTTAAAATTAATGGATTTATAGGAGTGTGTAAAAATGGAACTTTGGGATATATACAATAAGTATAGAAAGAAAACAAATAAAACACATGAAAAAGGTACTAGAACCGGTGAAGGTGAATTCCATATTGCAGTTAGAGTATGGATAGCTAATGAGAAAAATGAAGTTTTAATACAAAGAAGGCAATTAGAGAATATTACTTGGCCTGGAATGTGGGAAGCAGCAGCTGCAGGATCTGCAATCACAGGTGATAATAGTGAAGAAACTGCTATAAAAGAGACTATGGAAGAAATAGGCTTAAATATAGAAGACGATATTTTAGAGCCCTTGTTTTCAGTACAGTTTAAAAATGGTTTTGATGATAATTATCTTGTTAGACGGGAAGTAAATATAAAAGATCTAAAATTAGATGCTGAGGAAGTCCTAGATGCAAAGTGGGCTACAATGGATGAAATAAGAGAAATGGTAAAAAAGGAACAGTTTATTCCCTTTCCTTTTTTAGAAAGAGTATTCCATATTATCCTTTCAGATGTTAGAATTCATAAAAATAAAGCCCATGCCCATCCTTCTGGCAAACTTTTCAATGAAATAGACATGGGAGATTCTTATAGAGTTTTTTATAATGACCAGGTAGTAGGCAATATATTGGTATTTGAAAAGCAATTAGGACACAAAAAACTACATTTAATGCATATGCCAGAAGAGTTCCAAAACAAAGGAATTGAAGCTGAAATTATAAAGAGAATGGAAAGTTTGTACCCAGAAGCTGAGAAATGGGAATTAGAAACCAAAGTAGATATTAATAGAAAAGATAGCAACTATGAAGACTTAGGATATATTGAAACTGGTGAAACAGGAATGGTAAATGAAAAAGTGAATTTTGCAAATTACCTAAAAGAAAATGATATTTATAGAATTGGGGACATTGTGGATTTAAAGAATAAATAGGAGGCTGTCTTGTGGATAAGGGTTATGTTCATGTTTATACTGGAAATGGTAAAGGTAAAACCACTGCTGCATTAGGCTTAGCAATTAGAGCTGTTTCAGCAGGTAAAAAAGTATTTTTTGGGCAATTTATTAAAGGTATGGAATATAGTGAATTAAAAATACAAGAATACCTTCCAAATTTAAAAATCCAACAATTTGGAATAGATTGCTTTATATATAATGACCCTACTGAAAGAGATATACAATTTGCTAGGGCAGGATTAAAAGTATGTAAAGATATCTTAGCTAAGGGAGAATATGATGTAGTAGTATTAGATGAGTTGACTATTGCAATATACTATAAATTATTTACTGAAGAAGAAGCAATAGAGATAATTCAAAATAGAGCTCCCCATGTGGAGGTAATTGTAACAGGTAGATATGCAGGGGATGGCTTAATCCAAATAGCTGACTTAGTAACTGAAATGAGAGAAATAAAGCATTATTATACTAAGGGCATTGAGTCTAGAAAAGGCATAGATTGCTAGTTTAAGGATTTGAAAAACTTTATTAGGGTAAGAATATAAATGAGAGAACTTTAATAAAGGGGGATAATAATGAAGAAAGTAGCTATATTAATCGAAAACTTATTTGATGAAAGAGAGCTTATATATCCATATATTAGACTTCAAGAAGAAGGATATGAAGTTCATTTAGTGGGAACAGAAAAAGACAAGGAATACAAGTCCAAGGTTGGACTGGCTCAAAAGAGTACCCATGCTTCTGAAGATGTATCAGCCAGTGATTACGACGCGGTAGTTATTCCAGGCGGTTTTTCTCCAGATTATATGAGAAGATGCAAAGCCACAGTGGATTTTGTAAAAGACATGAATAAGGAAAATAAAATAATAGCAGCAATATGTCATGGACCATGGATGTTAGCATCTTGTTGTGACTTAAAAGGCAGAAAAGTTACATCGTTTTATTCTATAAAAGACGACTTAACAAATGCAGGGGCAGAGTATGTAGATGAAGAGGTAGTGGTAGATGGTAACCTTATAACCTCTAGAACACCTAAAGACTTACCAGCATGGCTAAAGGCTATTATAGAAAACTTAAATAAATAAAATAAATAAAAGGCAACCTGAGATTTAATCTTAGGTTGCCTTGTTTGTAAAAAAAATAATTATCTTTTTAAGAAAATGTTTTTATAATTTCTTAAAGGGTATATGACTTATAACAATATTTTAAACAATACAAGGAGGAATAAAAAATGAAAAAAGTTATAATTTATTCAACACCTACATGCCCATGGTGTACAAAGGTAAAGGATTACCTAGATAGTAAGGATGTAGCATATGAAGATTTCAATGTATCTCAAGATCGTGAAAAAGCAATGGAAATGGTAAACAAGTCAGGGCAGCAAGGAGTTCCAGTTATAGATATTGATGGAGATATTGTAGTTGGATTTGACCAAAACAATATTAATAGATTACTAGGACTATAATAGTGAAAGATGATAGCATATACCTTTGCTATCATCTTTTTTAAGAAGAGGAGGGTTAATATGGTTGAAAAAAGAAAATTTAGTAGCCTTAGCATTATAACTGCAGTTACTTTTGGAATAATGGTGTTACTTAACATACTTGCTAATGCACTTCCTATAAATGGTCAAAATACTGGGGAAGTATCTGATGCTTATGCTAATTTATTTGCACCTGCAGGCTATACTTTTAGTATTTGGGGTATTATTTACTTATTATTAGGAGCATATACACTTTATCAATTAGGATTTTTTAGAAAAGACGAGCTAGAGGATAGAGAAAGTCTATTAAACAATATAAATATATTATTTTCTGTTTCTTCTGTAGCAAATGCAATATGGATATTAACATGGCATTATGAAAAAATGCTCTTAGCTACAATTTTAATTATTGTGATTTTAATTTGTCTTATACTTATAAATTTAAGAATAGAAAGATCAAAATTATCCCTAAAAGAAAAAATGTTTATATACTTGCCTTTTAATGTTTACTTTGGCTGGTTAACAGTGGCAACAATTGCTAATATTACTACATTTTTAGTAAGTACAGGCTGGGGTGGCTTTGGAATATCAGAGGATATTTGGACTGCCATAATTTTGATTGTAGGATTTCTAATAGCTGGATTAGTTATAATGAGACAAAGAAACATAGCCTATGGATTAGTAATACTTTGGTCCTATATAGGAATTTATGTAAAGCATATTTCTAAAGATGGATGGAATAGTGAATTCCCATTGGTAACTACAACTGTTACAGTTCTCATTGTATTAATAATTATAACTATGCTCTATACATTATTCGTCATAAAGAAAAAGGCAAAAAAAGAAACAGTGGGAAATTAACCCCACTGTTTTTAGATTTTTTCTGCATTTTCATATATTGCAAGTATTTCACTTTCGCTTAAGGATTTATTTACCACATAAGCTATGCCTAATATTCCTATAATATTGACTACAAATCTGGTAAGGGCAAATTTACTACCAAGAGAAGCTATTTCAAAAAGTATCATTGGTAATTTGGTAGTGGACCAAGCCCCAATAAATATGAGTATATTATTAAACTTGACTCCCTTTCTCATAAACACTGCTGCTACAGGAAAGGCACCGTAAAGTGGGCCAGCTGCTGCAGATCCTAGAATAAAGGATAAGAGTATTCCAATTAATCCAGATCCTTCACCCATGTATTTTACCATGGACTCCTTGGGAACCCAAACATCTAATAAGCCTAGTAATATAAATATAGGGGGTAAAACCATTATCATTTCTTTAAAGCTTAGTTTCACAGTATCTATAGCCTTAAGTCCTATTTCACGATTCCATAAAAATGTGATTAAAATTAATATGGAAGCTGTAATAAATATGGCATATTTTTTTAGAGTTTTCATATTAACCTACCACCTTTCCAATAATAAATGCTACAAATATTGAGAATATAAATGCTAATCCATTTCTTATAAATGTAGTTTTCTTTCCAAAAAATTTAATTTCAATTGGCATTGTCATGACTCCTACCATCATAAGAGTAGATACAAAGGCACCAATTTGCATATATCCTGCTCCATTTTGTAATAATATTGAAGCTGTAGGAAAGGCTATAAATCCAGGAATCAATGTTATAGAACCTATTACCGCTGCTAGAAGAACTCCTAAGTACCCTGAAGAACCACCAATAATCTTGCTAATTACTTCAGGATTTAGAAAAGCGATTATAATTCCCACTGTAGTAATAATACCTAGCATAGGGGGTATTATATTCTCAAATGATTTCCAAGCTTTTACCAATGCCATTTTTGTTTTCATTTTATCTTTAAAAAAAGAAATGATTAAAAGTCCAATAGCTAGACTATAAAAAATTATATTTTGCATAGCAACCTCCTGTTAATAGTTATTTTAAAGATTCGTATTTTTCGATTATTGCTGATATTCTTTTTTTCCTATCTTTTAATAATAAAATCCAATTATCTAATTCTTCTTTTCCTTCTTCTGTAATTTGGTACATTCTTTTCTTAGGACCCTGATCACTTTCACTCCAAGAGGAAACCACTAAATTATCATTTTCCATATTTCTCAGTCTTCTATATATAATGCTAATATTCACTGAGTCTTCTTCAAATCCAAAATCTTCAATTCTTTCCATGAGACTATATCCATAGGATTTTTCTTCCTTTAATAAAGTCAACAAGCAAGCTTCTACAAATCTTCCTGCTTTGTTCAACTTAGGACCACAAAGTATATCTTTATCTTTCATAATTTACCTCACTTTCTACTATATGCATACTAACTATATACGATATGCACATAGTATCATAAATATATATAATAGTCAATATTTTTCTCAATATAGGGTAAAGGATATAAATAGTCATTATTAATGATGGGAGAGGATCTTATGAGTCATAGTCATACTAAATTATTTAATTTAATAGCCCCAATATATGGATTATTTTATAATTTTCAAGTAAAGTATTATAGGAAAATTTTATTAAGAGTAAAGGATGAAATCCATATAAAAGACTACAAAACAGTTTTAGATATAGGCTGTGGAACTGGAGCCCTATCCTATGTCCTATATACAAATGGATTGCAAGTAACAGGAGTAGATGTGGCAGAAAAAATGATAGAAGAATCTAGAAAAAACTTAAGAGACACCAGTGCAAAGGTATTTAAAGTAGATCCAAATGAGGACCTGCCCTTTGAAGATAATAGTTTTGACTTAGTCATATCCTCCTATGTAGCTCACGGGCTTAAACCTGAAAGAAGAATAGAACTATATAAAGAAGCCAGCAGAGTTGCTAAAAAAATAGTGGTAATTCATGATTACAACAGAAATCGAGCACTCTTAACCACAATAATAGAATGGTTAGAAAGGGGAGATTACTTTAACTTTATTAAAATGGCGGAAATAGAAATGAAAGAAGAGTTTAAAAGCGTAAAAGTAGTAGATGTAGATACTCGCGCAGCCTGGTATATATTGGAACCCTATAAAGATTAGTGCACCGGGGACGGTTCTTTTTGCACTAGATTTTTTATTAAAATTTGTATTTTCTTTTCTAATGCCATAATGCTATAATAGAATGACTTGAGTAATAAATTAACTTTGGAGGTGAAGCCTTGAATTTTGCAGGAAAAGTAATTTTGAATATTTATTCTATTTTGATTTTGCTAATACTATGCTATCAATTATCAAATAAAGATAAATTACAGTCTGCTACATATAAGATTTATTTAGGCTTGGTACAAGTAACAATTTTTATGCTTTTAATAGATATAACTAGTAGATTTGATGGAAATCATGGTAGCCTTTATATAATGCTAAACCATATATCCAATTTTTTGGTATTTGCATTGAATTTATTAATTCCATCCCTATGGCTACTTTATGTTCATTACCATATATATCCTGATATTATAAAAAACAGGAAATTATTAAAACGGCTAATTATTGTAAATATCATTAATGTTATAGTATTAATTATTTCCATGCCGTTTGGCTGGTTTTATCATATAGATGAAAACAATATTTATCAGAGAGGACCATTTTATGTTGTTACTATATTAATCACAGTAGGGATTGTAATAAGTGCATTTCTTATGATTTATTCAAATAAAAAGAAAATTGCTAAAAGGCATTATTTTGCATTACAGTTTTTTGCAGTTCCACCAATAATTGGAATGATATTACAAACTTTGTTTTTCAACTTGCCTTTAACCTTAAATGGTATGGTTATATCAGTATTTTTAGTATTTTTAAATATTCAAAGAAATACAATCAATACAGATTATTTAACAGGGGTAGGTAATAGAAATAATTTTGATATAGAATTGGAAAGTAAAATTTCTAAGGCATCCAGTGGTAAGCGCTTTGGAGGAGTTATGGTTGACTTGTTTGACTTTAAATCTATTAACGATAATTTTGGGCATGATATGGGAGACCGAGCTTTAATAGCTGCTGCAGAAATTTTGGCAAGTAGTATTAGAAATCAAGACAGTCTTTCAAGAGTAGGTGGAGATGAATTTTGCATTATATTAGATGTAGATAATAGGGAAAAACTAGAATTAATAATTCAAAGAATAGAAAAATCTATAGAAGAATATAATAAATCCAGTGGTATGCCATATACTCTTAAATTTAGTATTGGTTATGACCTATATGATCAGAACACAAAAATGACTGCAGACCAATTTACAAAGCATATAGACACATTAATGTATAAAGACAAAGAAAAGGATAAAAAGAAACTAACTACTAATTCTTCAACAATAGTACAAAATTAAACTATTAGCTATTAAATTATTTGAAATGGGTATATATAGTATATGTTTCATAAAACAAAAATAACTTGAGGTGATATTAGTGGAAGATTTAAAATTATATGTTATGGAAAGGTGACCTTTTTGCGTAAAAGTTGTAGACTTTTTAGACGAGAAGGGATTAGAAGTTGAAATACTCGATATTGATAAAGACCCTAAGTATAGGGAAGAGTTGAAAAGAATTGGTGGAAAAATACAGGTACCAATGCTATTAATAGATGGAAAGCCACTTTATGAATCAGATGACATTGTAGCTTGGTGTAAAAAGAATAGATAATTTTAAAACATCTCAAATTAAAATTAATTTGAGGTGTTTTTTTATCTTTAAACTTTTGTGTAATCACGACTTTTAGGGGTATATTTAATAAAAGAGGAAAAAGATTTAATTTAAATATAAGGTGGGATAGATGATGAAATGGCAAGGTAGAAGACAAAGTTCCAATGTAGAAGATAGAAGGGGTCAACGTAGGCCTAGTGGCGGCGGTGGCAAGGGCATGATAGGTGGAGGTCTAGGATTAGTTGTAGTTATAATAATTATGCTTTTAGGTGGTAATCCTGGAGACCTAATAAACAGTATGCCTTCTGGTGGAGCGGATGTACCCTATGTAGAAACTGCTCAAGATAAAGAATTAGCGGAATTCATATCAGTGGTTCTGGCAGACACAGAAGATGTTTGGACAGAAGTATTAGGAGAAGAAGGAATAAGATATGTGGAACCAACTCTAGTTTTATTCTCAGGTAGTGTTGAATCTGCATGTGGAGTTGCAGGATCCTCTACAGGCCCCTTTTATTGTCCTGCAGATCAAAAGGTATATATAGATTTAAGCTTTTTTGATGAATTAAGGGACAAGTTTCAAGCACCTGGAGATTTTGCAATGGCATATGTCTTGGCCCATGAAGTAGGGCATCATGTCCAAAAGTTACTTGGAGTAAGTGATCAAGTACAAGAACTTAGAGGACAGTTAAGCGAAGTAGAATACAATCAATATTTAATGAGATTAGAACTACAAGCAGATTATTTAGCAGGAGTGTTTGCTCATCATGCCCAAGGTAGAGGATATCTTGAGGAAGGAGACTTGGAAGAAGCCCTAAATGCTGCCAGTGCAGTAGGTGATGATAGAATACAAAAGCGAACAAGGGGATATGTAGTTCCTGATAGTTTTACCCATGGTACTTCAGAGCAAAGACAAAGGTGGTTCTATAAAGGATATAAAACAGGAAATTTATCCCAATGGAATACATTTGAAGTAAAAGATCTTTAAAAATATAAATAGTGAGGTAGATATTATTGCTAATATTAGATTCAGTAAGATTAATTGATGAACTTGTGGCAGAAAACATGATGACTTTAGTTTACTTTGGGAATGATACCTGAGGAGTATGTAAGGATATAAAGTCAAAGGTATTGACTTTGTTGGAAGAGTATCCAGAGATTAAATTTGTTTATGTTGATGTAGAAAAGTCTCATAATGTGGCTGTACATTATAATATATTTACAGTTCCTGGAATTTTATTATATGTGGATGGTAAAGAATCCATAAGAGAGGCAAGACATATTAGTGTACTAGACTTAGAAAGTAAAATTAATAGATATTACGAAATGTTGTTCGCTTAAAGAATATGGAGAGATGGAAGAGTGAGATATTATGGATTTAGTCCAAAAGGTAGTAGACCTTTCCAATAAATATGAAGATGAAATACTCGATCTAAGAAGACAAATACACAAAAACCCAGAATTGGCATTTGAAGAATGGAAAACCAGTCAGTTAATTTTTGATAGTTTATCTGGCCTAGGCTTTGGAATAACCCGAGATTTAGCCGGTACTGGGATTTTAGTTGTTTTAAAAGGCAAAAATGAAGGCAAAGTACTCCTACTGAGAGCAGATATGGATGCTTTGCCTATTAATGAGAAGGTGGATATTGAATTTAAGTCTAAGGTAGAGGGGGTCATGCATGCTTGCGGACATGATGTTCATGTAGCTAATTTAATAGGGGTAGCAAAGATATTATGGGAATTGCAAAATGAATTTAATGGAACTGTTAAATTCTTATTTCAACCTGGAGAAGAAAAAGGGGGCGGAGGCAAGAAGATGGTAGAATTAGGAGTGTTAGATAACCCCAAAGTCCATGCTGCCATTGCACTGCATATTATGCCTATTAAAAAGGGAGAAATTTTGATTCCCAAAGATATAGCTACTGCCAATTCAGATGGGTTTACTATTAAGATATACGGTAAGCAGGCTCATACCTCTAAACCAGAACAGGGAATAGATGCTATAAATATTGCAGCTCATATAGTGGTGGCATTAAACTCTATATTGGCAAAGAATATAGACCCATTTGATGTGGCCACATTTTCTATAGGAAGGATCAAAGGTGGTAGAGCTAATAATATAGTGTCTGATTATGCTCAATTAAATGGAATGATAAGATCTTTAAGTCCGAAAGCTAGATCGACTATTATTGAAAGAATAGAAGAATTATCAAAGGGAATAGCCAACAGTTTTGGGGGTAAATGTGAATTTGAACTCCGACCAGGTTATCCATCTGTTATAAATCACAAGAAACTTACTGATAAAATTACCCTGAATCTAAAAAAGCATTATAAAAGATTAATTCAAGATATAGATACTAGCATATATGATGAAGAAGATTTAGAGAGGTATATAATTGGAGACTCAAAACCATTAATGAATGCTGAAGATTTTGGTTTTATATCCTCACAGGTTCCATCTACTTATTATATGGTAGGCACAGGAGACTATGCTCCAAATCATAGTTCTAAATTTTTTGTGGATGAAAAGTATATAAAATTATGCACAAGAACCATGACTTTAGCAGCTTTAGAATTTCTTCAGGATTAATGGGAATTCTGTGCTTGACTTGATTATGCTTTTAGTGCATAATAGAGAATGTACTTATGAGAATTTCAATGTGAATTCAAAGGATAAAAGTATTGACAAGGCAAATGCAACATGATATAATTTTGACTTGTTAGCGGTAAAATGTTTATTCGATGCGGGTGTAGCTCAGTGGTAGAGCACTGGCTTCCCAAGCCAGCTACGAGGGTTCGATTCCCTTCACCCGCTCCAGGAGATTTTTCTGCGGCTATAGCTCAGTAGGATAGAGCAATGGACTTCTAATCCATGTGCCGGGAG
>CAYZDC010000014.1:0-23856 GCA_964477045.1 uncultured Tissierellaceae bacterium | reverse complement strand
GAGATTATAACAACTGCGTTGTTGAAACTACAAACGAGCTGAATATGCATTGTAAGATATAGGTATCAAGATAAAGCATAGATAAACAGATATTTGTCTATGCCTTTTTCTCTTGATATTGTTATAAGTACAAAATAACGTACATTATACTTGACTTAATATTCTGACAAGTCTATAATGAATCTAATTAAACATACAAAATAATGTACTGTTATTAAATAAGGTGGATGTAACTTCCAAAGTAATGTTCTATAGAACATATTAATATTAAAAATATTTACCTAGAGGGGGAAAATATATGACAGAACATCATGGATATATGGGCAAAGTATTAATTATAGATTTAAAGGATAATAGTACAAGTCTGTATCCTTGGTCAGATGATGATAGGGAAAGGTATATTGGCGGTAAGATAATGGCAGCAAAAATAATAAGCGATAATGTAAAGCCTACCGTAGGTCCTTTTGACCCGGATAATATAATAGTGGTGAGTACTGGACCATTAACTGGAACAAATGCTCCTGCTTCTAGCCGATTTAATATATCTACAGTTTCACCTTTAACAGGCTTACTTACATCTTCCAATTGCGGAGGAAATTTTGGAATGAATTTAAAGAGGGCTGGATATGATGCAGTGATAATAAAAGGCAAGTCAGAATATCCTATATGGATAGAAATAGGAGAAGAAGAAATTCTGTTCCATGATGCAAAAGACTTATGGGGGATGAAGACTAGTGAAGTCCAAGAAGCACTAGACCCTAAGGCAGGAAAGATTGTTATTGGACCTGCAGGAGAAAATTTGGTGAAATATGCAGCTGTATTTAGTCAAGAGAGAGCAGCAGGTAGAGGTGGTGTAGGCGCAGTTATGGGTCATAAGAATATTAAAGCTGTAACTGCTAAAGGCAGCCTTAGACCAAGTATTGCAGAACCTGAAAAGACTAAGGAATTCTATAAAAAATGGATAAAAATCTTGAAAGATCATCCTTTAACGGGAGAACAACTGCCTGAGTTGGGAACAGCAGGCCTGGTAACTATGATGCAAAATAAAAATTTATTAGCTACTAAAAACTTCCAATATGGTCAGTATGAAGACTACCATATGGTCTCTGGAGAAACCTTAAGAAAAGATCATTTAATAAGAAATAGAGGATGTGTAACTTGTCCTATACAATGTGGAAGGCAAGTTGAAATTGATGGTAAAAAAGTGAAAGGGCCTGAATTGGAGACTCTTGGGCTTTTAGGACCTAATTTATTAAATAATGATTTAGAACTTATTCTAAGATGGAATCTGGAACTAGATGAGCTAGGTATGGATACTATGAGTACTGGAGGATCTATAGGATTTGTTATGGAGTTAAATGAAAAAGGAATGTTGGATAATGGTATAGAATTCGGGAAAACAGACAATCTTTCCCAAATATTTGAAGACATAGCTTATAGAAGAGGATTTGGGGATGATTTAGCAGAAGGTACTAGATTTCTTGCCCAAAAGTATGGTGGAGTAGAATTTGCAATGAATTCAAAAGGAATGGAACTTGCAGCTTATGAGCCTAGGGCAGCCATAGGACAAGGGTTAGGATATGCTGTATCTAACAGAGGAGCTTGCCATTTAAATGCAGGTTATATAGTATTGTTTGAGGGGTTAGGTATGAGTATAGATCCTTATTCTACAACCTCTAAAGCTGAAATGAATGTTATGGTACAAAATATAATGGAGGCTACATCTTCTGCTGGAAATTGCCTATTTACTCTTTATGCAATGATACCAGGATATTTAATGAGGAATCCTGACAGTAAGATAACTAATTTTACCAATAAACTATTAACTACTAGCTTAACAGCAAGTATTGTTAATTTTGTAAATACCTCTAATGAGAAGGCTTTACCTATTAAGCTGCCACAATTACCACATATAAAGGCTATCCAATTAGTAACAGGGAAGAAAATGACCCTTGGAAAGCTTAAGAACATTGGGGATAGAGGCTATAATATTGAAAGAATGTATAATGTAAGTCGAGGAATAAGTGCAAAAGATGATTCCTTACCAGATAGGTTGACAAAAGAATTGCAAAGAGAAGAAGAACCTAAAAGTTATGTACCACTGGAAGAGCTAAAGCAAAATTATTATAAGATTAGAAGATGGGATGAAGATGGAATTCCAACAGATAAAAAATTAAAGAAATTAAATTTAATGGAAAAATAAATATTAAATTGTACTAAACAATAAATGCAGATAAAATTATAATTTTATCTGCATTTTGCATTTAATTCATGAGAAGCCTACTTGTTATATACTATTAAATATTACTAAACGTTAAATGTACAAAATATTGTATATTCTTCTTGACTTAATATTCTGATAAGTCTATAATGAAATCAAATGAATGTACGAAATAGTGTACTTTTAAAAATAGGAGGTTAAAGAAGACATGGAATCTCGTATCTTACATAAAATTCATAAAAAACTTGATACTAAAGGAATGGATATTCATTTAAAAATTGATGAGAATAAAATAGCACATCTCAAAGGTAAAACTAATAATTGGGAAGAGGTTGTTCAAGTAGGACTTTTAGTTGGAAAAAATAGAAGAATTAAGAATGTAGTAAATGACTTAATTCCAAAAGATGTAGAAATTATTAAAATGGATAAAAGTAATTTAATAAATCAAGGTAAAAATATTGGGATAATTGATGAAGTAGATATTCTTATAGTAGGAGGAGGAATTATAGGATGTGGCATAGCTAGAGAACTGTCTAAATTCAATTTAAATATTTGTTTGGTTGAAAAAGAAGAAGATATTTCAGAAGGTACTACCAAGGCTAATAATGGTATGATTCACCCAGGAAATGCTGCAATGCCCTTTACTTTAAAAGCAAAATTAAATGTAAAAGGAAATGCAATGTATTCAGACTGGGCAAAAGAACTTAATTTTACATTTAAAAGAACGGGATCTTTAATTCTAGCTAATAGCAAAGAAGAAAAAAAAGTATTGAACTTAGCTTATTTAGCTGGAAGATTAAATCATGTTCCAGAAATGCGAAAGATTAGTGGTAAAGAAGCAATGAAAATTGAAACTAGTATTGAAGAAGAACCAAAACTTGCTTTATGGACACCTACCACTGCTTATGTAGATGGTTACGGTGTAACAATAGCTTTAGCTGAAAATGCTGCTACTAATGGAGTTAAGTTCTATTTAGGAACTGAGGTAGTGGATATAATTCATAACAATGAAGAAGTGGAAGCTGTTGTAACAAACAAAGGAATTATTAAAGCAAAATATATTATAAATTGCGCAGGAGTTTATGGTGATGATATTGCAGAAATGGTAGGGGATAAGTTTTACACTATTCATCCAAGAAAAGGCGGGATTTTAATATTCGATAAAAGCAAAGCTGGGGTTTCTAGAGCTACAGGAACACCAAATACAAAAGGAAGTAAGCAGTCAAAAGGTGGAGGTTCACAAAGAACTGTAGAAGGAAATCCGTTGTGGGGTCCTTCAGCAAGAGAGATTATGGACAAAGAAGACCTATCTTTTACAAAAGAAGACTTAGATTATGCATTAAGCGTTGGGAAAAAATCCAATCCTCATATAAATAAAGGAGATTTAATAACATATTTTACTGGTCTTAGGGCTGCAGATTATAAAGAAGATTTTATTATTGAAAAATCAAATAAAATAAAAGGATTTATTCATGTATCAGGAATACAGTCCCCTGGACTTGCAGCAGCCCCAGCCATATCTGAAATGGTAGTAGAGATTATAAAGAAGGAGGAGGGAGGATTAAAGCAGAACTTAAATTATAATCCAATAAGAAAAGCACCAATAGAATTTAGAAACTTATCACGAGACCAACAGGATAGGATAATTAAAAATGATTCTAGATATGGAAATGTTATTTGCAGATGTGAAACCATAACAGAGGGAGAAATAATTGAAGCTATAAATGGATCGATTCCTTGTACTACTGTCGATGGAGTAAAAAGAAGAACAAGAGCTACTATGGGAAGATGTCAAGGTGGATTTTGTGGCCCAAAGATTTTGTCTATATTAGCAAGAGAGCAAAACAAAGATATCACCCAAATTTCTCAGAAGGGGCATGACTCATATATTATATTGAAAAAAGCTAGAGGAATAGATCCAGGAGGTGAATCTATTGAAACAGATAAATAAAGAATTAGTTATTATTGGAGGAGGCCCAGCAGGTCTTGCTGCAGCTTTAGAAGCAGAGAAATTAGGGATAAAAGAAATACTAATTTTAGAAAGAAATAATGAACTAGGTGGGATTTTAAATCAATGTATTCATGATGGATTTGGAGTTCATAGATTCAAAAAACAACTTTCAGGACCACAATATGCCCAACTATTTATTGACCAACTAGAAGAAAGTATTATAGAAGTAAAATTAAATACCATGGTATTGGAAATTACTAAAGAAAAAAAGATATATGCTATTAATTCAAAAGAAGGCATCCTTGAAATATATGCTAAGGCTATTATACTTGCCATGGGATGCAGAGAACGTACTCAAAAACAGGTATTTATAATGGGAACAAGGCCTTCAGGTATTATGACAGCAGGAACAGCTCAAAGATATATTAATATGGAAGGACTCATACCTGGTAAAAAAGCTGTTATATTAGGATCAGGAGACATCGGATTGATTATGGCAAGAAGAATGACTTTAGAGGGAATGGAAGTAGAGGGCGTATATGCTCGTAAGCCATATCCAGGAGGACTTGCTCGAAATGTATTTCAATGTTTAGATGATTATAATATTCCCCTTCACCTTTCAACACAAATAACAGAAATTATAGGCAAGCATAAATTAGAAGGAGTAAAAGTTCAAAAAGTTGATGATAGTGGGAACTTAATCCATGGCACTGAAAGATATATAGAATGTGACTTATTAGTTCTTTCAGTAGGCTTGATTCCAGAAAATGAGCTAAGTATAGGTGCTGGAGTAAACATTTCACCTATAACAAAAGGGCCTTTTGTTGATAATAATATGATGACAAATTTAGATGGAATATTTGCTGCAGGAAATGTTGTTAATGTTTTCGATTTAGTAGACCATGTTTCAGATACTGGAGAGATTGCAGCTAAGGGTGCTTTTAAATATATTAATAATAGATTAAACCATAATAGAACAATAGAAATAGTAGCAGGTGAAAATATAAACTTTTTAATTCCTAATACCTATGCAAAAGAAGAAAGTTCTTTATTTTTATATTTTAGAACTAAAACTGTAATTGAAAAGGCAATTGTTTCTGTGTGGCAAAATGACAAAGAGATATATAAAAAAAGATACCAGATAGCCAGACCACAAGAAATGATGTCAGCATATTTAAACAAAGAAATATTAGAAAATTTAAATGATATAGATCCTCTCATAGTAAGAATCAAAAAGGTTGGTGAATAATATGAAGGTAACTTGTATTGTTTGTCCTTTAGGTTGCTCTATAGATATTAAAACAGAAAATAATGAAATAATTCAGATAAGTGGAAATGATTGTAAAAGAGGAATAGATTTTGCAAAAGCAGAATTTTATAATCCACAAAGAATGGTTACTACTATGGTTTCTTTAAATTATGGGGAATTTCCCTTTTTA
The DNA here is from genome assembly GCA_964477045.1 of uncultured Tissierellaceae bacterium. Taxonomy (GTDB): domain Bacteria; phylum Bacillota; class Clostridia; order Tissierellales; family Tissierellaceae; genus CAYZDC01. The sequence goes on along the minus strand of CAYZDC010000014.1, from coordinate 18,245 downwards.
CCAGTAATATCTGAATCGGAAATTCCTAAGAAAAATCTTAAAGATTGTATTCAGTTATTACAAAGTTTAATAGTGAAAGCTCCAATTAAAATGGGTGACATAATAATAGAAAATATACTTGGAACAGGTATAAATATTATAGCTGCAAAGACGGCTAAACGGGGGGAATTATAATGGATAAAACAAATTTGTTAGAAAGTTTAGGATCAATATTAGGTAAAGAAAAAGTATTTGTAGATGATTCTACTAGAAATCAAAAGGCTAAGGACTTATATGCAATTCGTTTATATCAAAAGCATGTAGGGTGGGAGCCAAATTTACCTGAAGTAGTTGTACAGCCAGAAAATACAGAAGAAGTTTCAAAAATTCTAAAGTTTTGTAATGAAAATAGGATACCAGTTATTCCATATGGTGGTGGCTCTGGAGTTCTAGGTGGTGTGGAAACAGTCTCAGAAAACACTGTAGTAATTGATCTTGTAAAATTTGATAAAATATCAGAAATGGATGAAAAAAACTTGTCTTTAACTTGTGGAGCTGGAGTTTTCTTAAATAACTTGGAGAAATATGCAAATGATAAAGGTTATATATTAGGACATTATCCACAATCCATTGATTTAGCTCAAATGGGTGGATTAGTTGCTACACGTTCTACAGGACAATTTTCAACTAAATATGGGGGAATTGAAGATTTGCTTTTAGGACTTGAGGCAGTACTTCCTAATGGGGAAATTGTTTACATAAAATCTAACCCTAGACGTGCAGTAGGACCAGATTTAAGGCATTTATTCTTAGGTTCGGAAGGGTTCATTGGAATAATAACCGAAGTTACAGTAAAAGTTTTTCCGAAACCTGAAGAAAGATGGATGGAATCTTTTAGAATAAATAGCATAAGGGAAGGTCTTGATATCATAAGTAAAATAATGCGAACAGGTGTTGAGCCAGCAGTTGTAAGGCTGCATGATTGGTTAGAGTGTGAAAAGCCTTATGGAGCTTATATGGAAGAAGGAGAATGCTTATTACTTTTCTTATCAGAAGGAACAAAAGAACTTTGTCAATATGAAAGTGCTGTTATCAAAAGAGTTATAGGAGAAAGTGAAGCAATATCTGCTGGAAGCAAGCCAGTAGAAGGATGGCTAGTTCACAGAAATGATGCAGCTGATGAATATGAACATTACGGACCTATGGGATTCCTAGTAGATACAATAGAGATATCTAGTAATTGGGATGTTATAGCAGATATTTATGATGAAACAGTTGATAGAGTCTATTACGAAGTGCCAGAGACTATGTTTTTTTCAGGACACTCATCTCATAGTTATATAAATGGAACTAATATTTATTTCCAAATGGGCGCTATGCCAAAACCAGACATGGATGATGCTGAGAGAATTCATAGAGAAATATGGGATATAATTATGGAAGTAACACTTAAATATGGAGGATCTATTGGGCATCACCATGGGGTTGGGAAACATAGAGCTAAATATATGAAGGATGAACTTCAATCTTCATATATATTAATGAAAGGTATTAAAGATGCTTTTGATCCAAAGGGTGTTATGAATCCGGGAGTTATTATTGAAAAATAGGAGGCAACAATGAATTATGTGATTTGTCTTAAACAAGTTCCTGATACAAAAGAAATACAGCAAGACAAAGAAACAGGATCCCTTATAAGAGAAAGTGCAGGCTCCATTCCTAATCCAAATGATGCTATAGCTATGGAAGCATGTCTTCAAGCAAAAGAAATAACTGGTGGGGTAATTAAGGCTATTAGTATGGGACCAAAACAAGCTAGAGCTTCTTTAAGAAATGCTTTAGCCTTAGGAGCCGACGGAGCATTTCATTTAAGAGACAGTATATTTTCTGGCGCAGATGTTTGGGCTACCTCTTATACTTTAGCTTTAGGAATTAAAAAAATAGGCTTGCCAGATATTATATTTTGTGGCAAAGAATCTACAGATGGAGATACTGGTCAAGTAGGAGCAGAGTTGGCTGAAATCTTAAACTTCGCCCATGTATATTATGTAGAAGAAATAATAGATATAAATAAAGAAGAAATAACAGTTATTAGTAAAATGGGGGATTATATAGATAAAATAAAAGTAAAACTCCCAGCTGTAATTTCAACAAGCACTAATTCATTTGTGCCTCGAGTTTCTACTTTTAGAGATAAGATGATTTCTCAAAAGAAACCAATTGATATTTTAGAAATGAAAGATCTTGAAGACAATGATAATAATAATTTTGGGTACTTGGGTTCTCCTACAAGGGTAAAAAATATGTTTGTTCCAGAAATTTCAAGAACTGGAGAAATATTATCAGGTAGTATAGATGAAAGTGCGGATTTCCTTCTAGAAAAAATAAAAGAATGGGAGGAATCTAAATGAAAATAGGGATATTTTTAGAAATTAATAATAACACTATACTACCAGTAGGATTAGAACTCATTGGGAAGACAATAGATATGATGGGCAGTAGAGATTATAGCATTCATGGAATAATTGCCAAAAGTAAAAATACAAATCTTTTAAATAGCAATTTAAACCTTATTGAAAAATATCTAGATGAAGTATTGATTTATGAATATGAGGATAAGTATTTAACCACAGAGCATTTTACAGAAGCTTTATGTGATTATATAGAAACTGAGAATCCAAGTATTCTACTTCTGGGAGCAACACCACTAGGTAGAAGTTTTGCTCCAAGAGTTGCAGCATATTTTAAAACTGGAATAACTGCAGATTGTACTCAAATAAGGTATGAGGAAGAATACGGTCTTATCCAAATTAGACCAGCATTTGGGGAAGAGGTACTAGCGGAAATAATTACACCAAAATCCTTTCCTCAGATGGCAACAGTTAGACCTGGGGTAATGGATGCACCAAGTAAATCGGGAGAAAAACAAGCAAAAAGAATCATTCATAATAAGAAGCTTTTTGGAAAAAAACTAAAAATTATTGATAGGTATGATAATAAACCGGAAATAGAACTAGGCAAAGCAAAAGTTGTAATAGTGGCAGGCAATGCTATAAGAAATAAAGAAGAACTATTGTTAATCCATAGACTAGCTAAGGTATTAGGTGGGGAATATGGAGTAACTAGACCTTTAGTTGAAGGTGGGATAGCTTCATATTCTAGGCAGGTAGGAGTAAGTGGAACTATTTTAAAGGCATCTATTGTTTTACTTTTAGGTGTATCTGGTAGTAATAAAACCTTAGCTGGAATTGGAAAGGCAAAGAAGATAATTGCTGTTAATAATGACCCTAATGCAAGTGTTTTTAAAAATGTAGATATTGGAATTGTAGAAGATTGGAAAGCATTCACTGAAAATATTTTAAATAAAAAGGAGAGATGTTAAAATGGAAAAAATTAAACTTTCTGATTTAACTTGGGAAGGTAATAGCAAAAAAATGTATGATGAAATAATTGATTCTTTGCCACCTATGTTTAAGGCTGCTGTGAATAAAAAATTTGAAGTATGGGCTAATCAAAAGGGTGAGTCAAATATTAAAGAGTGGAATATTAAACATACATTAGAAAAGTATGCACCACCAAAATATCAAGAAATGTTTATGCCTATATATGAAAAACTTAAGACGGATTAAATTTATCAGCTGCATTCCATAAGGAGGTATTGGTTTGAACTGTGAAAAATATATTATGTCTATAGATATTGGAACACAGAGCGTGAGAGCATTAGTATTTAGTGCTGAAGGCGATGAGATAGCTAATGAGAGAATAATAAATAATATGTATTATTCTTTAGAACCAGGCTGGGCTGAAGTACCTGCAGATGATATTTGGAAAAGTGTATGTATTGTTACAAATAGAGTAGTTGAAAAATTAGGAAAAGATATAGATAAGCTTAAGGCTTGTAGTGTTACTGCAAATAGAGATAATATTATTCCCTTAGACCAAGAGGGCAATTATATTAGAGACTGGATTACCTGGGTAGATCAAAGAAGAGTTCCTGAAGCAATAAAAGATGCTGCTACCAGCATAAAGGGAGTAAACAAGGTTATTCATACTTTTGGGAAAAAGACATTTAATATGCTATCTGATAGGTCAAAGTTTAATTGGTTTAAATATCATGAAAAAGATACATATGAAAGAGCATATAAATATTTAACTATGGGTGGTTTGGTAACTTATAAATTTACAGATCAGTACCACGATTCTGTTGGCATGCAAGTAGGAGTACTTCCCTTTAATATTAAAACATTGGACTGGTTTGATTTAGATATTATATATGAAATAATTGGTATTAGAAGAGATCAATTGCCAAAGCTATTTCAAGCAGGAAAAATAATGGGTCACATTACTGAAAAAGCAAGTAGAGAAACAGGATTGCCAATAGGTCTTCCTATTGTTGCTGCAGGTGGAGATAAACAGTGTGAGACTCTGGGAAGTGGAGCATTCTTTGAGGAGCAAGCAACAATTAGTTATGGAACCTTAGCTACACTGGCCTTAACATCTAAAAAATATGTTGGTGATAGAAAATATGCTTATTACACTTGGCCAAGTACAATTCCTAATGCATGGAATCCAGAGTTTTCTATTGATAGAGGCTATTGGCTAGTAACATGGTTTTGTAGGCAGTATGCTTTAGAGGAAGACTATCCAGTATTGCTAAACCAGATGAATAAAAAAGCTACAGATATACCGGCTGGCTCAAATGGACTTTTTGTATATCCCTTCTGGGCACCTCACTATGTTCTTTATCCAGATGCAAGAGGTGCTATAATAGGTTGGACTGATGATCATAGAAAAGAACATTTATACAGAGCAATTCTAGAAAGTATTGCCTATGCTTTAAGAGATGGCTTAGAAATTATTGAAAAAAAGATGAAAACTAAAGTTAAGGAGATATATGTGGTTGGAGGGGGAAGCAAATCTGACTTAGCCATGCAATTAACAGCAGATATTTTTAATATTAAAACCATAAGACTTCAAACTCACGAAGTTTGTGCTGCAGGAGCTGCAATAGCAGCAGGAGTTGCAGTAGGTCTATTTGAAAATGAAAAAGAAGGTGTTGATAAAATAGTAAGGAAGGAGAGGATATTTTATCCATTAAAAGAGAATCGGGAAACATATGATGATATTTATAAAAATGTTTATAAAAAATCCTATAAGAACAATCAAGCTGTAAATTTAACATTGTCTAAGTATCTTGCAGCAGGAACAAAGTAGATTCATTATACTTGTAAGGGTGTAGAAAAACCTACCTGGGGTTTTTATTTGTGGTATAATTAAACTATAAATATACTCAGGGGGATTCAAATATGTTTAATAAACAACAAATGGTTATGATGGAAATTGCAAAAGAACTAATATCTTATAATCTTGGAGATAGAATAGATACAATATCCTCTTATACAGATCGGTTTGATGCATCTAGAGGAGTTGTTCAAGAAGCCCTAAATACATTGGAATCAGAGAAAGCTATTACTAGAGACAAAAGAGGAACATTAGGAACATTTTTGACCCATATTGATTATAAAAAACTATGGGAATTTACATTAGAAAGAATTTCAGGTGTTTCACCATTGCCATATACAAAAAAACACGAAGGAATTGCAACTGCCATATACAACCAGATGGAAAAAAATAATATTCCCTTTCATTTTGCCTATATGCAGGGAGCTGAAAAGAGAATACAAGGCGTTCTAGAAGGAAAGTATGATTTTGCTGTTTTAAGTAAAGATTCTGCATCATCATTAATAAAAAAATATAATAATATCAGTATGGTTATGGAGTTTGATCAGTATAGTTATTTAAGTGGATATGTTCTTTTATATAAAGATGAAGAAGTATTAAAGAAAAAAAAGCTTTTGGTTGGTAGAGACTTAGCTTCTCCAGACCATACAAAGTGGATGGAACTATTAGCAAAAGGAGAAGAGTTAGAATTAGAATATGTGGATATTCAATATACTCAAATGGTTCCAGCGATTATTAATGGCACTATAGATGGAACAATATATAATAAGGATACTATAGAAAAGCCAGGTATGTTTAGTAATGTTTGTTTTCAAGATTTAGATATAAATAAAGAAATTGGAGACGAGACTAGGGCAGTCTTAGTTATCAGTAACAAATCTTCAGGTTTCAAAAACCTTCTAAATCAAATAATTAGTGAAAAAGAAGTAGCTAAAATCCAAAATGAAGTAATCCAAGGCACTAGAGATCCAGTTTATTAAGATAATACTTAGTTGAAATTTGAACTCTCATTGATAAGAAAATTCTTATAAATGAGAGTTTTTTTAGTATTTTTAATACTTTCCTATTTTCCAAAAATCAACCTGTGTAAAGTATGTCTTTTTATCCCAATTGCCTTTTCTGGGCAAAGTTCATGACAACAAAAGCATCTTATACACATACTAGTATCAATTTTTGCTTTTTTATCTATAATCTCTATTACTTTTGCAGGACAATCTCTTGCACAAATACCGCATCCAATACATTTGTTATTGAGTACTTTTGGATAAGGACGAATTCTATCTAGTAAAAAATCTACTACAAAAGAGGGAATTCTATCTTCAACAAAGTTAACATGAGTTGAACTTGGTAACTTAAAAGACTTAATTTTTATTTCATTTAAAGGTGTTCCATAAAAGTTTATATCATTTATATTTTTAGTGGATAAATTTCTTTTTTGAGCATGTAAATTAGTAGGAGCATTATGGATTCCTACAATCTTACAAGCCACTAAATCAAGATCGTATGGATTATCTCCCACAAGTATTAGGCCAAGATTTCGAATATCTCCGGCAGATGGTCCATCACCTTCCATAGCTTCTACTCCATCAATAATAGAAAATAAAGGTTTTACATAGTCACATATATCAATTAACATATTTGCAAAATTATCAGGGTCGTTCATTTTTAGATGGTAGTCAGCTTTTGTAACCCCTGGTATCATACCAAATAGATTTTTAACCGCACCAGTATAGGTCATCATTGTATGTGTTTTTAGCTTTGCGCAGGAAACTACATAATCAACTTCAGTAAAAGCCTTAACAAGTTTTAAATTATTAATAAGTAAAGCATTGGGAGGTTTAACTTCAACCACTTCAGTATTGTAGTTAAGTTCACAACCACATCTTTCTGCTGCTTTGGCAATTCCAGAGCTTTCATAAATCCCTTTTAATAACATTTTATTAAAAGGACCACCTGGACTATCACCAATTACTACTTGAAAACCTTTCTTCATTAAATAACGAGCAACACCCTCTACTACAAATGGATGTGTAGTAACTCCATCTTCAGGCAAGTTTTTCTTCAGTAAGTTTGTTTTCAATAGCACTCTGCCAGGTTTTATAGCTTTTAGTACATTTAAATTATCTAATAGATAGTCTATTTTATTTATAATTGTATTATAATCATAAGCTTCACATTTTTTTATTCCGATTTGTGACATAACAAACCTCCTTCTAAATTTAAATCCCCAAATAAAACAAACTTTTATTATTGCATTAACAGTATAACATAATTAATATAGGTGTAATTATATTTTTGATTTAGAATATTGAATTAGGGGTAAAAATAGATTGGGAACATATTATCAATAAGATTATGTGAATTTAATTGAAAGGGGATAAGGAAATGTTAGAACAAATTATGGATATATTTGGAGGGAATAATAAAAAAAATAAAGTAGAGGACATTTTAGTTGGAGTTGTAATAGGCTCAACTATAGGAATAATCGCTGGCTTGTTATTGGCTCCAAAGCCTGGTAAAGAAACTATAGAGGATATTAAACAAAAATCTAAAGATGTGGTAGAAAATGTAAAGGTAACTATGGAAGAAAAAATTGATGAAGCTAAAGAAGTTAAAAACAAAGTAGTTAGTGAGGTTAAAGATAATATAGAAGAAATTAAAGATAAGAAAGACAATATAGTGGAAGATATTAACGAAGGATATGATGAAGTAAAGGAGTCTATGAAGGATACTAAAGATGATATAAAAAGTAATGTTAATAAAATGAATAATAAAGATTACATTGAAGAATCTAAAGACAATTTAGATAAAACAAAAGAAAATATTGAAGAAATCAAGAAACAAACTGAAAATATTAAAAAAAATACAGAAGCCACAGTAAACAATGTTAAAAAGGATATGAAGAATACAAAGGAAAATTTAGATTATGCTAAAGACAACTTAGAAGATGCTTCTGAAAATGTTAAACAAGCTTGGATAGATGCTAAGAAAAAAATATAATAATGGAGATATATAAATTATGATGAAAGAACAGTAGAATAAAATCCTACTGTTCTTTTAACATAAAGGAAATCAGGTTTTATTTAGAATATTCTGATAAACCTTTACAATTATGGTTTTTGATGTATAATGTAGATAGAAGGTTAATATTTAATGTAGGAGGACAATATATGGAAATCCAAGTTAAATTATTTGCTAATTTTCGAGATGGAAGATGGAAAAATAAAAATCTTAGTTTCAATAATACTGTAGATATTAGATATATACTAGAAAAACTTGAAATTGATGAAAAGGATCTAGGAATAGCTTTAATAAATGGTGCTTATAGCGAAGTCAATTGTGAGCTAAAAGATAATGATGTTTTAGCACTGTTTCCTCCAATTGGTGGGGGTTAGGTTTAAATATAAACTTGTATAATAAAAAAGAATATAGATCTCGATTCATAATTGACCTAAGGGCCCTTATGAACGATAGGGTATAAAAAGTAATTTTTATGCCTGCCATTGCGCAAAGAGATTATTGTTTACCTACATATGGTGAATAATAATCTTTTTTATTATTTTATTTTAAACAAAATAATTTAAGGGGGTGAATCTGGTACCTATAATGGTGTCCAGAGAAAAATGGCTAAAGGTATAGTAATTTCTCCAGAAAAATGTATAGGCTGTAGGACTTGTGAACTTGCTTGTTCATTTATAAAACATGATTCATTTAATCCTAAGGACTCAGCAATTTCAGTATTGCCTTATGATGAAGTGGGGCTACAAGTTCCTATGACATGTTTACAGTGTGATGATCCTTATTGTATGACAGTTTGTGCTGTAGATGCAATCAGAAAGGATCCAAAGACAGGGGTAGTTTTAGTTGATCATGAAAAGTGTATAGGTTGTAAAATGTGCGTAAGTGCATGTCCATTTGGAAATATGACTTATAGTTTTAGATTAAAAGAAGTTGTAAAATGTGACTTATGTGATGGAACACCTCAATGTGTAGCCTTATGTCCTAATGATGCAATAGAATATAAGGAATTAGATGGAAGATTAAATAAAAGAAAAAATATAACTGATCTATTTAGTGATGTGTTTGGGGAGGTGGCTAAATAATGAATGGTTGGATTGGGAAATTAATGAGAGTAAATTTAAGTGATAAAACTATTAAGGTAGAAAATTTAAATATGGAAGATGCAAATCTTTATCTTGGAGGAAGAGGTTTAGGATCTAAATATCTTTATGACGAAATAGACCCTAGTGTTGATCCTTTAAGTGCAGAAAACAAATTAATTTTTATGGCTGGACCAATGACAGGCACATTTGCCACTTGTGCAGGACGTTTCAATGTTGTAGCAAAGGCTCCATTAACTGGAACCATAGGTGCATCAAATTCAGGTGGACATTTTGGACCAGAATTAAAATTTGCTGGATATGATGGTATTATATTTGAAGGAAAATCTGAAAATCCAGTGTATTTAAATATCCATGATGATAAAGTTGAACTTTTGGATGCATCCCACTTATGGGGAAAAGATGTAAATGAAACCACAGATATACTTTTACAAGAAAATGAAGAAGATGCAAGGGTGGCCTGTATTGGAGTAGCAGGTGAAAATCAGGTGCTATTTGCAACTGTAATGAATGATAAAGACAGAGCTGCTGGTCGCTCAGGCTTAGGTGCAGTTATGGGATCTAAAAATTTGAAAGCTGTTGTAGTTAGAGGTACAAAAGGTATAAGTGTAGCTAATAAGCATGGTTTTATGATGGCTACAAAAGATGCTAGAGATAAATTACTAGAACATCCTGTTACAGGAAAAGGCGGAGGGCTAGCTACTTATGGAACCCAGGTATTGATGAACATATTAAATGAAACTCATTCATTACCTACTAGAAACTGGAGAAGCTCATGGTTCGAAGATGGAGATATGATAAGTGGAGAGTTTTTAACTGATAATTTTATAATAAGAAATAAGGGTTGTTTTGCTTGTCCAATTGGTTGTGGAAGAGTTATAAAAATCGATGAAGGTGAGTACAAAGGTATAGTAGCAGGTCCAGAATATGAAGCGGCGTGGGCATATGGTGCATCATGTGGTATTAATGATATGGAAGCTATTAATAAGGCTAATCATGTTTGTAATTTAGTAGGACTTGATCCTATTACTATGGGAGCTACCATTGCCTGCGTTATGGAGTTGTTCCAGATGGGTGTTATTACGAAAGAAGAACTTGGTGAAGAATTAAGCTTTGGTGATTCAGAATCTATCATCTCTTGGACTAAGAAAACAGCCAATAGAGAAGGTTTTGGAGATTTAATGGCTTTAGGGTCTTTTAGATTAGCTGAAAAATATGAACATCCTGAATTATCCATGAGTGTAAAAAAACAAGAAATGCCAGCCTATGATGGTAGAGCAATTCAAGGTATGGCTTTATCCTATGCAACTAGTAATCGTGGGGGCTGTCATGTAAGAGGATATTTAACATCTCCAGAAGTTCTGGGAATACCTGTAAAAACTGATCCTCTTGAAACAGAAGGGAAAGCTGCTTTATTGAAACTATTCCAAGATTTAACTGGTTTAGTAGATTCATCAGATATCTGTTTATTTACAACTTTTGCTATTGGATTACCAGAAATAGCAAGCATGCTTAGAAATACCATAGGTGTAGATCTTTCAGATGAAGAATTCCTTAAAGTTGGAGAAAGAATTTGGAACTTAGAGAGAATGTTCAATTTAGAGGCAGGATTTACAAAAGAAGATGATACATTACCTCCTAGATTACTAGAAGAAGCTTTAACTTCTGGACCAGCCAAAGGTAAGGTAGCTGAATTAGACAAAATGTTAGATGAATACTATGAATTAAGAGGTTGGGATAAAGATGGTATCCCTATGGAAGAAAAATTAAATGAACTATTAATAGATAAAAGACTCTCAGTTTTAGACTACTAAATATAGGTATAGAACATCCATTAATTATTTAATGGATGTTCTAACTAATTCGAAGGTGAAAAAAGTGGCTATAAATATAGATGGTGATTATAAAAGAGCTATAAGGATATTAAATGATTATCCAAGGTCCCAAAGACATATGCTAGCTATATTACAGGATATACAAAAGGAATATGGTTTTATTCCTAGAGAAGTTATGGAACTTATATCCCAGTATATGAGCTTGCCTATTAGTAATGTATACAGTATGGCTACATTCTATAAAGCATTAAGCTTAAAACCCAAAGGTAAATATACCATAAAGGTATGTGATGGTACTGCATGCCATATAAGAGGATCTAAAACAATAGAAGAAGAAATAGAGAAAGCATTAGATATTCAATCTGGAGAAACAACAGATGATGGATTATTTTCAATTGAAACCGTTAATTGTATAGGAGCTTGTGCTCTTGCACCTGTTATGATGATTAATGGAAAATATTATGGAAGTTTAACTAAAGAAAAAGTACAACAGATAATAGATCAACTTAGGGAGGGGAAAATAGATGACTGATTTTCATGGCCAGACTAGAAAAATACTAGTATGTTGCGGAACTGGTTGTTTAGCGAATAATAGTTATGAGGTATATGAAAAGTTTAAAAGAAAATTAAAGGATAATCCTAATATTACTATTGAACCCTCAATAAAAGCAACAGGCTGTAACGGTCTATGTGAAAAAGGGCCTGTTGTAAAAATACTTCCCGATAAAATATCATACTTTAAAGTATCAGTTGATGATGTTGACCAAATAGTAGAAGAAACAATTTTAAATGGTAATGTAATTAACCGACTATTATATTTTGATACAAATTCAAAGAAGAGGATAGTGTATCATAATGATGCCTCATTTTATAAACATCAACATAAGATTGTTTTAAGAAATACTGGAGAAATAGACCCCTTGCATATAGAAGATTATTTGGAAAGAGATGGATACAAAGCTTTAAGGCAGGTACTATTTCACATGACTCCAGAAGAAGTAATTAAAGAAGTTGAGAAATCAAATTTAAGAGGTAGAGGTGGAGCAGGATTTCCCACTGGCAGGAAATGGAGAACATGTTCTAATTATGAAAATTTTCCAAAGTATATAGTGTGTAACGGAGATGAAGGGGATCCGGGAGCTTTTATGGATAGAAGTATATTGGAAGGAGATCCTCACACTATAATTGAAGGAATGATTATTTGTGGATATGCTATAGGCTCAAATAAAGGGTTCCTATACATAAGAGATGAATACGAACTTGCAAGAAAGAATATGGAAGTTGCTATTGTTAATGCTAGGAAGCATGCTTTTCTGGGAAAAAATGTTTTAGGTAGTTCCTTTAACTTTGACTTGGAAATTGTAAGAGGTGGAGGAGCATTTGTATGCGGGGAATCTAGTGCTTTAATGGCCTCTATAGAAGGGAATATTGGAGAACCAAGAGCCAAGTATATAAGAAGTGTGGAGCGGGGTTTATGGGATAAACCTACTGTATTAAACAATGTTGAAACTTGGGCAAATATTCCTCTTATTATTTTAAATGGCAGTGAATGGTTTAAAGAGATAGGTTCAGAAGGAAATTCGGGAACTAAAGTGTTTTCCTTAGTAGGTAAGGTAAAGAATACTGGCTTAGTTGAAGTACCTATGGGAACAAAGTTAGATGAATTGGTATTTCAAATTGGTGGGGGAATAATAAAAGATAGGCCTTTTAAGGCTGTTCAAACGGGAGGCCCTTCAGGTGGCTGTATTCCTAAGGAACATATGGATATAGCCCTTGATTTTGAATCTTTAAACAATATGGGTTCAATGATGGGCTCAGGTGGAGTTATAGTAATGGATGACACTACATGTATGGTTGAAGTAGCCAAGTACTATATGGAATTTTTGGCTGGTGAATCTTGTGGGAAATGTACTACTTGTAGAGAAGGAATAGCTACAATGTTTAAGGTGCTAGAAAATATTACTTCTGGTCAGGGACAATTAGAAGATATAGATTTACTCCTACAACTAGGAGAAACTATTAAAGAAGGCTCCTTATGTGCTTTAGGTAAAACTGCTCCAAATCCTGTTTTGACAACTATTCAATACTTTAAAGATGAATATATAGACCATATAGTAAACAAAAAATGTCCTGCAGGAGTTTGCAAAGATTTAACTACTTATTATATTGAAAGTGATTTATGTATAGGATGTGGTATATGTAGTAAAAAATGTCCTGTGGATGCAATTTCTGGTATATTAAAAGAGCCATATCTAATAAATCAAGAAAAGTGTATTAAATGTGGTGATTGTTTCATAGCATGCCCAACAGATGCTATTAAGATTGGTGGTGCACATTATGAATATTAAGATAGATGGAAAATATTATAAGGGTAAGGATGGAGAAAGTTTATTAGAATTGGCTAAACGAAATAAAATAGATATACCTAGCTTGTGTCATAAAAAAGGTTTTGAAGGCTTAGGAAGATGTAGATTATGCTTGGTAGAAGTTAAAGATAGTGGAAAGACTAAAACCGTATCTTCCTGTGTATATCCAATAAAAGATGGTATCGAAGTGTTTACTAATACTGAAAAAATTCAAAAGATGCGAAAGAATATAGTACTACTTTTACTACTAAGAACTCCAAATAACAAGTATATAAATGAATTGGCAAGAGAGTATAATGTAAAAGCACCAACTAGATATATTAATATAAATGAAAAAGAGAATTGTATTCTTTGTGGATTATGTGTTGTAGCTTGTGAAAAACTAGGTACTCATGCTATATCTTTAGTAAGTCGAGGAACTACTAAAGCCGTATCTACTCCTTATGATGATGCATCAAAGGATTGTATAGGATGTGGATCTTGTGCTGAAGTTTGTCCCACTGATGCCATCAACGTAATTGATGAAAATGGAAGGAGAACTATTTGGAATAGAACATTTAACTTAGTAGAGTGTTCTATATGTGGGAAATATTACACCACACAAGAGTCACTAGAATTCATTCAAGATAAATTAAATATAGAAAATCAGGATCACATTTGTCAATCATGTAATAGAAAACTTATTGGTAAAAATTTTTGTCTATAGACAGACAAGAAAAATCACCTTGCAACTTAAGGTGATTTTTCTTGTTTTGAAGATAAATTATAATATAGTTTAGTTTTTTAATGAAAAGGGTAAAAAATATATACATAATTTTAAGTAAAACAAAAAAGTGGAGGTTAAGATGAAAAAAAATAAGAATATTATAATGATATTAGTGGTTATATTATTACTACAAGTATTATCAGCTTGTAGCACTAGTCCTGAAAAAAATGAAGCTATTAATCCAGATGATCCAATAATCTTAGGATCATTTGTAGATACTGAAGGTGGTATCTTAGGTAATATGGTACTATTAGCACTTGAAGAAAATGGATACACTATTACAGACAAAGTACAATTTGGAACTCCAGATGTTCATAGGAATGCATTATTACAGGGAGAATTAGATATTGGAATTGATTATACTGGCAATGGACAATATTATTCGGAAGGATTCAATGAAGAAATTTGGAGAGATAAAGTAGAAGGTTATAACTTTATAAAGACATATGATGAAGAAAACAATGATTTAATTTGGTTAGAACCTGCAAATGCAAATAATACAGAAATGTTAGCAGTGAAAAGAGAGTTTGCAGAGGCAAATAATCTAAAGACCTTAGAAGACTTTGCAGATTATGTAAATAATGGTGGGCAGGTTAAATTTATAACGAGTCAACTATTTGCTGAGAAAAATATGGGCTTGTTGGGGATGGAAGAGGGATATGGATTTACCCTAAAACCTGATCAACTTATTATGCTTCCTCATGGGAACACTGCAGAGACAATAAGTGCCCTTGCAAATGATACAGACGGAGTAAATGTTGCTTTAGTTTATGGTACGGATGGCTCATTGACAGATTTAAACTTACTTGTATTGGATGATCCTCTTTCAATACCTCCAGTATTTGAACCCTCTGTAGTTATTAGAGCAGAAGTATTAGAAAAGTATCCAGAAATAAAAACTATAATAGAAAATGTGTTTAAAACCTTAAATCTTGAAAACTTACAGATTATGAATAAAAAAGTAATCATAGATGGACTATCACCAAAAGATGTTGCAAAAGAACACTTAAGAGAAGAAGGATTTTTAGACTAAATTAACTCAAAAGGTGATTAAATGAATAAATTAAAAGACAAAACATTGCTGCTGTTATCCTCTGTAGGTGCAGCAGCATTTGTTTTCATGAATTTACTTGAACATAAACCAAATAGAATCTCTCAAGGGATTAAGTATACTAGCTTTGAATTTTTTGGCAATCTAGGAATTGTCATTGTATCCCTATGGCTTATTTTGCTTGCTTTATCTTTTTATGAAAAAAAGTATAAGAATAATATTGTTTTTATCTTTACAACTATATTGACTTTAGCATTTATTTGGAGTTTACAGTCAAAAACAGGAACATATGTAGATCAGGGAACTTCAGATAGATTAAGTCTTTCATCAGGTTTCTATGTTCAATTTTTTTGTATTTACATCATATTTTCTACCTATACTAAAAAAATTGTCCACCATAAATATATTAAATGGATTGGATTTTTAAGTATATTTGCAATTTTATCTTATTTTTTGTTTACTGGAGCCCTTGAAGACTTATCTTTAATTAAAGAATATAATATAAAAAAGACTCAGTTTATCCTTAATTTAAGAATTCATGCCATGCTGACTTTAGGCTCAGTAGTTACAGGGGCTATTATTGCTATTCCCCTTGGATTTTTAGCTTATTCTAAGAAAACTCTAGAAGGGAAAATAATGGTTCCTCTTAGTATTATTGAAACAATACCAAGCCTTTCCTTATTTGGAATTCTATTAGTACCACTATCTGGCTTAGGAAAACTACCCTTCTTTGATACCATAGGAGTAAGCGGAATTGGATGGGCACCTGCATATATTGCACTTACTCTATATACACTTCTTCCAATTGGAAGGAATACATTGACTGGCTTTTATTCAGTAGAAAAAAATGTAATAGAAGCTGCACGGGGGATGGGTATGAGTAAGGGTCAAATTTTAAAAAAGATTGAACTTCCTTTAGCTTTTCCAGTAATATTTACAGGTATTAGAATAGCTTTTATTCAAACTATTGGTGGAGCAGTTTTAGCAGGGCTTGTAGGTGGTGGAGGAATGGGTACTTTTGTATTCTTAGGCCTAGGAGAAGCATCACCAGATTTAATTCTTTTAGGAGTTCTTCCTATAGTGTTTTTCTCAGTATTTCTTGATTACATTTTGAGAACTTTTGAAAAGACAATGAGGGGTGTTATATATGATTAAACTCCATAATGTAACAAAAAAATATGGTGATTTTGTAGCAGTAAACAATCTTTCCTTAACTGTAAATCAATCTGAATTTTTGGTAATACTTGGTCCTTCTGGTTGTGGGAAATCAACTTTACTAAGGTTAATAAATAAAATGATTACTAGAGATGGGGGAGAAATAGAAGTAGAAGGAAAGAATATTGATGGTTTAAAGGGAGAAGAACTTAGAAAAACTATAGGATATGTAATTCAAAGCATAGGATTATTCCCCCATATGGATGTTAAAAAGAATATAGCCACAGTACCCAATTTATTAAAATGGAATGGGGATAAAATAGATAAAAAAGTAGATGAGATGCTTTTGTTAGTTGGATTAAATCCTGAACAATACAAAAATAAAAAGCCTTCTGAATTATCTGGAGGAGAAGCCCAAAGAATTGGAGTTGCCAGAGCTATGGCATCTGATCCTGATATTCTTCTTATGGATGAGCCATTTGGAGCAGTTGATCCAATAAATAGGTTAAGACTCCAGAAAGAATTTCGCAAAATTCAAAGAAAACTTAAAAAAACTGTTGTATTTGTAACCCATGATACTGATGAGGCTTTGCTCTTATCAGATAGAATTTGTATAATGAATAAAGGAGAAATAGTCCAAGTAGATACACCTGAAAAAATTATACTACATCCCCAAAATGACTTTGTTAAAAACTTTTTTAAAGGAGAAGGTATTTTGACAATTTTATCAAGAAAGCCTGCTGTAGATTATGCTAGTTCTCCTGTATTAGAAGAAAGTCCATTGGATAAAGATATAACACTTAGAGAAGTTTTAATAGAAATGTTAACTAGTGGAAAAGATAGAGTATCTCTTGTAAATGGAAGTATTAGCTGGGACCATATATTAGAAATAGCTGGAAGTGATGTAAATGAAAAAGAATAGAAGAGGACTAATAGTTGCAGCTTTACTAGCTATTGTTCTTGCAATTATAGTTATATACTCTAAGGGATTTGAAGATATATTATACAAATATTTCAGTTCTAAAAGCACTTCAGGATCTAGAACTCCCCTAGTGGTTTACTTTGTTGAACATGTTTGGATGGTTTTATTATCCAGTATTATTGCAGTTACATTAGGAACCATTTTAGGAATATTTGTAACTACAAATTATGGTAGGGAATTCAAAGAAATATTATTAAAAACAATAAATCTAGGTCAAGCATTTCCATCACCAGCTTTACTAGCCCTTACAGTGCCTATTTTAGGATATGGAATAATAGGAGCATTAATAGCACTTGTAGTGTACGCCTTAATGCCTATTATATATAACGTGGTCATAGGAATAGAAGAAGTTCCAGAAGATATAATAGATGCGGCTAAGGGGATGGGTATGACAGATGTAGAAATATATATTAAAGTAAAAATACCCCTAGCTCTAAATGTAATTTTAGGAGGTATAAGAACGGCACTTGTTATAAATATTAGTGCTGCCACTTTAGCAGCAGCTGTAGGAGCAGGAGGACTAGGTGTCTTAGTTGTAAATGGAGTAAGAACCTTTGATATGGTTTTAATATTAGAAGGTGCTATTCCTGTGACTTTACTTGCTATAATTGTAGAATTGTTATTGAAAGAATTACAAGGTGAGTTAGTTTGGAATAGTTAATATATTAGTGTTTATAAAATAAAAAACTTCTGCTGGATAAGGCAGAAGCTTTTTTTATACGAATTACCCTTTTCGGGTGATGACTTTA
>CAYZDC010000013.1:0-24726 GCA_964477045.1 uncultured Tissierellaceae bacterium | reverse complement strand
ATATATAAATAATATAGTAGTAATAGTAGTAGGGCCTGTTATTATGTTGATAAGTCTATTTATAGAGATGGTTGTTAAGAATTTTGAATTAATAACATGTTAGTAAGCTCTATAATAACTTAATAGTTATCAACAATAATTTATTTATCTGTTAGCTTTTCAATGAAGCTATAATATCTTCTACTTTTTTTCTTAAGTTTTCATCTTCATTCATATCATTATTTATTTTGTCACATGCATGAATTACAGTAGTATGATCTCTACCTCCAAATTCGTCTCCAATTTTAGGCAGAGATAGATCTGTTAATTCTCTAGTTAAGTACATAGCTACTTGTCTTGGAAATGCTATGGCTCTGGTTCTTCTTTTGGATTGAAAATCTTCCATTTTAATTTTAAAGTTCTTTGATACAACTTCCTTTATTAAATCCACTGTAATTTCTACAGGCTTACTATTAGAAAGAATATCTTTTAAGGCTTCTTGACCTAATTCCTCTGTTATTTCTCTATTAGTAAGGGATGAATAAGCTACAACTCTTATAAGTGCTCCTTCTAACTCTCTAATATTAGATTTAATATTATTAGCAATATAATGCATTACATCATCTGGTACTATAATATTTTCTATATTAGCTTTTTTCCTAAGTATAGCTATTCTAGTCTCTAGGTCAGGTGCTTGTATATCCGTAATAAGTCCCCATTCAAACCTAGATCTTAGTCTGTCTTCTAAAGTTGGTATCTCTTTAGGAGGTCTATCTGATGAAATTATTATTTGCTTGTTATTTTCATGTAGTGCATTAAATGTATGGAAAAATTCCTCTTGAGTACCCTCTTTACCAGCTATAAATTGTATATCATCTACTAATAGAACATCAATATTTCTATACTTATTTCTAAACTCTTCGTTCCTATACTCTCTAATAGAGTTAATTAATTCATTGGTAAATTTCTCAGAACTTACATATACTACCTTAGAATTAGGGTTCTGACTTAATATATAGTGACCAATGGCATGCATTAAGTGAGTTTTACCCAGTCCTACTCCCCCATATATAAATAGAGGATTATATGCTTGTGCAGGAGCTTCTGCTACTGCCAGGGATGCAGCATGAGCAAATCTATTACTATTACCTATAACAAAGGTATCAAAAGTATACTTAGGATTTAGTTGAGATCTTTGATTATTCTCCTGAAATTCTGCCATATTTGTATTAATATGACTGTGATTAGTAGTTTGCTCTTCACCTGGAATAATAAATTGAATGGAAAAGTCTTCTTTTGTAACTTCTTTTATGGCATTTTTTATAAGATTTAAATATCTTCCTTCTAAAATGCCCTTGGTAAAATCATTTGGAGCAGCTAATACTATTTTTTTATTGCTTAAATTTACAGGTATAATGGTTTTCAACCAAGTATTATAGCTGACTTCAGTTAATTCTACCTTAATAACTTTCAAGACTTCTTCCCAAATGTTATCCAAATTAGATATCATATCTTTCCTCCTCCTCAAAAAATAAAAAATTATAAATAAAATAATAATTTTAAAAACTTACTAACAATTTTAATAACAAAATATAGGTATAATTATTTAGATTAAATTAAAAAATAACAGTGGATAAGTTAATAACAATTTGTAAGTAACATTTTTTTTAAAATTATTATTTTATTTATACACAATATACTTTAAAATAAATTGTGGATAAAATTTGAGAGAATAACAATATTAGATGGTAATTTAAACAAATGTTCAAAAGTTACACACAAGTTATACACAAATTGTGCATAACTAAGGATTTATATACAAATTTAAAAGATATTCACATGTTTATACTATGATATCAAAAATATGATGAACATTCAATAAAATTATCCACAGGATTAACATATTGTTAACAACTATTATTTACCTCATAAAGTTGAAATTTCTTGACATACCCATGAAGAATAAATATAATCATAGTAGTGTTTATGTTTTCTTACTTAGAAGACTCTATATTTCATATATATCGGTACAACAATTAAGGAGGTGTAGATTTATGAAAAGAACGTTTCAACCAAAGAAAAAGCAAGGTAGTAGAGAACACGGCTTTAGAAAAAGAATGAAGACTAAAGCAGGTAGAGCTATATTAAAGAGCAGAAGACAAAGAGGCAGAAAAAGATTATCAGCATAGGCCGCTATTAAGTGGCCTTTTTATAACGAATAAGAAAGTTCTACTTTATTGTTTTCCAATTACAGAACTTATTGTTATAAATTGCAAAGAAGGCTACCTTGAAAGGGTTTTATGGAAGCCTTTTTTATTAATTTTTAGAGAGGCCATTTTTCTAAAGGAGTATTAGTATGGATAAGAGTTACAGACTACGTAAAAATATGGAGTTTAAAAGAGTATATAGTGGTGGAAAGAGTTATTGGAATCGAAATTTAGTATTATATGTGAGAAAAAATGGTTTAGAAAATTCTAGGATTGGGATAACTATTACAAAAAAGATTGGTAATGCAGTGGTAAGAAACAGAATTAGAAGAAGAATGAAGGAAATTTATAGATTAAAATTGGGAAATATAAAAAGTGGATATGATTTAATTCTTATACCTAAAAAGAATGTTATCCAAATTTCCTATAAGGAATTGGAAAGTGCAATGGTTCATATAATGGGTATTGCTAGAATCTTAAAGGACTAGGAGAATTAAAATGGCTAAATTGGCTATTTTTTTAATTAGAATTTATCAAAATGTAATATCAAAGTATATATTAAAAGGGAATAAATGTAGGTTTTATCCAACTTGTTCGACATATTCAATAGAAGCTTATAAAAAATATGGTTTTTTTAAAGGAAGCTATTTAACTATAAGAAGAATTTTGAAATGTCATCCTTTCCATGAAGGAGGATATGACCCACTTAAATGATAGGGGGTTAATATATGAGGGCTTTTCTAGGTAATATACTAGGAGCGCTATTAAAATTGGTTTATGATTTAGTGTCTAATATAGGCAATGAACCAGAAAGTTTTTCATATTACGCAATGGCTATAATTATAACTACTATATTGTTTAAATTAATGTTATTGCCATTAAATTTACATCAGGCTAAGTCAACTAAAAAGATGGCTGAATTACAGCCTTTAATCAAGGAAGTTCAAACTAAGTACAAAAGTGATCCTCAAACACAAACTGCAAAAATGCAGGAAATTTACAAAGAACATAATTATAATCCAGCTGCAGGATGTTTACCATTGCTTATTCAACTGCCTATTATACTAGCTTTCTTTGCAGTATTTAGAGAACCAGCTAAATATGCATTTACTGAGCCAGGATTTTATGAAGCTATGAATAAAACATTTTTATGGATTCCAAACCTGGAAATAAACGATACAGTTCTTTGGGGATTACCATTACTAGCAGCAGCCACAACTTATCTACAAAGTATTACAATGGTTACTCCAAGTGCAGATCCTCAAGCACAATCAACTCAAAAAATGATGAATTATTTTATGCCTGTAATGATATTTATGGCATCAAGAAGTTTTCCAGCAGGATTGGCTCTTTATTGGGTAATAGGAAATATATTTACAGTAATCCAACAGGTAATATCGAAAAGGTCTTTGGGTAAAGTCAAGGAGGCAAGAAAATAGATGAAGTTTGTTATAAAGCAATCTAAAACTGTTGAAGAAGCTATAAAAGAAGCATTATTAGAACTGGGAGCAAAAGAAGATCAGGTAGAAGTTGAAATTATTGAAGAACCAAGTAAAGGTCTTTTCGGCTTAATTGGAACAAAAGATGCAGTTGTAAAAGTTACCTTAACTTATGACCCTATTGAAGAAGCTGAAAACTTTTTAACTACTGTGCTAGATGCTATGAACATAGGTGCTAAGCCAGAAGTTAGGATAAATGGAGATGTACTATCAGTTGACATTCATAATATTGATCCATCGGATATGGGAATATTAATAGGCAAAAGAGGTAATACATTAGACTCATTGCAGTATCTACTTAGCTTGGCTATTAATAGAGGTAATGCAGACTATTTGAAGGTTTTAATAGATGTAGAAGGATATAGAAAGAAAAGAGAAGAGACTCTTATAAGACTTGCTAATAAAATGGCTGATAAAGCTAAATATAGTAAACGTCCTATAAAACTTGAGCCTATGAATCCATATGAAAGAAGAATAATTCACTTTTCTCTTCAAAACACTACAGGAATAACCACTTATAGTGAAGGCGATGAACCATATAGAAGAGTAGTAATCAGTACAAAATAAAAAAACATATAACTATAAGCCCCTAAATTTCAATTTTGAAGTTAAGGGCTTTTTCTTTGCTTATTGTAAAGATAGTATTATATGGTTATAATAGAGAGACAAAGAATAGATAGAGGTGATTTAATGAGTAATACAATAGCGGCTATTTCAACAGCAATAGGTGAAGCAGGTATAGGTATTGTTAGGTTAAGTGGTAAAGATGCTATTAATATAGCTAGTAAAATATTTGTTGGAATAAATACTAAAACTTTAAATATAGCTGATAATAGAAAGTTAATATATGGGCACATAATAGATAAAGAAGAAATAATAGATGAAGTATTAATCGCATATATGAAAGAACCATATACTTATACAAGGGAAAATATGGTGGAAATATATTGTCATGGTGGAATAATCTCTGTTAGAAAAATATTAGAATTATTGCTCAAATCTGGAGCTAAATTAGCTGAACCTGGGGAGTTTACTAAGAGAGCCTTCTTAAATGGACGTCTTGATTTATCTCAGGCAGAAGCAGTAATGGACATTATAAAGAGTAAAACTGATAAAAGTTATGAGGTATCTCTAAATCAATTAGAAGGCTCATTATCAAATAAAGTAAGAGATATTGGGGATATATTATTGGCAATGATAGCCCATGTTGAGGTTTCAATAGACTTTCCAGATCATGAAGTAGACGAAATAACCTATGAAGAAATGAAAAGAGATGGGTCTCTGATTAAGAAGGAGATTGAAAGCTTACTATCGACAGCCGATAGAGGCAAGATCCTAAGAGATGGGCTTAATACCATAATATTAGGAAAGCCTAATGTAGGTAAATCTTCCTTATTAAATGCAGTTTTAAGGGAAAATAGAGCAATAGTCACAAATATACCTGGGACTACTAGAGATATAATAGAAGAATTTATTAATATAGATGGCATTCCTTTAAAAATAGTAGATACAGCTGGCATAAGGCATACAGAAGATTTAGTAGAAAAAATAGGAGTAGATAGAGCTAAGGATACTGTTGAAAAGGCAGATTTAATAATTGCTGTATTTGATGCTTCTATAGAATTAAGTGATGAAGATTATAGTATAATTGAACTTATTAAGGATAAAAAGACTATAGCTTTACTAAATAAAACTGACTTAGATTCACTATATGATGAAGATGATTTAAAAAAATTATTAAATGGAAGCCAAGTTATCCCAAGTTCAATAACTACTGGTATAGGTGTAGATATATTGGAGTCTAGCATTAAAGACATGTTTTATTCAGGAGAAATTGAAATAGATTCAGATATAATAATCAACAATATGAGACATAAAAATCAATTAGAATTAGCTTTGGAAAATATAAACAGTGCATTAAAAGATATAGAAGCTTTGGTACCACTGGATTGTATAGAAGTTGACTTAAGAAATTGCTGGGAAAACCTAGGTGAAATAACAGGAGACTCAGTATCAGAAGATATAATAGATAAAATATTCGCAGAATTTTGTTTAGGAAAGTAAAAAAACAGTGAACAGTGAACAACGAACAGTGAGGGCACCCTTCCCTACCAGAAATAGAAATGTAGGGATCGACGCCCTAGTCGCTCCGGGTTTGTGTCTTCTAATGAACTGTGAATTGTGAATCGTGAATTGATACAATAAGAAAGGTGATTATATGAAAGATGTGGCACATTATTTAAGAGAAGAATATGATGTTATAGTAATAGGTGCTGGTCATGCAGGAGTTGAAGCTGCTTTGGCTAGTGCTAGAATGGGAATGAAGACTTTGATCTTAACTATGAGCTTAGACTCAATAGTAGCACTGTCTTGCAACCCTAACATAGGTGGTACTGGTAAGGGTCACTTAGTTAGAGAGATAGATGCTCTTGGTGGAGAAATGGCTCTTAACATAGATAAATCATTTATACAAAGTAAAATGTTAAATACTTCTAAAGGACCTGCTGTACATTCTTTAAGGGTGCAAGCAGATAAAAAACTTTATCATATGGAAATGAAAAAAGTATTAGAAGATGAACCTAATTTAACACTATTTCAGGCAGAAGTAGTAGATATAAAAATTGAAAAGGATAAAGTCGGAGGCGTAATAACTAGAACTGGAGCTTTTTATCCTTCAAAAACAGTTATATTAGCTTCTGGAACCTATCTTAATGGAAGAATTCATATAGGTGAGGTAAATTATGCCAGTGGGCCTGATGGAATGAGTCCATCAACAATATTATCCCAATCCCTATCAAATAAAGGATTCCATTTAAGAAGAATGAAGACAGGTACCCCTGCTAGGGTACACAAAGATAGTATAGATTATTCAAAGATGGAAATTCAACCGGGAGATGAAGAAATAATTCCATTTTCATTTTTGAATATGGAAAAGAAGTTTGAAATGGTCCAAGAACCTTGTTATTTAACCTATACCACCCTATCTATGCATGATGTAATTAGAAAGAACCTATATCGTTCACCTATGTATGCAGGAGATATTGATGGTAAAGGACCTAGATATTGTCCTTCAATAGAAGATAAGGTAGTAAGATTTTCTGATAATGATAGACATCAGGTATTTATAGAACCTGAAGGTCTTTCAACCAAAGAAATGTATGTACAAGGAGTTAGTTCATCTTTACCAGAAGAAGTACAATTTGAAATGTATAAACATATAATAGGATTAGAAAATGTAAAATTTATGCGTTTAGCATATGCCATAGAATATGATGCAATTGATCCCTTAATATTAAAAAGAAATTTAGAGCACAAACAAATAGAAAATTTATTTTTTGCAGGTCAAATAAATGGGTCCTCAGGCTATGAAGAGGCAGCTGCTCAAGGTCTTATGGCAGGTATTAATGCAGTGCTAAAGATAAAAGGAAAAGAGCCCTTTGTACTGGATCGGTCAGAAGCATATATTGGTGTATTAATTGACGATTTAGTGACTAAGGGTGCAGAAGAGCCCTATAGAATGATGACTTCTCGTGCAGAATATAGACTAACACTAAGGCAAGACAATGCAGATTTAAGATTAACTAAAAAGGGTTACGACTTAGGATTAGTAACCCAGGAAAGATATGACAAAACTATCAAGAAGAAACTTGCAGTAGAAAAGGAATTAGAAAGATTAAGATTGGTTAAATTAAACCCAAATGTAGAAACAAATAATATTTTAGAAGGATTAAATACTACTAGTATAAAAACACCAGTTACTTTAGAAGAATTAATTAGAAGGCCAGAATTAAATTACGAAATTACAGCAATATTAGATCCTGAAAGAAAAGAATTATTAAGAGAAATAAGATTACAAGTTGAAACACATATAAAATATGAAGGTTATATTAAAAAGCAGATGATTCAAATAGAACAGTTTAAAAAGTTGGAAAATAGAAGATTGGATCCAGATTTGGATTATAATATTGTTAAGAATTTAAGCAATGAAGCAAGGCAAAAGCTAGAGCTTGTAAAACCTGATTCAGTAGGCCAAGCTTCTAGAATATCAGGAGTATCACCAGCAGATATAAATATGCTTCTAATATTCCTTGAGCAAAGGCGAAGAGAGGGTTTAAAAGATGAGTAATGTAGATGTATTAATCCAAGGTGCAATAGACTTAAATCTTCAATTAACAGATTTACAGAAGTCTAGGTTTTCTATCTATAAACAATTATTAAAAGAATGGAATACAAAAATAAATATTACAGCTATTACTGAAGAAGAGGAAGTAGATATAAAACACTTTCTTGATAGCTTAACACCATTAATTACACCAATCTTTAATGGCAACAAGAAAGTCATAGATATTGGTACAGGTGGAGGATTTCCAGGATTACCATTAAAAATAATGAATGAAGAATTGGAAATGACCTTATTAGATAGTTTAAACAAAAGAATTATATTTTTAAAAGAAGTAATATCAAAATTAGGTTTACAAAATATAGAGGCCATTCATGGTAGAGCAGAGGAACTAAGTATTAAACTAGAATATCGAGAGCAATATGATATTTGTATTTCTAGGGCTGTAGCATCTTTAAATGTGCTTAGCGAGTATTGCATCCCTTTTGTTAAAGTAGGAGGATACTTTATATCTATGAAAGGGCCAGAAATAACAGAAGAAGTTGAAGTGAGTAAAAATGCAATAAAATTACTGGGTGGGAAAATAGTTGAAAAGAAATTGATTACTATTCCTAAAAGTGATATTGTACATTCTCTGATAATAATTGAAAAAGTAAAAAACACTCCCAAAAAATACCCAAGAGGTGGAGGCAAATCAAGAAAGAATCCATTATAATTTAATGGGTTCTTCTTTTAATTAGACATATAAAACAGAGTTTTTTCTCTAAAACCAGAAGAAAAACGACCCTTCTAAAGAGCCTACAACAAACGATAATGACTATATCCATAACTTACATTGAGTGGAAGCTAGGCTTCCTACAATTGGAGGCATTGGCCTTATAAGAGCATTTGACCTGAGGTAGGTATAATTTTATCTAGATTTTAGCAATATAAATTATTTTCAAAATACAACCAAATCTAATAAATAAAATCAAAAATAACAGCTTATAAATAAAGACTATTAGAAAAATGTTCCACGTGGAACATTTTTCTTTGTATTAATCTATAAATCTGATATCATAGATAGTAAGACTATTAAATTTACATTAATAATACTTTTAATTAATAGAGTAAATTGATGTTATTAATTGAGGTGGGTATAATGGGTAAGATAATATCTATATTTAATCAAAAAGGTGGAGTTGGCAAAACTACTACCAGCATAAATTTGTCTGCCGGTTTAGGTAAATTAGGGAAAAACATTCTCTTAATTGACTTAGATCCGCAGGGAAACTCCACATCTGGACTAGGTTTAGAAAAATCAGAAGTTGAATATTTAATATACGATGTATTAGCAATGAACCATCCTATAGAAAAAGCTATACTACCAACCTCTGCAGAAAATTTGAAAATAATACCTTCTAATAGTCAGCTAGCAGGATTAGAAATCGAATTAGCTAGAGAAGAAAATTGGGAGGAAAGACTAAAAGAAAAGCTAGTCACAATTAAAGATGATTATGATTATATATTCATTGATTGTCCACCATCCCTAGGAATACTTAGTGTAATTTCACTTATTGCATCAGATAGTGTAATTATCCCAGTTCAATGTGAGTACTTTGCTTTAGAAGGTGTAAGCCAATTATTCGAAACTATTGAACTAGTTAAAAAGGGCTACAACCCAGATTTAAAAATAGAAGGAGTAGTCTTAAGTATGTTTGATGGAAGGACTAATTTATCCATACAAGTAGTTGAAGAAGTAAAAAAATTCTTTAGAGGGAAAGTTTATACTAGTATTATACCTAGAAATGTTAGATTAGCCGAAGCTCCTTCACATGGATTATCAATTATGGATTATGATTTAAAGTCTAAGGGAGCAGAGTCATATATGGATTTAGCAGAAGAGTTTTTAGATTTAGTTGATGATTAAAGTGACCAGGAGGGATATTATGGCTACACCAAAACGAGGACTTGGCAAAGGATTATCTGCATTAATAGGTGACAAACCTATGGTAGAGGATCTCTTAGGAGATAATCTGGAGTCAAAAGAAAATATTATTAAGAACATTCCCTTAAGTGATATAATTCCAAGAGATGATCAACCAAGAAAACAATTTTCCAGCGAAAGTCTAAAGGAATTATCAAAATCAATTGAGGTTCATGGAGTAATCCAACCAATTATTGTAAGGAAAATAGGTGATAAGTACGAAATAGTAGCAGGTGAAAGACGTTATCGCGCCTCATTGCTTGCAGGATTAAAGGAAATTGCCTGTATTGTTAAAGATATGGATGTAGAAAACGCTTCTAAACTGGCTTTAATAGAGAATATTCAAAGAGAAGATTTAAATCCTATTGAAGAGGCTTTAGCCTATAGACACTTAGTCCAAGAATATAATCTTAAACAAGAAGATATTGGCCTGTCCTTAGGGAAAAGTAGAACATATATAACAAATACAATGAGATTACTAAATTTAGAAGAAAAAATAATAAAATATATAAGTGATGGCAAGCTTACAAGCGGCCATGGTAAGGTGCTACTAGGTGTAAAAGAGCCTAGTGAACAAATAAAACTTGCAGATAAAATAATCAACTTTAACCTTAATGTAAGAGACACTGAAACAGAGGTCAAGAAAAAAAAGACAAAACAAACAAAGACTACACCCTTAAGTAAAGACCCTTATATACTAGACTTAGAAGATAATTTAATGAGAGCATTAGGTACTAAGGTTAATTTAAATATTGGTGATAAAAAGGGTAAGATTGAGATTGAATACTATGGTGAAGAAGACCTAGAAAGAATTTATGACATACTTATAGGTTAAATGTTCCACGTGGAACATTTAACTAAATATTCTAGGAGGGATAATATGGAGATAAACATGTTTCAAGTAGATACATTTACAGATGTGGCCTTTGGAGGGAATCCAGCAGCTGTAGTACCAAATGCCATTGGACTATCAGAATATGAAATGCAAAAAATTGCAAATGAAATAAATGTAAGTGAAACTGCTTTTGTAGTTCAAGTTGATGACAATTTATATAAAGTAAGATATTTCACACCTACTTCTGAAGTTGATCTTTGTGGACATGGAGCTATTGCTACTTTTCACACACTGGCTTTAAAAGGCTATATAAAGCCTATACAAAATGGAATCAAAGTGGTTAACCAACTAACGAAAGTAGGAAAACTTCCATTGGAACTGCACTACAAAGATGGAGAAGTAGATTGGATTGTAATGGAACAAGCTGCACCTAGATCTTTAGGTAGCGTAAATAACTTAGATAAAATATTAGAAACTATGAATTTAACTATAGATGATATAGGTATTGGCCATGAGTATGTTGAGCCTGAAATAATTAGTACAGGATTGCCAGATATCATGCTTCCAATAAAGACCAAAGAGGTTTTAGATAGTTTGGAAATTGACTTTTGCAACTTAGGTATTTATACTTCTGAAATAAATGCCATAGGGGTACATGCTTTTTATTTACCAGATCCGGATTCAGATGTGGTTTATACAAGAAACTTTGCACCCTCAGTAGGAATAAATGAAGAAGCTGCAACTGGTACTTCTAATGGGGCTTTGATTTATTTTTTAAAGAAAAACAATTTTATTTCAGCTGATTCAATAATATCCTTACAAGGAGACTCTTTAAATAGACCAAGTCAAATATATTGCTTTATAGAAAAAGATGGAGAAGATTATAAGGTTAAAGTTGGTGGTAGAGCTAAAATTATTATAGATGGTATTATTACCTTTAAAAGGGTATAAATATATTTAAATTAGATATTAAAGTATTACAAATTTATGGAGGTGGCTTAATTGTTTATTAACAACAGTTTAAAAGAATTCATTGATGTGGTGGCAAGTGATAATCCTACACCTGGTGGAGGTAGTGTGTCCGCATTGGCAGGAAGTCTAGGTGGAGCATTAACTAATATGGTAGGTACCCTTACAATCGATAAGAAAGTTTGGGAAGAACTGTCTGATGAAGTAAAAGTAGAAATGAAACAAGCATTTGATGAAATGACAGAAAAAATTAATAGCCTTAGTAAAATAGTAGATGAAGATTCTACAGCTTTTGACGATGTAATGACAGCCTTCAAAATGCCAAAAGAAACAGATGAAGAAAAGAAAGCAAGATCTAACGCTATACAAGAAGGATACAAGCATGCACTTGAAGTTCCTCTAAGATGTGCTGAAGAATGTTTTAGAGTACTAGAATTGCAAGAAGTATTTGCAAATTATGGTAATGTAAATGCCATAACGGATGTTGGAGTAGGCACTTTATTAGCTTATACCGGATTAGAAGGAGCTCTATTTAACGTAACTATTAATCTACTAAGTGTAAAAGACGCGGAATATAAAAAAGAAATGGAAAGTAGAGTAAGTGTGCTTCTTAAAGATGGTAAACGCTTAAAATCTAAACTAATTGAAAAGGTATATGAAAGATTAGGATAAGAACCATTAAGAACAAAAATCCAGCAAAACAATTGCTGGATTTTTTATTATATAAATATAATATTTTTCCTTTATTAAATCTACATAATAAGATATGATTAGTATAAATATATTTTTTTAGGAGTGAATTCTTTGAAAGAGCATTTGAAAAACTTAATCCAGAAAGCTAAGGGAGAAAAACAATCAGAATTAGTGCTGAAAAATGCAAATATAATAAATGTATTCACAGGTGAAATAATTAAATCAAGTGTAGCAATTGACAATGGTATTATTGTAGGTATTGGAGATTATAATGGAGAGGTAGAAATTGACCTAGATGGTGCTTACCTATCTCCTGGATTTGTAGATAGTCATGTGCATATAGAATCTTCTATGTCATCTCCTTCTCAATTTGCTAAAGTTATAGTACCTAGGGGAGTAACTTCAATTATTGCTGATCCCCATGAAATCGCTAACGTAAAAGGCTTAGATGGCATTCGATATATTATTGATGAAAGTAAAAAATCACCACTGGATGTATATATAGCTCTTCCATCATGTGTTCCAGCTACAAATTTTGAAAACTCAGGGGCAATATTATTAGCAGAAGATCTTGCCACACTTTTAAAAGAAGAATCAGTAATATGTCTTGGGGAAATGATGGACTACCCTGGTGTGATAAATTACGATGATAAAGTATTAGACAAACTAGTCCTTGCTAAAGATATGGTCATAGATGGCCATGGACCTATGATAACAGGCAAAGATTTAAATGCATATATTGTAGCAGGTGTTAAAACTGAACATGAATCCTCTACTTTAAAAGAAGCGGAAGAAAGACTTAGATTAGGCATGTATATACTTCTAAGAGAAGGCTCTGCAGCAAGAGACTTGAGAAATCTAATTTCTTTAGTAAATAAGGATAATTTAAGAAGGTTTTTATTTTGTACAGATGACAAACACCCTGAAGACTTGATTCGCGAAGGCACTATAGATTTCAATATTAAGCTAGCAATAAATGCAGGATTAGATCCAGTGGATGCTATTAGAATGGCTACAATTAATGCTGCAGAATGTTATGGACTTAAAAAGAAAGGTGCTATAGCTCCTGGTTATAGAGCAGATTTAGTTGTAATAGGTGACCTTAATAAAGTAGATATAAAAATGGTATTTAAAGATGGAAAACTGGTAGCTAAAGACAATAAACCCCTATTTGACCCATTACCATATTTACCAGAGTATATGAAAAACTCTGTAAAACTAGCACGAATAAAGGTTGAAGACTTAGCCCTACACTTAACTAGCAAATCAGCCAATGTTATAGGAATAGTACCAGATAGCTTGGTTACAGAAAAACTTGTATTGAACATCGATAGTGACCAGGGGGTCTTTAACTATTCAGAGGAAGATATATCAAAGCTGGTAGTAGTTGAAAGACATAAGGGCACAGGTAATATTGGTATAGGCCTTATTAAAGGATTTCATATAGAAAATGGAGCCATAGGTTCAACTATTGCTCATGATTCCCATAATATATTAGTTGCAGGGGATAATGATGCAGATATACTTCAAGTTATAAAAGAACTTGAAAATATAGGTGGAGGCATTACAATAGTAAGAAATGGAAAGGTTTTGAAAAGCTTGCCTCTTGAAATTGGTGGGATAATGACCAGTGGTGACATCCAAAATACAAATACTATATTAAAAGAAATGATGCAAATATCCTATGAAGAACTAAAAGTAAATCCAGCCATAGATCCTTTTATGACTTTGGCTTTTATGGCGCTTCCAGTAATACCAAAACTTAAATTAACTGATATGGGTTTATTTGATGTAGATGAGTTCAAATTTATACCAATATCCAATTAGTTATGATAATAAGGAGTGAAAATTTTGACATATTTTGACAACGCTGCTACCTCATTTCCTAAGCCAGATATGGTATATAAAAGTATATTAGAGGCAATGAGTGAATATGGAGCTAATCCAGGCAGATCAGGACACAAGCTGGCCCTAAAAATTAATCGAAAAATATATAATACTAGAGAATCATTGGCAGATTTATTTCAAATAAAAGACCCAATGAATATGATATTTACTTTTAATGGCACTGAAAGTTTGAATCTAGGAATAAAAGGAGTTTTAAAACCTGGGGATCATATTATAACAACTTCTATGGAGCATAACTCAGTATTAAGACCTATAAAGTATTTAGAAAGATTTGGAGTCCAATCTACAATAGTTCAAGCAGATGTATTAGGAAGAATAAATCCTGCTGACATAAGAAAAGCAATAAAGACCAATACTAAAATAATCCTAATTACTCATATTTCAAATCTTACAGGAACTATAATGCCTGTTGAAGAAATAGGAGCAATAGCTAAAGAAAATGAATTAATTTTTATGGTAGATGCTGCACAATCAGCAGGAGTATATACAATAGATGTAGAAACTATGAATATCGATATACTTGCCTTTCCTGGACACAAAGGACTTTTAGGTCCACAGGGTACAGGTGGATTATATATAAGACAAGGATTAAATGTTGAGGAATCACTTCAAGGTGGAACTGGGAGTATATCCGAATCCTTAGTACAGCCGAATATGAGTCCAGATAAATATGAAAGTGGGACACCTAATGGACCAGGCATAATAGGACTTGGAGCAGGACTTGAATATATTAAGTCAGTTGGAATGGAGAACATTCGTAAACATGAAGAGAAATTAACTGAATACTTTATTGAAGAGATGGAAAAAATAGAAGGGGTTAAACTTTATGGTCCTTGTGATATAAGACAACAGGCAGCAGTTGTTAGTCTTAATATAAAAGATTATGATTCATCTGAAATTGCTTATATATTAGATGAACAATACGATATAATGGTAAGGTCAGGACTACATTGCGCCCCAATGGCTCATAAAACCATAGGCACCTTTGATCAAGGTGCAGTTAGATTTAGTTTTAGCCCTTTCAATACAGTAGAGGAAATCGAATATGGTATACGGTCAATAAAAGAAATAGCAAAAGAAATATAAATGAGGTTTGCTGATTTCTTAGATGAATAGAATCTACAGCATTCCTCAAAGTTTAAAGGAGATTATATATGGAAAACAGGATAAATTATATTGGAGAGTATATATCGAGTTACAATACAGAGGTTTTAATAGGCCTTGCTATAGGCCTATTTGTTTTACTAATTTTAAATGTACTTAGTTTGTTTAAAATTAGATCAATAAAAAAACAATATAATAAAATGGCACAAGGAATGAAAGGAATAAATTTAGAGGAATTATTAATTCACACAAGTCAAGACCTAGATGGAATTAAAGGAGATATTGTAAAACTTGATGAAAACATACAATCTTTAAGAACAAAATTAACATTTGCTATTCAAAAAGTAGGATTTATAAGATACAATGCTTTTGGAGACATGGGAAGTGATTTAAGTTTTTCCATTGCACTTTTAGATAATTTTTCAAATGGATTTGTATTAACTAGTATATATGGAAGAGATAATAATGTATGTTATGCAAAACCAATAATTTTAGGGAAATCTAAAATACAACTTTCCTCAGAAGAAATTATGGTAATTGATAAAGCTATTAAAGGTATGGTCTTAGAAAATTCAATTTAGTATGGGGGCAATATAATTGGAAAAACTACTTTTTATTATTAATCCAATAGCAGGAGCAGGTAGAGCTAAGAGTCTTACCTCATTAATAGAAGAAAAGATGATAGAACATAATAGAGAATATGAAATTATTAAAACTACTGAGCCAAAAGATGCTACATGGATAGTAGAAGCTTCTACTAATAATATTATTATAGCAGTAGGCGGAGATGGAACTGTAAACGAAGTGGCTAAAGGCATTTTGAAACGAGGATGGGGAGTTTTAGGTATAATCCCTGGAGGAACTGGTAATGATATGTGTAAGAGCTTAGGATTGACCTTAGATCCTATACATGCAATAGAAACCATACTTAAGGGAAAAATAAAAGACATGGACATAGGCCTTGCCAATGGAAAGTATTTTTTAAATATCGCTAGCGTTGGTTTCGATGCTGAAGTAGTCAGAAATACAGATAAAATAAAAACTAAAATAAAAGGAAAAACAGCATATATATTAAGTGTCTTAATAACCCTTATGCAGTATAGAATTAAGAAAACCTATCTAGAAATAGACAATAAAACTATTAATAGAAAGATGTTACTACTTGCTGTTGGTAATGGACAATATTATGGTGGAGGCATGAGAATATTACCTCAGGCTAAGATAGATGATGGTTATTTACATTTATGCCTGGTTAAAGATATTAGTAATTTAAAATCACTATTGTTGTTTCCTTCTATATTTAAAGGGAATCATATAAAACATACAAAATATGTAGAAGTTTATAAGGCTAAAAAAATAAACGTAAAATCTCCAGGGAAATTTTATTTAAATGTAGACGGAGATTTGATTCTTACGGAAAATGAAGTAGAATTTAGAATTTCTGATAAAAAGTTACAAGTTATTTCTACCTAGGCAAATATTAAATTTTCTTCATATTTGATTGAAAACTCAATTTAATGGATAAGGGCAAATGCCAGACCTATTGAAAACAGTAAATTATAATTAGGGGGTAAAAGTAAAAAAAAGGAATATACTATATTTTCTAGAAAGATTTTGTAAGTTGCAAACTTAAAATAATATGATATACTAAGTGCAATTGTTACAAAATGGTTACAAAAATTATTTTAACCATGCAAAAATTCTAGGAGGTACAGTATATGATGGAACCAAATTCTTCAAAGAAATTTGATTTTAAAATTGATTTGAATAATAGGAAACTTAGACAAGCCCTTGCAGGATTTATGATAATTGTAATGCTTGGCTTAGGATATGCAGGATATGCAATAAATGAAACAAACTCAAGAGGATTCGATGTATATTTAGGAAGTGAAAAAATAGGAAGTACAAGAAACGAAGAAGATGTTCAAACCATAGTAGAATTTATAAAAGCAGATTTAGCAAATACATATAAAGCAGAAATAGTACTAAACAAGGATATAAAATTTGAACCTACTCATGTAAAGGAATCAGAAATTTTATCAAACCTTGAGTTTAATAGTATTATAAAATCAGAAGTAAGTTTTTTTGTTGCGGCACATTCACTAGTAGTAAATGGTGAAGAATTAGGTGTAGTAAAAACCTTAAGCGATGCAGAAACCATACTAGATGCTATTAAAGAACCATACCTAGCAAATATAGATGAAAGTTCTAACTTAAAAGAAGTAAGTCTTTTGGAAGATGTAAATATAATAAAAAAAGAAGTATCATATGATGAATTAACTAGTCCTGAACAATTAATTGAAATGATACAAGATGGTGGAGAAGAAAAAAGAATTCATACTATTGAAGTAGGAGAAAACTTTTGGACCATTGCTAAAATATACGATTTAAATCCACTTGATGTAGAAGCAGCAAATCCTGATAGAGATCAACTAAGATTGCAACCAGGAGATGAAATAAATTTAGTAATGCCAAAATCACTCATTACAGTAACAACTGTGGAAGAAGTAGAATATATAGAAGATATTGAATTTGAAGTAATAGTAGAAACCAATGACGCTATGTTTACTAATGAAAAGAAAACAAAAGTAGAAGGTGTTAGAGGACAAACTAAAATTGTAGCCAATGAAATAAAACATAATGGAAGATTATTTGAAAAAGAAATCTTAAATGAAGAAGTTATTAAAGAACCTATTACCCAAGTAATAATTAAGGGTACAAAGGAATTACCTAAAACTGCAGCTACAGGATCACTAATGATGCCTACCAGAGGTAGAATTTCCTCAAGATATGGAAGTAGATGGGGTAGAATGCACAGAGGTCTAGACATAGCAGCACCTACTGGTACTCCCATAAAAGCAGCTGATGGAGGAACTGTAACTAAGTCTGGATGGTCTAATGGATTAGGATATATGATAGAAATCAATCATGGTAATGGATATGTTACCAGATATGGACATTGTAGCAAACTGTTAGTTAAACAAGGTGCAAAAGTATACAAAGGCCAAGAAATAGCTAAAGTAGGTAATAGTGGAAATTCAACGGGACCACATTTACATCTAGAAGTTTTAATAAATGGTGTACATAAAAACCCAAGCAATTATGTAAAATAAAAATTGAAGCAAGGCCTAGGCCTTGCTTTTTTCAATTCTAGGCAATTATATATTGCCTAGAATTACTCGATTTAAATGTTTCTCAGCTACTTTTTTAGCTTCATACATAAAGTTTAAATCTGTAGGAGGGTTATTCATCTTATAAGTAGGAAAATATCTAGTAAGATGTAGAGGGATATTTTTGTCTACACTAGCTAGAAATTTTGCTATATTTTCTACTTCTTCTAAGTTGTCATTTTCACCTGTAACTAAAAGGGTTGTCACTTCTACATGGGTGGATTTACCAGCTATTTCTATGGTTTTTAAAACAGGTTCCAGTCTTCCTCCACATATCTTATTATAATATCTGTTATTAAATCCTTTTAAATCTATATTCATCCCATCTACATAAGGTAGTAGTTTTCTTAGGGGTTCTTCATTTATAAATCCATTTGTAATAAGAACTACATCTTTATCAGGTTTCTTTTCTTTAAGTAACTTGGATACTTCATAAACATATTCATACCAAATACTAGGTTCATTATAGGTAAAAGCTATTCCAATAGAGTCTTTTTTATTTAATATGATTTCTACTAGTTCCTCTGGATTTACAGAGTCGCTCCTGCCTTGAAAATCTTCTATTTGAGCAATAGTATAGTTTTGACAAAAACTACACTTCAAATTGCAACCAAAACTTCCTACCGATAATATAGAAGTTCCTGGTTTAAAGAAATACAAAGGTTTTTTCTCTATAGGGTCCATGGAAATAGAAGTTATTTCCCCGAAATTTATTGTAAACAATTCACCATCAATATTTTTTCTAACATTACATATGCCCAAGTCTCCATTAGATACAACACAATAATGAGGGCATAAAACACAATGAACCTTTGAATCTTTTAGTTTATTATAGTACATAGCTTCTTTAAACATTGGAATTCTCCTCATAACGGGTCACTTTAAACCTTTCTATGGAAAACTTCTCTCCTTCTTCAATTCCAGCTTTACTCTTTGTAATCTTAACTTGGTCTTCAACCCTATCTACTCCTTCTAAATTAGGAAGTAATAGACCTTTCTTATGGCCTGAGGTTAGAATTATACCATAGTTTTTTGGGTCTAAATCATCCATTGTGGCAGGTTCTGGACTGTCTAATACATCTACAGAATAAACTAAATTATCCAGTTCATGGATTTCTACCTTTCTAAACCTAGGGTCATATATGGCTGCTTCTATAGAGTTTCTAATAATCTCTTCATATATAGAATCTGTAGTAGGGAAAATTGTTCCTATACATCCTCTTAAAGACCCATCCTTATAAAGGGTAACAAAAACCCCTCTTTTTTCATTTTTCATCCTATCTGTTACATAATCAGGTATTTTATCTAAGGGCTTACCTGTTTTTAGGTAATGGCTTATATTATCCTTAGCTAATCTTACGTAGGGATTATCCCCATTAATATGAACAGATTCAAATTTCATTACCCCATATCCTACACCAAATGTGTTTTCATAGCTTAATAGGTGGCCTTTAAAATCAATATTTTTCAAAGCACCTAATAATATTAATATTGACCGCATGCCACATTCTCCTGCATTTTCGATAATGCTCTTATCCATATGCAATATAGAATCCACATCCCCTACTTCTAAAAGACCTAGGATTTTCTTATCAAATACTGGACCATCTGGATTATATCCATAGGGACCACTATCTTTTAATCTGTGAGATAGATCACCACTTGCAATTAATATAGCATCAGTATTTTCAGAAGCTTTATAAATCAAAGTCCCAAACTTATAGAGTTCACTATCAGATAAAGGAGCATAAGTAATATGAACCATATTATAGTCTTTTAAATATTTATCAATAAAGTATAGGGGGACTAAAGTTCCATGATCTAATGTAAAAGAACTATTATGTGATTGTAAGAAATTTTTATCAGCTTTTATAGCCGAAACATCATTTTTTATAGCCAAATCATATATAGCCTGGGTTAATTCTCCATCAATTCTCTTTTTAAATTCTACACCAGGGGCTGCAAATTGTCCTAAGTCCCCAGATACATATTCACCATCTAATAGAGAAATAGCATCTCTAAACATAGTTCCATGAGGGCTTATTAAAATAATAGTCTTAGGAGCTTTTTCACCTATTTCTTTAGCTAAGCTATCCATACTGTCATAGGTAAGTTGAATTTTCTTTACTTCATCTTTTCCAACTTCAGGAACAACTATAGGTGGGTGAGGAAAAAGGTAAAACCCTTTAATAGCCAAAATAAACACCTCCATAATTTAATATATTCTCTTCATCTATATACTTACCCTAAAATAGAAAATTTATATTTTAATATTACTAGAATTGTGTTTAAAGTAGAGATTATATGATAATCTAATAATAGAATTGATTAAATTAAGGAAGTGAGAATATGAGAATTGCTATTATTGGTTATGGTGGAGTAGGAAAAGCTTTTGTTAAATTAATACATGATAAGAATGAGTACCTATTAAAAGAAAACATCAATATTAAGATTAATTATATTATTGGTTCTAATAGTGGGATTTATGATAAAAATGGAATAGATTTAAAAAACATAATCCAGTTTTCTGAAGAGGAAAAGGATTTAAGTAAATACCCTAATGGTGGGGGCAAAGATGTTACATTTGATATGTTTATTAGCAATAAAGATGTAGATTATATTATAGAAATGACACCGACAAATATAAATACTGGAGAACCAGGCCTAAGTCATATTAAAAGAGCCTTAGAAAACAAGATAAATGTAGTTACTTCAAATAAAGGTCCTATTATGCTCCAATACAAAAATCTAAAAAGATTAGCCATAGAAAATAATGTGGCCTTAGGTATTGGTTGTACAACAGGAGGGGCTTTACCTACAATTAATGGGGGAATATTGGATATGGCAGGTGCTGAAATTAAGACCATAGAAGGTATATTAAATGGAACTACTAATTTTATATTAAAAGATATGGAAGATAATGGGACAACTTATTTAGAATCACTTAAAAAGGCACAAACAGTAGGAATTGCTGAAACCAACCCTTCTCTAGATGTGGAGGGGTGGGATACGGCCTCAAAATTATTAATATTAACTAATGTTTTAATGGATTTGGATAAAACTCTAGAAGATATAAAAGTGGAAGGTATTACCAATATAAAGCTTAAGGATATAGAGGAAGCCAAGCTAGAACATAAAAAATATAAATTAATAGGTAAAACAATAAATAAAAATGGTATAATATCCATGTCTGTTAAATTAGAGAAATTAGGGGTGGATAATCCTTTATACAATGTAGATGGGAAAGAAAAAGCTGTTCGCTATAGCTCAGATACATTGGGAGATTTAACATTAATAGGAGGAGCGTCTGGTGTAAGACCTGCAGCAGCTTCTATACTAAGAGATATTATAAATATTAAAAGAAATAATATATAAATTAAAATTGGGGAAGTGAGAGATTGTTTTACTTATTTTTAGCTATGGTTTGTAGTGCTACTATTGCAATGATTTTTAAATATACGGAAAATACAAATTCTAATAGGTACTTAATTACTAGTGCAAATTACTTTGTTGCTTTTTCCATAAGTTTGTTTATGGTGTTTTATAAAAACTTATTTACAGGTTTAATAAAAGAGCAGCCTTTTCTTAGTGAACTAAAATTATTAGTCTCTGGAGATCCGTATACATTTACAGCTTTTGGTAGTATTTGGTGGGGAATTATAGTTGGGGGCATATCTGGGTTCTTTTTCTTTTTTTCTTTTATATACTACCAAAAAAGTGTAAAAGAAAATGGTGTAGGAATATCTGGTACATTTGCCAAACTGGGTATTTTAATTCCAATGATTTTTTCTATAGTATTATGGAAAGAATTTCCTAGCACTTACCAATGGATTGGAATTGCCTTATCCTTAGTTTCAATATTAATAGTAAACTTATCGGCTAAAAGTCTTGAGAAATTTGATTTCAAACCTACTATTTTACTCTTATTTATTTTTGGAGGTATGGCAGAGTTTTCAAATAAGATTTACCAACAATATGCATTAAATCAGTATAAGGATATGTTTTTGTTTGTAATATTTTTTGTAGCCTTTTTAATTAGCTTGTTTTTTACTTTGCAAGATA
Source organism: uncultured Tissierellaceae bacterium (assembly GCA_964477045.1). Lineage (GTDB taxonomy): Bacteria > Bacillota > Clostridia > Tissierellales > Tissierellaceae > CAYZDC01. The sequence goes on along the minus strand of CAYZDC010000013.1, from coordinate 2,214 downwards.
GGAGCAAAATCAATAAGAGAGATATATTGACTGGAATGGCTGTAGGGGTTCCAAATTTATTTTCTTCTTTTTTCCTAATACTGGCTTTAGATACTTTAAAAGCTACTGTAGTATTTCCTATTTATAGTGCAGGTAGTATAGTTTTAATTAACATAGGAGGCCTAGTGATATTTAAAGAAAAAATCGCTAATAAGAACAAAGTGGCAATTGGTCTAATAATAATAGGATTAATCCTAATAAATATTTAAATCTTATACTTATATAAAGAACTACAAAGAAATTTTAGGGAGATGTATATTATATGAAAAGAGTTCTTATTGGAGGATTACATCATGAATCAAATTCATTTAATCCTATTATAACAGGTGAAAATGATTTTAGTCTTATATACGGTGATGACATCTTCCACAATATTAGAGACAATGACTCTATATCAGGAATTATAACTACTTTAAAAAAAGCTGATTGTAAGGTAATACCTACAATGTTTGCAAGAGCAGTTCCCAATGGGGAAGTAGATTATGAACTTTATATGAAGATGAAAAATAAGATTATTGAAATAGCTAAATTAGCCAATGAAGAAGAGCCAATTGACGCAATTACACTTGCTCTTCATGGTTCCATGAGAGTAAAGGACTTTGGTGAAGCAGAAGGACCATTGCTTTTGGAATTAAGAACCCTGTTTCCAAATATACCTATTTATGCATCCCTAGACATGCATGCCACTATGACAAATAAAATGAACAATAATTGTAATGGATTTGTAGGTTATAAATGCGCTCCCCATACAGATTGTACTGAAACAGGAATACATGCTGCAGAAATGACAATAAAGGCTTTAAAGCACAATGTGGTAGGAACTTCAGCCTGGGTAAAAGTACCTATTCTTATTGCAGGAGAACAATCAGCCACATCTGTAGAACCAATGATTACCTTAATCAAAAGACTAAAATGCATAGAAAAAGAAAAAGACGTTTTGGCAGCATCGATTTTAATGGGATTTCCCTGGGCAGATAGTGAAGATGGATCTATTGGAATCTATATTGTAACAAATAATAATCAGGATCTGGCTAATAAAATAGCTATAGAATATGCAGAACTGGTATGGTGCATGAGAAATAGATTTAAATTCCATACGGAAACATATGAAGAGAAGATTGCTCTAGATAAAGCTTTTCAGGGTTTGAGTCAAGGCAATACTCCTATATATATTTCAGACTCAGGAGATAATCCTACTGCTGGGGCATCTTCTGATAACACTAACTTTTTAAAATTAATAATAGAGGATAAAAGAACAGCAGGATTAAAGCATCCAATTATTTATGCAGGATTTTATGATCCAGTAGCAACAAAACAATGTGAAGGTAAAGTAGGAAGTGAGATAACTTTAACTTTTGGCTCAAAGTTTGACCCAGCGGCTTCTACTCCTATTACTGCAAAAGGTACAGTTAAGTCTTATTGCAAAGATTGGGGTTACAACAACTTGCCAAAGGGTGATTTAGCATTATTTAGTAGCTCTGGTGTGGATATTATTTTAGCAGAGCAGCATGTAGGTTATACAGATATAAAAATGTTCCAAGATTTAGGACTAAATCCAGCAGATGCAGAAATAATTGTATGCAAATTAGGATACTTAACTCCTAGTCATGAAGCTATTTCTAAAAGAAGTATAATGGCATTAACTAAAGGAAATACAAATGAAGATTTAAAATCAATAAATTATAAATTTTTAAGAAGACCAATATTTCCATTAGATGAAGATTTTGAATATAGGGCTAAAGACAATTTGATCATTTACCTATCCTAATGTGGACTTTTAGTATGTTCAAACGCTGGGGACAGTCCCCAGTGTTTGTATGCCTAAAATGACATTAATTTAAACAATTGTGTAGTGAAAAAATGTACTTGGTAGGCTACACTCAAAAAGGACAGTGAAAAGAGAAATAGAGATTATACTTAAAGAAATGATTAGAGAGTGATATACTGATAATAAGGTAACGACATCTAAGTAGAATTAAGCGCTACAAAAATATATAAAAAAGGAAGATAAGATGTTTAAGACTTTGAGTTATATAGGAGAGAAACTTAATGATTCCAATATAGTGTGGGCAGTAGGTGCCTCCATGATGCTAAATCAATTTGGACTTATAAACAATTCTAATGATATAGATATTTTCGTAGATATAAAAGATATTAATAGAGCAGATGAAATTC
>CAYZDC010000012.1:9196-25712 GCA_964477045.1 uncultured Tissierellaceae bacterium | reverse complement strand
TTTAGAAGTAATTTAGAGGGCGACAATTATTAACGCGTCGTAGACGCTTTTTTATCTATAGTATTAAAATTAAATAGATCTTTAATGGGTATACTTTCAATGTAAAAGTATTTATAGAGGATGATGAATGTTATGTTTATAGATGTGGCAAAAATATCAATAAAGGCTGGAAAAGGTGGCAACGGTGTTGTCGCATGGAGAAGAGAAAAGTATGAACCCTCTGGTGGCCCTTATGGAGGAGATGGAGGAAATGGGGGATCTATTATCTTAAAAGCAGATGAAGGTATTAGAACTCTTATGGATTTCAAATATAAGCGAATATACAAAGGGGAAAATGGAGAAGATGGTAGAAGTAAAAAGCAATTTGGTGCAAAAGGACAAGATATAATTCTAAAGGTACCGGTTGGAACTTTAGTTAAAGATGAAGCTAGTGGTGGAGTAATAGTAGACCTAAAAGAAAAAGGACAAACTTTTATCATAGCAAGAGGCGGTAGAGGTGGACGAGGAAATGCTCAGTTTGCTACACCTACTAGGCAAGCACCAGGCTTTGCTGAAGCTGGTACTAAAGGACAAGAGCGAGAAATCATATTAGAATTAAAATTATTAGCTGATGTTGGGCTTATAGGATATCCAAATGTAGGAAAATCTACTATTTTATCCTTATTAAGTGCAGCAAAACCAAAAATTGCTAATTATCATTTTACAACACTAAAACCTAACTTAGGTGTGGTTAGAGTAGCTGAGGAAAAGAGTTTTGTACTAGCAGACATACCTGGACTTATAGAAGGAGCTTCAGAGGGCATAGGACTGGGCCATGACTTCTTAAAACACATAGAGAGGACAAGTGTATTGGCTCATGTAGTAGATGTGTCAGGAAGCGAACATAGAGACCCTATAGAAGATTTCTATAAAATCAATCAAGAACTAGAGGATTATAATGAAAAGCTTGCAAAAAAAGCTCAAATAGTAGTTGCTAATAAGATGGATATTCCTTCATCTATGGAAGAATTAGAAAAACTAAAGGCTGAACTCCAACCAAAAGGATATACTATATACCCTGTTTCAGCTGCTACAGGAGAAGGTATAAATGAATTAAAGTATGGTATTTGGGACTTGCTTTTAAATACTGAAATAGTTGATGAAACCTATGATGAAGAATATGTTGAATATAAAAAAGAAGAAGAAACAATTATAGTTAGAAAAGAAGAAGATATGTATATTGTTGAAGGTACTTTTATAGAGAGATTAGTAGAATCAGTATATTTTGATGATGTAGACTCTTTAAGGTTCTTCCAAGATACACTAAGAAAAAGAGGTATAATAGAAGAATTAGAAAAATTAGGTGTCCAAGAAGGAGATTCTATTTTCATTTTAGACAATGAATTTGAATTCTTCCATTAGTATGGAAGAAGTATGGAGGTAAATTATATTTTAGAAGTAAAGGAGTGTAGAAATTGTTAACAGGAAAACAAAGAAGTTTTTTAAAAAGTATGGCAAATACCATAGACCCTATTTTTCAATTAGGTAAAAATGGATTAACAGAAAGTTTTATCAAGCAAGTAGATCTAGTATTAGAATCTAGAGAATTAATTAAGATTAATGTATTGAATAATAGTGGGCTAGAAGCAAAAGAAATAGCTATACAATTATCAGAAGAATTAGAGGCTGAATTTGTTCAAAGTATGGGAAATAAATTTGTAATATATAGAGAATCAAAAGAAGAGAAAAAAATCCAATTACCATAATTATAATAACTTCAACCAAGAAATTTCTGGAGTTTAGTCATTATAAGTGAGGTGTATTTATGAAAATAGGTTTAATTGGGGGTACATTTGATCCAATTCATTATGGCCATTTAATATTAGCTGAGTATGTAAGGGAAAGCTGTAAATTAGATAAAGTGATTTTTATACCTACTGGTTTACCTCCACACAAAGATATATCTAAGGTTAAAGATAGTGAAACTAGATTGAAAATGACAAAACTAGGTACAAATTCAAATCCTTATTTTCAGGTAAGTGATATTGAAACATATAGAATAGGTATAAGTTATACAATAGATACATTATTAGAATTTAAAAGATTATACCCTAGAGATCAAATTTATTTTATTATGGGTGCAGATTCACTATTTGATTTATCCACATGGAAAGATTACCAAAAGATAATCCAAGCAGTTAATTTAATTGCAGTAAATAGGCCAGGAGGTAAAAACCACTTAATAGGTGAGAAAATCAAAGAATATAATGGGGCTTTTGGTGGCAATATTATAGAAGTAGAATCCCCCCTTATTGACATTTCATCTTTAGATATTAGAACCAGGGTAAAGAATGGGAAATCTATCAAGTATTTACTTCCCAGCATAGTTGAAGATTATATAAGTCAGAATAATTTGTACAAAGAAGGTTTTTAAATTGGAATATAGGCACAAATTGATCAAAAATATTGGGGAAAAGAGATATGAACACTCTCTTAGAGTAATGGAAACAGCTGCTAAATTGGCGGATATTTATGGGGCGGATATGAGCAAAGTAAAAACCGCGGCACTTCTACATGATTGCGCAAAATACTCAAGTAAAATTAGCTTGTTGAAAAAAATAGAAGATTTTGATATAATTTTAGATAATATATGGAAGAATAATATGGGAATATTACATGGTCCTATAGGTGCTAAAGTAGCAGAAGAAGAGTATGGTGTATCAGATGTTGAAATTCTAGATGCAATTTATTACCATTCCACAGGCAGAATAAATATGTCGCTTTTGGATAAAATTATATATATAGCAGATTATATAGAGCCTAAAAGAAATTATCCTAGAATCGACACCATAAGAGCTATGGCATTTGAAGACCTAAATATGAGTATTTTAATGGCTATGAATGATACCATATTATATTTAGTAGAAAACAATAGACTTATCCATCCTAATACCTTAGAAGCAAGAAATCAGTTAGTACTTGAAATATATTATTAATAATAAGTTAGATAAACCAAGGGAGGTGTATTTTTGAGAGAAATCGAAACTAAATTAGAAATAATAAAAAAGGCTTGTGAAGACAAGAAAGGCCTAGATATGAAAGTCTTAAATATTGCTAGTATGACACCAATTGCAGATTATTTTGTTATAGTAAGCGGGAATTCATCTAATCAAGTAATGAGTATAGCAGATGAAATAGAAGATAAAATGACTCAAGCAGGATTTGAAAAAACTAGTAGAGAAGGATATAATAGTGCTAGATGGATTCTATTAGATTTTGGCGATATCATAGCACATGTTTTTCATAAAGAAGAGAGAGAATATTATAACTTAGACAGACTATGGTCAGACTCTAAAGAAAGAGAAAACTTAAAGGAGATGGAATAATGTCATTAGAATTATTAGCTACAGACAAAGCACCTGGTGCAGTTGGACCATATTCACAAGGAGTTAAAGCTGGAAACATGGTATTTACATCAGGTCAACTACCATTTATTTTAGAAACAGGAGAATTATTAACCGGTGATATTCAAGCAGAAACAAGATTGGCCTTAGAACATGTTAGGTCAGTACTTAATGCAGGTGGAGCTACACTGGAAGATGTAGTTAAAGTAACTGTATTTGTTGCGGACATAAACAATTTTTCATTAATAAACGAAGTTTATGCTGAGTTTTTTACTAACCACAAACCAGCTAGAAGTTTGGTTGAAGTTTCCAAATTACCAAAAGGTGGTAATATAGAAATTGAAGCAATAGCAATTACAAAATAAAAGAAAAAATAAAACCTGGTCAATTGACCAGGTTATTTTATTGGATATGAATAAATACTTCTTTCTCTTTTTCTTCTTATTCTTTTCTTCTTTTTAGAACTTAGGCTTACAACTCTAATAGCAATAAGAAGGGCAAACACTCCTAGGTACCAATAATGAATTATAATTTGAAGCTTCGTTGGAGTAGGAATAAGACCAACCTCAGCAGTAGAAATTATATTTGAACTTCCAAGTAATTTTCCGTCTAAATAATATTCTTTAGAACCTAAGACTGTACCTACAGACAAAGGTAGTTGAAGGTCCTTATTTAATATAGTTTTATTTTCTATTTTCCCTAAATTTTCTATAAGTATTGGGTAGCTAAAATCTTTATCGATTATACCTGCTACAAAGGGAACGGTAGCTCCCTCTAAGGGGAAATTACCCATAAATTCATTTGCATAACCTAATGTTGCGTTTTGAAAATTTTCCACTCCATAATTAATTAATTTATGAGTGTCTGCATAGACTTCTTTGCCAGTAGCTTTCAAAACTACAGTAATAAATTTCCTATTATCTTTTTCAGCAACTGTGAATAAGCAATGTTGAGCTTGAGGTGTAGTTCCAGTTTTACCACCTATAACTCCATCCATTTTTATTGGAACAGTTTTGCCATCATAGGTAATATTTTCGTTACCTAAAATAAATAGATTTGTAGACCTTAATGTTCTTGACTCTGTCTTTTTGTTAGTAGGGCCAATAACATAAGTAGGTTTAACTATAATCTCTCTATAAAGTTCTTTTTCCATTGCGTATTTCCCAATCAAAGCCATATCATAAGCGGTAGATACATGTTCATCCTCATGAAGTCCATTAGGGTTTACAAAATTAGTATTCAAAGCTCCTAACTCTACAGCCTTTTCATTCATTAATTGGACAAAGCCTTCTACGGATCCTGAAATATGCTTTCCTATTGCTAACGCAGCATCGTTGGCAGATTGGATTAAAAGAGCATGTAGTAAGTCTTCTAAAGTCATTTCCTCATAATAATCTAAGGCAATATGACTACCTTTAGTAAGATGAATAACTTCTTCATCTACTGTAATGACATCATTTAAGTTTCCTAATTCTATGGCTAAAATAGCAGTCATAGTTTTAGTAGTGCTAGCAGGATATAGTTTTAAATGAGAGTTTTTCTCATAGAGTATTTCTAAGGTTTCATAATCCATTAATATAGCACTTTCCCCACTAAGATCTAGGTCTTTAGCAAAAGAGAATGAGTATGTACATAGCAACATAATAACTACCATTAATATAATTCTTTTCTTCAAATAATCCACCACCTTGTTCTAATAATACTATTATAACAGAAAAAGTATAATATTTTAAGGGAAAGTACAAATTATTAAAAATAAAAGAAGGAAATTTAGCTTTTATAGAGAATACACTAATAAACAAGATTGGAAAATTATATTAAGGAGGATATTTATGGACTACTTTACTAAAAAAGAAGGAATAGTTATATTAGGAGTTGTTTTTATTATTGTTTCTGTGGTAGTATTTAAAATGAGTTTTAAAAATCCTAGTAAGGCTGAAAATAACTCACTAAATTTTATAAGTCCAGTTATAATTGAAGAAGAAAATAATGAAATAGAAGAAGATGTAATTATAATGGTACATATTAGTGGGCAAGTCTATAAACCTGGTATAGTTGAGATAGAATTGGGTAAAAGATTAATTGATGCTATTAATTTAGCAGGAGGACTAAAAAAAGAAGCAGATTTAGATCGGATAAATTTAGCCAAGAAATTAGTAGATGAAGAAAAAATTTATGTGCCAAAAGTTGGAGAAGAATTAAATGATGATATAATAGATTCACAAGTCACTATTGTTTCATCTAGTCCTAATACTAATGGCAAAATAAATATAAACAAATGTAGCCAAAAGGAGTTAGAATCTTTACCTGGAATTGGAGAAGTATTAGCTTTAAGAGTAATTGAATATAGAAACTCTAATGTTTTTAAAATTATAGATGATATAAAGCAAGTCTCAGGAATTGGTGACAAAAAGTATGAAGCAATAAAAGATTTGATTACAGTTAAATAGGAGTGATAATTTTGGATAAAAGATTAACAGAACTTACGAAAACCTCTGGCTGAGCGGCTAAAATCGGCCCCGATATATTGGCGCAAGTTTTGCGCCACTTACCTAAGACAAGAGATGATAACTTAATAGTTGGATTGGAAACATCTGATGATGCAGCTGTTTATAAAATAAATAAAGATCTAGCCCTAATTCAGACCTTGGATTTCTTTACCCCAGTGGTAGATGATCCATATACTTTTGGACAAATAGCAGCCACTAATTCCTTAAGTGACGTTTATGCAATGGGTGGAGAGCCAAAATTAGCAATGAATATAGTATGTTTTCCAGATTGCCTGGATCCATCTGTATTGAGCCAAATATTAAAAGGGGGTCATGATAAAGTAACAGAAGCAGGAGCTCTTTTAGTGGGAGGTCACAGTGTAGTAGATGATGAGCCTAAGTATGGATTGTCAGTATCTGGATTCGTTCATCCTGATCGTGTATTTACTAATTCAAATTCCAAACCAGGTGATGTTATAATACTAACAAAGCAACTTGGGCTAGGTATAATAAATACTGCCATTAAGGGACAATTAGTAGATAAAGAGTCATATGATGAAGCCGTGTTAGTTATGACTACCTTAAATAAGTTTGCTAAGGAAGCCATGGATAGAACGGGTGGTATAAATAGCGTTACAGACATAACAGGATTTGGGCTTTTAGGGCATGCATTGGAAATGGCAGTTGGAGCTGAAGTGACTATAAAAATTAATTCCAATAACATACCAATAATCCAAAAAGCAATAGAATATGCTAATATGGGTTTAATACCTGCAGGAAGTTATGATAATAAAAGTTACATTGGAGATGGGGTTAAATTTTCAAATCACATCCCAGAAACTATGAAGGATATATTATATGACCCACAAACATCTGGTGGTTTGTTAATAGCTATACCAAAAGCAAAAGCGGGAAAATTGCTAAAAGAATTAGAAAATTCCCCAACGAAATATGCTATAATTGGAGAAGTAGTGGAAAAAGAAGAACATTATTTACTTGTAGAATAATTTAAGAGGAAGGGATTTCATGAAAGAGAAAAACTTATTTACTCTAATACCAAAAGTAGATGAATTATTAGACAACCAGAATATAAGTGAATTATTGGATAATATGCCAAGAAAAATAATTATGGATGCAATAAGAGAAGAAGTAGAAGAATTGAGGTCTATAATAAAGGAAAATATTTCAGAAGAAGCAGAGATAAAGAAGATTATAAGTAATTTAGTCAACAATATAAAATTAAGAGCTATAGAGAAAAACATATATAGTTTAAAAAGAGTTGTTAATGCAACAGGAACAGTCATTCATACAAACTTAGGCAGATCCCTAATAAATGAAGAAATCTTTAATAATATGAGAGAAATTGCTTTAAACTATTCTAACTTAGAATATGACTTAGAAAGTGGTACTAGAGGGTCAAGATATAGTCATCTTGAAGAAATTATTCAAGAATTAACTGGTGGCGAAGCTTCAATGGTAGTAAATAATAATGCGGCAGCTGTTTTATTAGCTTTATCTGCCCTTGTAAAAGACAAAGAAGTAATAGTTTCAAGAGGTGAATTAATTGAAATAGGTGGATCTTTTAGAATACCAGAAGTCTTAGAACAAAGTGGTGCAAAACTTGTCTCAGTAGGAAGTACAAATAAGACACATTTACATGACTATGAAAATGCCATAAATGAGAATACAGGAGCATTGTTAAAAGTTCATACCTCTAATTATAGAATATTAGGTTTTACCTCTGCTGTAGATTCAAAAGAATTATATGAATTAAAGAAAAAATATAAGATACCCTTAATAGAAGATTTAGGCAGTGGAGTATTAATAGATTTATCAAAATATGGACTCCAATATGAACCAACTGTAGGAGAATCATTGGATAAAGGTGTTGATGTGGTAACATTTAGTGGAGACAAACTATTAGGTGGACCACAAGCTGGAATTATAATAGGTAAAAAAGAGTATATAGATAAAATGAAGAAACACCCACTTACTAGAGCATTTAGAGTAGATAAATTTACTATATCTGCATTAGAGGCAACTTTAAAGTACTATTTAGATGAAAAAAAAGCTATAGAGAATATTCCTACACTTAAGATGTTAACCATGACTCCAGAAATATTAAACATTAAAGCTGAGGATTTATTGAAAAAAATTAATAATAAAATAAATTCTGATAATATAGAATTAGAAATAAAAGATGAATTTTCCGAAGTTGGAGGAGGCTCATTACCCCTAGAGAAACTTCCTACCAAGTGTATTGTTTTAAGGATTAAAAATAAGAGTACTCAAGAATTTGAAAACAAACTTAGAGCATATAAAATACCTATAATAACCAGACTTTACAAGGACAAAATCTATTTAGATTTAAGAACTATAAATGAAGAAGATTATGATATTATAGTAAGTGCTATAGAAAATGGATTATCCAGTTAAAAGGAGTTGCAATAGATGAAACATATTATAATTGGTACAGCAGGTCACATAGACCATGGCAAGACTACATTAATCAGAGCAATAACTGGTAGAAATACGGATAGACTTAAAGAAGAGCAAGATAGAGGTATATCTATTGAGCTTGGATTTACTTATTTTGATTTGCCAAGCGGCCAAAGAGCAGGTATTATAGATGTACCTGGGCATGAAAAATTTATTAAAAGTATGCTTGCAGGTGTAATAGGAATAGATATTGTATTGTTGGTAGTTGCAGCAGATGAAGGCATAATGCCACAAACCACAGAACACTTGGCTATCTTAGACCTTCTAGGAATTAAAAAAGGATTTGTAGTACTTACCAAAAGTGATTTAGTAGATGAAGAATGGATTGAATTAGTTGAGGAAGAAATTCAAGAAGAGCTAATAAATACATTTTTAGAAGGCAGTCCAATTGTTCGTGTTTCATCCACAAAAGGAGAAGGAATTGAACATGTTATAGAATTGGTAGATAAGTATACAGCCCAATTAGATGAAAAAGATTATAATGATATGCCTAGATTGCCAGTTGATAGAGTATTTAGTATTTCTGGATTTGGTACTATAGTAACAGGGACTTTGCTTTCAGGACAATTTAAAACAGGTGAAGAAGTACAAATATACCCTGGGGATAAAAAAGCTAGAATTCGTAGCCTTCAGGTTCATGACAATGATGTTGAAATTGCCTATGGAGGACAGAGGGTAGCAGTAAATTTAGCTGGAACAAAAAAAGAAGACCTCCACAGAGGTAGTATGATAGCACCAGTTAATGCAATGCTTGAGACCATGATGTTAGATGTTAAAATAAAATTATTAAAATCCTTAGACCGAGAAATTGAAAATAGAACAAGATTAAAATTATATTTAGGAACAAAAGAAGTGCTTTGTAGATTGGTATTACTGGATAAAGAAGTATTAATTCCTGGAGAAGAAGCCTATGCCCAATTAAGGCTTGAAGAGGAGGTAGTTGCCAAAAGAGGAGATAAGTTTATATTAAGGTTTTACTCACCTATGTTTACTATAGGTGGAGGAGAAGTATTAGAATCCAATCCTGCAAAAAGAAAAAGATTTGATGAAGACATAATTAAGGAATTAGAAATAAAGGAATATGGTGATACAAAAGACATAATTGAAAATATTATAGAAGAAAAGAGCAAGAATTTTCCTTCTATAAAAGAACTTTCATCCTCTAGTTCTACTTTAGAAGAAAATTTAAAAGAAGAAGTAGAAAAATTAAGTAAAGAAGGTAAAGTATTGATTTTCTATTTAACAAAGGAATTATACCCTATTCATATAAATTATTTTAATCATATAAAAACTAAAATAATAAATGAACTAAGTACTTTTCATAAAACATATCCTTTAAGAACAGGCATGTCTATGGAAGAGATTAGAAGCAAGTATTTAAAAAATGCAAAAGCTAAAGTTGCAGAAAAGTTCATCCAAATGTTAATTGACCAAGGTGATGTAGCTCAAGCCTTAGAGAATATAAAATTAAGTAGTTTTAAAATTGAATATAATGAAGAACAAACTAAGATTAAAAAAGATATGGTTCATTTATTGGATTCAAGTGCTTTTTTACCTCCTAAAAAGGAAGAAATAGCTAAATTGTTAGAAATAACAAAAGCTGAATTTGAAGAAGTTTTCAATAGCTTATTAAGTAATGGAGAGATAATAAAAATCAATGATGAATTATTTCTTTTAGAAAAAACCCTTAATATGGGCATTGAAAAAATAAAATCATTTATAAAAACTAATGGTAGTATTACAATTGGACAATGCAGAGATTTATTAGGGGCCAATAGAAAAGTAACTTTAGGTATTTTAGAATATTTAGATGGATTGAAGATAACTAAAAGAGATGAAGAAAAAAGAACCCTAATAATTAATTAAAGATTTTGAGGTGATCTAGTGGGATTTAAGACATTGATTATAGATGGCGATAAATCATTTGTGAATGGATTAAAATATGATTTGGAACAAGAAAATCATTTAATAGAAGCAGTAGAAAAAGGAAAAGGCATAAGTGAATTAATAAACAAAAAAGATTATGATCTTATTTTAATGGACTTGGAGTTGCCTGATGCAAGTGGTTTGAGTATATGCAAAGATATTAGGAGAGAATCTTCAGTTCCAATTATTATTTTGACAAAGAAATGTGAGGATTTTAATAAAATTTTAGCATTAGAATATGGAGCCGATGATTACTTGGTAAAACCATTTAATATATTGGAGCTTAAGGCGAGAATTAAAGCCATATTAAGAAGAGTTGATTATTGTCAAGGGGAAATAGACCCTCATATAATCCAAATTAATGATTTTACTATAAATACACTTACCAGAAAAATAAGTAGAAAATCTGAAGATATTAATTTAACTGGCAAAGAATTTGACCTGTTTTATGCTTTAATTACTAATCCAGGAAAAATTTTCACAAGAGAAAGACTATTAGAATTAGTATGGGGTTATGCATATTTTGGAGATTTACGAACTGTAGATGTTCATATAAGACGGATAAGAGAAAAAATAGAAACTGACACCAAAGAAACCAAGTATATAATGACTAAATGGGGCGAAGGATATTATTTTACTAAAAACGCATAATATTTTATATATGCTGGTTTTTTTGTTGATATATGTAATAATCTAGTATATAATCAAACTAATAACTCATTACTGCCGATAATAGCAAACTTGTCGAAAGGCAAGGACGCAAAGCCACGGGTCTGTAAACTTTGAAAGATAGCCGGGTTGCCGAAGAGTATTCTTCAAAAGGTGCTGTATGCTGTTGTGTACAGTTTTTTTCTGGCATATGAGAAAAAAAGGAGGATACAAAGTGAAAAAAGTTATTTGTTCGATTTTGACCATTGTATTAGTATTAGGATTGATTATGCCTACCTCATTTGCAGCCATCAAGGATGATTACCAAAAGAACCTTGAGGAAGTAATGGAAGAAGTAGAAGAGACAAATGAAGAAATTGAAGAGCTTATACAAGAAGCAATTGAAGATGTAGAAGAAGTCTTATCAAGCGACAAAAATGAGAAGAAACAAGAAAAAGAGATTGATAAAATAATCCGTAAGTTAGTAAAAGAAACTGACAAAATAGCAGGGAAAACCATCAAAAATGCAGCAAAGAAAGGTATTATAGTTCTTTGCGAGTATGTTGAGGTAACAATAGGAAATAGAACAGTATTAATAGACCCTTTAAGAGTAGTATCATGGTGAGTAAATATATTGTAATAAAAAGGGTATATTAATACCCTTTTTTTTCAATATTTCCATAGGAGAGATAAAATGCAAAAGAGACTTTATATTGGAAAGAAGCACACATTTAAAGAGAAATTCAATCAAAAATTTGCAAACTTAAGCCTTTTAGGTAAAGGTGATGGGGCTGAAGTTATGATTCAAGAAGTAGATGCAAATGAAATTGTATTTATAGAACCTGCTGAATACAGTGATGTTATGGAGTTTTTTTATATATTAGATGGTAAATTAGAAATTGAAAAGAACAAAACAAAGGTAAGTTTAAGCAAAGATGATTATTTTTATGTTCACCATTTAGATGAACATGTACAATTTCAAACTATTACTGATGTTAAATTATTATATTTTTCAACTCAACCTGTTTTCCATTATCTTAGCTCTACAATAAAAGAATTAACTGAATTAGCTAAGATTGTTGAAGAAAAGGATATTTACACTCATGGACACACTAGTAGAGTAAAAGACTATGCATTAAAAATTGGAAATAAAATGAGGTTGTCAAAAGAAATAATAGAAAACATAGGATTTGCTTCTTTATTTCATGATATTGGGAAAATCAATGTTCCAGATGAAATTTTAAAAAAAACCGGGAAACTTACAGATGAAGAATTTGAAATAATGGAGAACCATTCAGCATGGGGTGCAGAGGTGGTTTCTAAAACATATTATGAAAAGCTATCAGAAATAATTAGGCAACATCATGAGAGAAATGATGGTTCTGGATATCCAAATAATATTACAGATGAAGAAATTTTAATTGAGGCTAAAGTAATAGCTGTAGCTGATTCCTATGATGCCATGACTTCCGATAGACCTTATAGAAAAGCAATGACACCTAGTGTAGCTGCTGAAGAATTAATCAGTTTAAAAGGCAGCAAATATGAAGGAGCAGTAGTGGAAGCATTAATCCAAGTATTAAAAGATGATGGAGTTTTATAATCTTGACACAAATATAATTTGTGCTATAATAAAATAGTTCCAAGAGATTGTATAATATGGGGGTAGATGAGTTCTGGTGGGCTCTCTAGTCTTCAAAACTAGCGTGAGGGGTTAATAGCTTCTTAGGTGGGTTCGATTCCCACATACTCCCGCCATAGGAAAAAGCGACTTCAGTCGCTTTTTTTACTTGATTAAACTTAGTCGACTAACTAAGTTAGGAGGAGAAAATATTGGGTATAATAAATAAGGATTCACTATATTATTTGTTCTTAGAAATTAATAGATTACATTACTATCGTAGTCATGTACTTTTAGATGAGATTGGTATATATCATGGGCAACCACCCATGCTTTTTATTTTGAGTAAGAGAGATGGGTTAAGCCAAAAGGAATTAGCAGATTTATTACAAGTAAAACCTTCTACTATTACAGTTATGTTAAAAAGAATGGAAAAAGCAAATTTAGTAATACGCAAGCAAGATAATGAAGATGGAAGAGTATCTAGAGTATATATTACTGAAAATGGGTTAGAACATTGTGAAAAAGCAAAAAATGTAATGAATAAAATTGAAAAAGAATGTTTTGGAAATTTTACACCAGATGAAGAAATTCTCTTAAGAAGTTTGCTGCTTCAAATGAAAGACAATCTGATTGTAGCAAATGATACAGAAAAATTAAATTAGTAGGAGGTAAATATGTTTAAAATTATAAAAGAAATGAAGCCCTTTGTACTGATTATTTTATTAATAATAGGCTTATTGTTTTTTCAAGCAAGGACAGATCTTGCACTACCAGAATATATGTCTAACATTGTAAATGTTGGAATTCAGCAAAGTGGTATTGAAAATGCAGTGCCGGAAGTCATAAGAGAGGCAGAATTACAAAAAGTAAAATTATTTTTAAATGAAGAACAAAGAGAATTAGTAGACAAGAGTTTTAAAATCATAAATGAAGATAATTTAAGCCAGAAAGAATTTGAAGATTTTTCTAAAAAGTATCCTTTACTTAAGGAAGAAAGCTTACTTCTATTAGACACTGAGTCAGAAGAAGACATTGAAGAAATGAATTCATTTTTAGGTAAAGCTATGTTAACTGTATTAGGTATAGAGATGGGAGCGCCTCAAGGCATATTATCTAGTGAAGGAAATTTAATGGATAATCCCTTTGCCAATTTTCCAGAAGGGGCAAACCCTTTTATTGTAATCCAAAATTTACCAGAGGAACAATTTAATATTATGAAAGCTGAAATAGATAAGCAATTTGAAATTTTACCAGAGAATATGATAGTCCAATCTGCCACAAATTATATTAAGACAGAGTATGAAGCAATAGGAATAGAAATTCAAAAGACTCAATCTAGATATATATTAAATATAGGTGGAATAATGTTAATAATTGCTCTAATTGGAATGACCGCATCTATTAGTGTTGGCTTCTTATCATCTAGAGTTGCTGCCTCTTTAGGGCGAAACTTAAGAGACAAGGTATTTCAAAAAGTTACATCATTTTCAAATGCAGAATTTAACAATTTCTCTACAGCTTCTTTAATAACTAGAAGTACAAATGATATACAACAGATTCAACAATTTACTGTAATGTTGCTTAGAATGGTATTTTATGCCCCAATATTGGGTATTGGTGGAGTGCTAAAAGTTTTAGAAACTAACACATCAATGGCCTGGATTGTAGGCATAGGAGTAGCTGCAATATCTGTTTTAGTACTTACTCTTTTTGCAGTAGCATTACCAAAATTTAAAATAGTTCAGAAACTTGTAGACAAAGTGAATTTAGTAATGAGAGAATCACTTAATGGTACTTTGGTTATAAGAGCATTTAATACTCAAAGGCATGAAGAAAAGAAGTTTGATCAGGCTAATAAAGACTTAACAAGTACAAATTTATTTGTATCTAGAATAATGGTTACTATGATGCCATCAATGATGTTTATTATGAATATGGTAATGCTTCTCATAGTATGGGTTGGAGCTAAACAAATAGATCAAGGAGCAATACAAGTAGGAGATATGATGGCATTTATTCAATATGCTATGCAGATAATAATGAGCTTTTTAATGTTATCTATGGTTTCAATAATATTACCAAGAGCTTCCGTATCTGCAAACAGAATTGCAGAAATTTTAGATGCTGAATTATTAATTACAAACCCTGAAAATCCAGCGGAGTTTAAAAAAGATATAAAAGGATTGTTGGAATTTAAAGATGTATGCTTTAAATATTCAGGAGCTGAAGAATGTGTAATAAAAGATATAAACTTTACTGCAAAGCCTGGAGAAACAACTGCATTTATAGGTAGTACAGGAAGCGGAAAGTCTACTTTAATCAATCTTATACCTAGGTTATTTGATGTTACTGAAGGTGAAATAACTATAGATGGTATTAATATAAAAGATGTACTCTTACAGGATCTAAGAGATAAAATAGGATTTGTACCACAAAAAAGTATGTTGTTTTCAGGAACAATTGAAAGTAATTTAAAATATGGTAAAAATCATGATGTAAGTTCAGAGGATATTTTAACTGCTATAGAAGTAGCTCAAGCTAAAGACTTTGTTCAGGAAAAAGGTTTAGAAAATGAAATTTCCCAAGCTGGGACAAATGTTTCTGGCGGTCAAAAACAAAGACTTTCAATTGCCAGAGCATTAGCGAAAAAACCTAAGATATTTATTTTTGATGATAGTTTTTCAGCCTTAGACTATAAAACAGATATGAATTTAAGAAATGCTATGGAAAAAGAATTATCCAATAGAACAATATTGATTGTTGCACAAAGGATTAACACAATTAGAAATGCAGAAAAAATAATAGTTCTTGATGAAGGAAAAATTGTAGGTACCGGAACCCATGAAGAACTTCTAAAAACCTGTGATGTTTACAAGCAAATTGCTTTATCACAGTTATCAGAGGAGGAGCTTGCCATATGAGTGAAAAAAAATCAACTGGAGGACCAAGAGGAGGCCCAATGGGCCGTATGGGAAGGTCAGTAGAAAAACCAAAAAACTTCAAAGAAACTTTTAAAAAACTTCGAGATTACCTAAGGCCTTATAGTTTAAAACTTCTATTAGTTTTATTATTTGCAATCGGTAGTTCTGCATTCTCAATAGCAGGGCCTAAAATATTAGGTGGTGCTATAACAAATATATTTGAAGGATTAGTATCTAAAATATCAGGAGTTGAAAATGCTGGTATAGATTTTCAAGCTATAGCTACTACATTAAAAATTCTAATTGGATTGTATGTAACTTCTACAGTATTTTCTTATGTACAAGGATTTATTGTTACAGGGGTCGCACAAGACGTATCATACAAACTAAGAAGAGAAATATCAGAAAAAGTAAATAGACTTCCCCTTAAATATTTTGATACAAGAACCCATGGGGAAGTATTATCAAGAGTTACAAATGATGTTGATACAGTAAGTCAATCTTTAAATCAAAGTATGAGTCAAATAATTACATCTACTACAACTATAATAGGTGTACTTATTATGATGATATCAATATCATGGCAAATGACTTTAGTTGCCATATTAATCTTACCAGTGTCACTATTTCTGGTTATAAATGTTGTAAAAAGGTCACAAAAGTATTTTGTTGCCCAGCAAGCATCACTAGGAAAAGTTAACGGTCATGTGGAAGAAGTATATAGTGGTCACAATGTTATGAAAACATTTAACGCTGAAGAAGAAGTAATTACAGAATTCAGAGAAATTAATGGGGAACTTTATGATTCCGCTTGGAAATCTCAATTTTTATCTGGGATGATGCAGCCTATTATGATGTTCATTGGAAATATAGGCTATGTAGTTGTTTCAATTTTAGGAGGATATTTAGCAGTTAGAAATATAATTGAAGTCGGTTATATCTTGTCTTTTATCCAATATATAAGAAACTTTACTCAACCAATAGCTCAAGTTGCACAAATATCAAACGTGCTCCAATCTACAGTAG
>CAYZDC010000012.1:0-9186 GCA_964477045.1 uncultured Tissierellaceae bacterium | reverse complement strand
GCTGAAAGAGTATTTGAATTCTTAGGAGAAAGTGAAGAAATAAAAGAAACAGAGAATCCTACTGAATTAGAAAATGTTCAAGGACATGTAGAATTTGAACATGTAAAGTTTGGATATAATGAAGATCAAATAATAATTAATGATTTCTCAGCTAATATCCAACCAGGTAAAAAAGTAGCAATAGTAGGACCAACTGGAGCTGGGAAAACAACTATTGTAAAATTATTAATGAGATTCTATGATTTACAAAGTGGCAGAATACTAATTGATGGACATGATATAAATGAATTTACAAGAACTGATCTAAGGGATAAACTTGGTATGGTACTTCAAGATACCTGGCTATTTAGTGGTACTATTATGGAAAATATAAGATATGGAAGATTAGATGCAACAGATGAAGAAGTAATTAGTGCAGCTAAAGCTGCCCATGCACACAGATTTATAAAAACACTTCCTGAAGGCTATAATATGTTGATAAATGAAGAAGCTGACAATATATCTCAGGGACAAAAACAACTATTAACAATAGCCAGAGCTATACTATCAGACTCTAGAATTTTGATTTTAGATGAGGCAACCTCTTCAGTAGATACTAGAACAGAAGTGCTTATACAAAGGGCTATGGAAAACTTAATGGTAGGTAGAACTTCATTTATAATAGC
This sequence comes from uncultured Tissierellaceae bacterium, assembly GCA_964477045.1. GTDB lineage: Bacteria > Bacillota > Clostridia > Tissierellales > Tissierellaceae > CAYZDC01. Next base: position 8,521 of record CAYZDC010000012.1, on the reverse strand, counting down.
TCATAGACTTTCTACCATAAGAGATGCAGATTTAATCCTAGTAATGAAAGATGGAGATATTATAGAGCAAGGTAGTCATGATGAATTATTAAAACAAAATGGTTTTTATGAAGAACTATATAACAGTCAGTTTGCCCATGTAGAAGCATCATAATTTTCTGGTAGTGCAGATTCTGCACTACCAGAGACATTGCAAAATCTAGATATTGAAAAATATAATAACACCAACCAATAAGAAAGAAGTTGATAATTAGTGAAAAGTTTTAAAGATTACGGATTAAGTAGTGAATTATTAGAAACCATAGATATATTAAATTATAAAAGTCCCACTAAAGTACAAGAAAAAGTTATACCCATAGCTTTAGATGGTAAAGATCTAGTGGTTAAATCACAGACAGGAAGTGGAAAAACAGCAGCATTTGCTATACCTATATGTGAAAGTGTAGATTGGGAAGAAAATAGACCTCAAGCTTTGGTTTTAACTCCTACTAGGGAATTAGCTATGCAAGTAAGAGAAGACTTTTTTAATATTGGTAGATTTAAAAGATTAAAAGTAGCAGCTGTTTACGGTAGAGCTCCCTTTTACAATCAACAAAGAGAATTAAAACAAAAAACTCATATAGTAGTAGGAACCCCTGGTAGAATAATTGATCACATTGATAAAGAAACACTGGATATTTCAAATATCAAATATCTTGTAATAGATGAAGCAGATGAAATGTTTAATATGGGTTTTTTAGAACAAATAGAAACTGTAATTAACCAGCTTCCACAGGGCCGATTAACCATGTTATTTTCTGCCACATTACCAGCTGACATAGGAAATTTGTGTGACAAATATATGAAAGATCCCACATATATAGAAATAGAAGATGAAAATGTAACAGTAGATATAATAGAACAAGAAGGATATTTAGTGGAAGAAAGTGACAAAATTCGAATATTAAAAGATATTACTATCCTTGAGAATCCTGATACTTGTATAATTTTTGCTAATACTAGAGAAAAAGTAGATGAAATATTTATAGAATTAAGTCGAGCTAATTATACCTGTGATAAAATCCATGGTGGAATGGAACAAAGAGATAGGACAAAAGTAATGGAAGATTTTAGACAAGGATACTTTAGATACTTAGTAGCTACAGATGTTGCAGCTAGAGGTATAGATATAGATAACATCACTCATATAATAAACTATGATATACCTCTTGAAAGTGAATCCTATGTACACAGAATAGGAAGAACTGGAAGAGTAGGAAAAGTTGGAAAAGCTATCAGTCTTATTACCCATAGAGATGAGAGGCTTCTAAGTGATATAGAAGATTATATAGAAAAAAAGATCTCTTTAAAAGACAAGCCTGAAAAGAGAGAATTGATAAAGTTATTAGGTGATTTTGAAGATAAAATGAAATCTAAACCAGAAATCAAAGAATTAAAAGGTGAAGAATTAAATAAAGATATATTAAAAATTCATATAAATGCAGGCAGAAAAACAAAGATGAGACCAGTAGATATAGTAGGTACATTATGTAATATTGAAGGAATGACAGCCGATGATATTGGAATCATTAACATCTTAGATATATCTACATTTGTAGAGATTTTAAATGGCAAGGGTGAAATGGTATTAGAAAAACTGCAAACAACAACAATTAAAGGCAGGCTTCGCAATGTAAATAGAGCTAATGAATAAATAAACTTTAGGAGAGATTCCTAAAGTTTATTTTGTTTAAGCTTTTCAAAAAACATTTGAATAATAGACTTTAAGTCTTCAGCACTGGATCCACCTTGAACAGTATTTGGACTGCCACCACCTTTTATTTCGTATTCCTTAGCTATTTCTTCTAGAATTACTTTTAGATTTATATCTAAATCTTTGCTTCTACTTACAAAAAATTGACCTTCAAAATCATTAGATAATCCATAAATTTGAATTAACTTTTCACTATTATTATTTAGATAGGTTGAAATATAAGAAATATCTTTGAAATCCATGTCTTTTGTTTCTACCATGATATATTTAATACCATTAATTAACTGACTTTGTGATAAAAAATCCTGGGCAATATACTGGTAGAGACTGGATTTTATTTTTCTGTTATCTTTTTCTAATTCTTCTTTTGCTTCAAAGAGTTTAGTAACTTTAAGGAGTATATCTTTATCCTTTGAAGACAATAATAAACCGATTTCTTTTATATAATCATGTTTCCAACTATAATCCTCAAATGCCCTATTTCCACAAACAAACTCTATTCTAGTGTTGCCTTTATTATGTTCCCACTTTCTGATTTTAATAAGGCCTAATTCTCCAGTATTATATAAATGAGTACCTCCGCAAGGAGAATAGTCTAGTCCATCAATTTCAACTATACGAATATGGGAATCCACTACTGGTGATTTTCTCAGTGGCAAACTTTCTAATTGCTCCTTATCCACGAAGTATGATTTTATCATAAAATTAGATTGAATAATTTTATTTGATAAAATCTCAACCTGATATATTTCTGCTTCTGTAATATTTTCAATATCAATATCTATATAAACATAGTCTTTGCTAATATAAAATCCAACAGTTTGTCCATTAAATAATTTGTCAAATGAATAGCTTAGTAAGTGTTGACCGGAATGTTGCTGCATTAGATCTAATCTATTATCCCAGTTAATTGATAAGTGTACATCTACACCACTAATATTTTCTTCTACCACATGAATTATACTGCCATTGTCTTCAATTGTTTCAAGCACTTCATATCCATTTATTGTGCCCTTATCGCCAGGTTGTCCACCAGACAAATGAGGATAAAATATAGTTCTATCAAGTTTTATATAGTACTTTTTATCTCTATATTTTTTTTCTAGTATTTTTGCATGGATTTCTTTTAAATAAGGATTTTCCATATATAATTTATTTGTCATAATACCACCTAACCTTTCATAGTAATACTGTTTTTTCCATAATCATCTTAAATAATCTTGTTTATTAATTAATGCTTTATGTTATAATTATATAATACATATAGGAAAATACAAAGGATTAGGTGAAGTTTATGAAAAGACCATTTCTACCTTTAGTATTAGCTATTATTTTGGGGATAATATTTGCTTATTATATTCAAATTACTACAGGATTTGCAATACTTATATTGGGTCTTTTTCTTTGTATGTTTATTTTGGGCATTTTATTTGAAAAAAGGATTAAATATAGCTTATTTTTTTTGTTTGTAGCCCTAGGAATACTACTTACACTTTCTAATAAAACTAACTTAGGCGAATATATAAATACAAGAATAGAATGCAAAGGCATAATTGACACTATAGTAGTGACTAGTTCCCCTAATAAGAAGTACATAGTTAAAATAAATTCGGTGAATAATAATAGGCTTTCAAGTGAAAGATTAATGTTAACACTTATATCAGAAAAAGATTTAAAATTAGGTGATATAATCCTTTTCAATGGTATATTAAAAGAGGGAATGGAAAACACTAATCCCAAACTCTATAATTATAGATTAAATCTATTATCTCAAAAGATCTATACTACAATGACAATAAAAGATTATCAAATAAATATAATAAAAAATGAAGACCATTTCAAATATAGAATAAAAGAAAGGTTTAAAAATGATATAGAAAATTTATTCACCACATATTTAAATCCCTCCAATAGCAAACTAATTACTAGTATTATATTAGGAGAATCTTCATATTTAGAAGAAGATAGCCTAGAAACTTATAGAGAATTAGGCCTTGCTCATGTTATGGCTATTTCGGGATTGCACATTGGAATTATATCTGGATTTTTAATCTATATTTTTTCAAGACTAGGAGTAAAAAGAAAAATAAATATCTTTTTAACTTTAGGAATTATTTGGACTTATGGATTTTTAGTAGCTTATCCTCCATCTATTCTCAGAGCTAGTATTATGCTTTCATTGCTATTGTATTCATCTATTATACATGAACCTTATGACTGGATAAATACACTGTCTTTAGCTTGTTTTTTGCTTTTAGCTATTAATCCTTATTATTTATTTAATATAGGATTTCAATTATCCTTTGTAGCTGCATTTTCCATTGTGTTTTTTACTCCTTATATAAAACAAGTATTTTATCCATATAAAGGCAAATTAATAAGTAGTTTATCCTCACTATTGGCTGTAAATCTTGGGATTTTGCCATTTCAAGCCTACTATTTCAATAGAATTGGTATGCTTAGCATAATAGCCAATCTTATATTAATACCTATATTTTCTATTGCACTTATTTTAGGATTTATTATGGTGGCAAGCTTTTATTTAGTACCTTTTTTAAATATGATTATAGGGCCTGCTTTAAACTTTATGCTCTCATTACAAGAAATGATACTGGGATTTATTCCATCAATTGTAACTAAGGTATATTCTCCAGAATTTACTACTATAATTTTATATTTTATCCTATTATTAATTATACTAAGAGTAATCCATATAGAAAGCTTCAAAAAACCTATTGTAAAGACCATTACTCTTTACCTGATTTTTCTAATTATGATAAATTTTATAATGATTTATAGAGATAATTCTATTGAATTACATTTTATTGATGTAGGACAAGGTGATTCTATTCTTATTAGAACTAAAGCGGGGGATTATCTAATGGATACAGGTGGCAGTGCAGTAGAATCTACCTATGATATTAGCAAGAACATTACTTTGCCATATTTAGAAAAACTAGGTATAAACAGGTTAAAAGCTATATTTATTACTCATTTCCATGCAGATCATTGTCAGGGGCTGCCTTTATTAGTAGAAAAACTAAAAGTTGATAATATTATAGCTTCTTATTTACCTAAAGATAATAATTTGCCTATACAAATAGTACAGCAAGGACAAGGATTAATATTAGATAAAAACACAAAATTGTGGATTTTATGGCCAGATAAAACTATAAGTGATAATGAAAATAATATGTCTTTGGTTGCTTTACTTACTTATTATAATACACAAGTATTATTAACTGGAGATATAGAGAGAGAAGTAGAACCATTAATTGCAGAAAAATTAAATACCAATATAGATATTTTAAAAGTTCCCCATCATGGAAGTAAAACATCCTCAACAGAAAACTTTTTAGAAATACTGAGACCCTCCGTAAGCATTATCTCAGTTGGAAGAAACAATTTACACAATCATCCTAGTAATGAAGTTGTAAATAGATACAATGACTTTAATTCTACTCTATACAGAACAGATGAAAATGGAAGAGTTAAAGTAAAGTTAAATAAAGAAAATTATAGTATATCTTCTTATATAAAAAATGAGAAAATAGATTTGTTCTATAATGTAGGGAGAAATATAATAATGTTTAATTTTATCCTTCTTTATATTTTCATATCATACCTATGGATTAAAATATATATTAAGACTAATAAGGAGTTGGGCATAATTGAATTATAATAATTTTTTAAAGGATGTAAAAGAAAATAATATTAAGTCTTCTTATTTATTTTATGGAGAAGAAGAATATCTTATGAATGAAACTCTAGATTTATTGAAAAGACAATATATCGACTCTTCTCTAGAGGCTTTAAACCTTACCATAATAGAAGGAAAAGATGCTAGTTTAGATACGATTATTAATGCATGTGAAACTCTACCCTTTATGAGCAGCAAAAAAATTGTAATAGTAAAAGATATTAATACAATTTTAGAAAATGAAGGAAATGGAGGGGAAAGTGAGTTTTACCAATACTTAGACAATCTAGGAGTATATTTATTATTAATCCTAATGGGAAATAATATAAAAAAGTCAAATAGAATTTACAAGTATTTTAATAAACAAGATAAAGTAGTTGAATTTTCAAATTTAAAGGGTAAGGATTTAAACATGTGGGTGGAAAAAATCCTTAAAAAGAACAATCGATTTATGAACTTTTCTAATTTAAATTTCTTTACTCAACAAACAGCATATACCAGTAGAAATACCAATCTTACTCTTTATGACTTAGAAAATGAATTGTTGAAATTAGTGAATTATTCTTCCACAGAGGAAATTACTAAAGATGATATTAGCAAAGTACTTATAAAATCTATAGATACCAACATCTTCGACCTATTAGGAGCAATCAATAAGGGAGATAGCCATAATGCATTGGTAATTTTCAATAATATGTATATACAAAATGAACCTATACAAAGAATATTAGTAATGATAACAAGGCAAATAAGACTTATGCTAGGGTATAAATTATATAAAAACAAGGGATATGGAGAAGGAGAAATACAAGACAAGCTTGGGATAAAAAGCTATGAATATTCTAAAATAACATTTCAATCAAGAGAATTTACAATATTACAATTAGAGCATACACTGGATAATATATTATATTTAGATAAACAATTGAAAACTACAGCTACAGATGAAAAGATTCTTATGGAAATGCTTATAGTGGAAATCTGCAATAAAAATTAAAAAACATTAAAAAAAATAAAACTTCGGCTACCCGAAGTTTTGTTTACATTACGCTGTTTAGTTTTTTAGTTAATCTACTTACTTTTCTTGCTGCACCATTTTTGTGCAGTATATTGTGAGTAGCAGCTTTTTTTAATTTTTTATCAATAACTTTAAGTAATGCTTTTGCTTCGTCAAACTCTTCACTAGCTACAGCATTATCGAATTTCTTAATATATGTCTTAATTTCCGTTTTTTTGCTTTTATTAAGGGCAGTTCTTTTTTCAGTAATTAAGATTCTTTTCTTTGCGGATTTAATATTTGCCAATTCGTTCACCTCCTATAATCTAACAAGAAATATTTTATCATGTAAAGCTTTAGAAAGCAAGGATTATAAATATTATAATTTAGAAAATTATTGAGAGTAATATTAATTTGTTCTATTAGTTTATAAGAATATCCTATTAATTAAAATTCACTAGTGGTATAATAGAAGTTGTAAAGGTGAAACTGGAGGAATTGTTTTGGAAGAAAAGGATAAAAGTAAAAATGAAACTATAGAATGGGTAAAGAGTATAGCAACAGCTATTGTAATAGCTGTATTAATAAAAACATTTGTCTTTAATTCTACTTATGTTTTAGGAAACTCTATGTATCCTACATTAAAAGAAAAGGATCGTCTTTTTGCTGTTAGAGTACCACTTTATTTCTCAGGTCCATCTAGGGGGGATGTAGTAGTTTTAGAAGCACCTGACAATGCTGATAAAGACTATATTAAAAGAGTGATTGGCTTAGAAGGGGATAAGATTAAGATCTCTGAAGGCAAGGTATATTTAAATGGCGAATTATTGGTAGAGCCTTATATAGACGATGATTCTTTTACCCATATATACAATGAAGATACTTGGCTTGTTCCCCAAGGCTATGCATTTGTATTAGGAGATAATAGATTAGAAGGTGCCAGCAAAGATAGTAGATATTTTGGCAGTATACCATTAGATTCAATAAAAGGAGTAACGGGTTTTAGATATTATCCAATAGACAAAAGATTTGGAAAGATAAAATAACAAAATATGTCTTCAAAAAGACCAGCAGCTGGTCTTTTGTTTTACTTATTTAGGAAAATTTGCTATAATCATCTAGAGTTATTTGATTCTTTAAGGAGGAAAATTATGCAAAAGGTTAAACAAGAAAATATAAGAAACTTTTCAATTATCGCTCATATAGACCATGGTAAATCTACATTAGCTGATAGATTAATAGAAAAAACAGGAATGTTAACATCCAGAGAAATGCAATCACAAGTTTTAGATAATATGGATTTAGAAAGAGAAAGAGGAATAACCATAAAATTAAAGGCGGTTAGACTAGACTATAAAGCTGAAAATGGAGAAGATTATATACTAAACCTTATAGATACTCCTGGCCACGTAGACTTTACTTATGAAGTATCTAGATCTTTAGCTGCCTGTGAAGGAGCAGTTCTTATAGTAGATGCAACTCAAGGAATAGAGGCGCAAACATTAGCCAATGTTTATTTAGCTTTAGATCAAGACCTAGAAATAATACCAGTAATCAATAAAATTGACCTGCCAAGTGCAAGACCTGAAGAAGTTAAAGCAGAGGTTGAAGATATAATAGGGATAGATTGTTCAGATGCACCTTTAATATCTGCTAAAGACGGACTAAATATAGAAGCTGTATTAGAATCAATAGTGAAAAATGTGCCAGCTCCTATAGGAGACCCTAATGCTCCATTAAAAGCTCTTATTTTTGATAGCTTTTATGATAGTTACAAAGGTGTAATATGCTATATTAGAGTATTTGAGGGAACTATAAAACCAGGTATGGAAATAAGATTAATGGCTTCTGGAAAGGTATTTGAAGTTGCAGAAGTTGGTGTTAATACTAATAAACATATTGTCCTAGATAAGTTACAACCTGGGGAAGTTGGATTTATAACAGCCAGTATTAAAAATGTTAGAGAAGCCAATGTAGGAGATACAATTACTGAAAACGAAAACCCTACTAAAGAAGCCTTACCAGGATATAAAAAGGTACTTCCTATGGTTTATTGTGGAATATATCCTGC
>CAYZDC010000011.1:0-25761 GCA_964477045.1 uncultured Tissierellaceae bacterium | reverse complement strand
ATTATTGTGTATTAATTATTTACTTCTGAATTAAAGCTTCCATTACATGATAACACGTATTAATACATAATGCAAGCATATTTAAAAGTATTTTTGAATTTTTCCATACAAATATTATTTAGCAGCTTACTCAATGTGATAAGTTTGGTCCTTTTTTAAAATACTCTTGTAATCTATTACTTTTCTAGCATATTCTTCATTCATAAAATGAGATGATAGGATGAAATCTGCTGTAGCTCTATTATTGGCTACAGGTATATCATACAATACTGCTATCCTAAGCAAGGCCTTAACATCTGGATCATGTGGTTGTGCTTCTAATGGATCCCAAAAGAATATCATTATATCTATATTGCCTTCTGATATTCTTGCGCCTATTTGTTGATCTCCACCTAGTGGGCCTGATTTAAATGCTCTAACTGGTAATTGAACATGTTCTGATATTAAACTTGCAGTAGTACCCGTACCACATAAAAAATGCTTACTTAATATATGTTTATTCTTTTTTGCCCAAAGGATTAATTCATCTTTCATATTATCATGGGCGATTAGGGCTATACTTTTTTGCTTTGCAATAAATTCAATTTTATTATCCAAAATACACCTCCTTAATATATTATTTCTAACACTTTTTATTTTGAATGAACTTTGATAATTTCTAAGGCTAAACGAGCGGCATTTTCTAAATCTATGATTTTTATGCTTTCTTCTAAACTATGATGATTGCTTCCACCAATACCTAGATTTATAGCTTCAATACCATTGATATTTAAGATGTTTGTATCACTCCCTCCCCCTGAGGTTTTTGTCTCTGCATGGAAGCCTAAGTTTTCACAAGCTTGTTTTACTGATTTTACCAGATCATGATTATCATCTATTTTAAATGCACCATAAACATTTTCTACACTAAGCTCTACTTTACCACCAAATTTCTCCGCTGCATCTTGGCAACATTTAACCATATGATTTGTTTGTTTTTCTAATTTACTATTCTCTAAACTTCGAGCCTCTGCTTTAATTTCTACTTCTTTGGTCACAATGTTTGTAACACTACCTCCAGAAATCGATCCAATATTAGCTGTGGTTTCATTATCTATTCGTAATAAGTGCATTTTACTAATAGCTTCACTAGCCATTTGAATAGCACTAATCCCTTTCTCTGGTTCTACACCAGCATGAGCCTCTTTACCAATAAATTTAGCATCTATTTTATTTTGAGCAGGTCCTTGTACAATAATAACTCCTGGAGCCCCACCACTATCCATTACAAAAGCTTTTTTTGCATTTAATTTACTATAGTCCAAATTTTTAGCCCCAAATAAGCCACCTTCTTCGAATATGGTAAAAGCTACTTCAATTTCACCATGAGCCATTTTACTTTCTTTTATAATTTCCAAAGCTTCCATTATTGCAGCTATTCCTGCTTTATCATCTCCACCTAAAATAGTAGTTCCATCACTATATATTACTCCATTTTTAATTTGTGGTTTTATACCCCTACTTGGGCTTACTGTGTCCATGTGGGAACTAAATAAAATAGTTTCCCCTTCACAATTAGCTTTTAACCTTCCTACTAAATTGCCTGAATTACTACCGACTTTTTCTCCTGCATCATCCATATAAACTTCGAGACCTAATCTTATCATTTCATCTTTTAAAAAGTTTGCAAAATTCAATTCTTCCTTAGTAGGACTATCAATTTGTACATATTCTAAAAACCGTTCCAGTACTCTTTTTTCATTAATCATGATTTATCTCCTCCATATATTCTATTTTAAAACAAGTATACCATAGTCTCAAGTAGCATAATAAAATTAGTCCAAAGGATAATCTAAATTTAATTAATTGGATTTAGCAGATCTTAATCCAAAAATACTACCTATAACTCCTAAAGCTCCACTTAATAAAAGGATTAAAATATTTATACTCCAAATTAAAGTTGCCTTATCAGGTAAAGGTATAAAGGGTAAAGAACCTAGCATTTGGCTGTAAACATAATTTATAACTAAGTTGGATAAAACTCCTGCTAGTAATCCTCCAAATAAAGTAAGTAATAAGCCCTCCAACAAAAATGGCAGTCCTATAAATGAATTTGGAGCTCCTAATAGTTTTAAAGTATTTATCATATCTCTATTATTATATATACCTTGTCTAATTATATGAGAAATTACTACTATGGTAGAAATGCCTATAGCTGTTATAAATAATAGACTTAAGAATTTTAATAGTACTGTGATTTCACTTAATCTATCTAAAACTTCTCTATTATCTCTTATACTTTGAACTTCTTTTATATCATTTATACTTTCCAAAACATGGTCTAATTTTAATATATCTATTTTCACTTCTATAAAAGAACTAAAGGGATTGTCTTGGAAGTATTCAAGTACCTTTGCTTCTTTGCCTAATATGTCTTCCATTCTACTGAAAGATTCATCTTCACTTATAATTCCAGTTGCTGTAACTCCATCTATACTGCTTATATTTTTAGATAATTTATTTATTTCTTTTAGTTGTAAATCATCTTTATAGTATACATTAATTTCAGCTTCTTTTTCCAAGGTAAGGACTAATTCAGTACTTACCCATAATCCTGAAATGATCATTACAAGGATTAGTAGTATAAAGCTTATACTAAGAATAGAAAATATATTGGACAATAAGTCTACTTTGAAAATAGTACGGGCTTCTTTTAAAAAATATTTAATATTGAAGAAATAATTTTTAAACATTTTAAACACCAGCCTTTTCTACAACTATTTGTCCATTTCTTATGCTTATAAATATGCCTTCTTCTATACCTTCTAAAAGATGGGTAGCATGCGTAGTAATAATCACTGTAGTATCTTCATCTTTTAGGCCAATCAATAAATTTAAAATATTATGAGCATTGTCTAAATCTAAATTCCCAGTAGGTTCATCAGCTAAAATTAACTTTGGCTTTCTAGCCAGCGCTCTGGCAATAGCCACTCTTTGATTTTCTCCCCAGGAAAGATTCTCTACTTTGGCATGAATTTTGTGTCCTAACCCAACTTGGTCTAAGATTTTTATAGCTCTTTCTTTCATTTCTTTTGAAGGTATGTCTAAAAATCTTAAACCCATCATTACATTTTCATAGGCAGTTCTGCCCTTTATTATCTTGAATTCTTGGAAGATTATTCCAATTTCTCTTCTTAGTTTTCTTATATCCCTCTCTGAAGCATTATTCATTGGTTTGTCTAACACAATTAAATTTCCTGTAGTAGGAGATTCTATGCCCATTAACAGTTTTAAAAGGCTAGTCTTTCCAGAACCACTAGGGCCAGTAATATATAAGGTCTCCCCAGGATCAACATTTAAACTAAACTCTTTAAGTCCTATGGTACCATCACTATAAACTAGGGAAACATCTTTAGCTTTTATCATACTCATCTCTCCAATGCTAAAATAATTTTATTCCTATTCCTAATTCCATATATCCATTCTTTGATTCAATAGATTTTATAGTATTTTTATCAATTAAGGGTTCTAAATTTAATATAAAATAACCTGAACTAAACAAGTCTTCTATACTGCTTTTTTCTAATTTTAAATCATATATACTTCCCTCAGAAATTTTATATTCTAAGGATTTCCCATCTATTACTATAAAATTACCAGCAAAGAATACATTTCTTTCTGGAATTGTCAACTCTACTTTGCCTGGCTTAAATTCAAATTCCATTTCAGGAAAGCCTGGATGTTCAGATATTATCTTATTAAAAATATCTTCATCAATCGAACCCTTCATACCTGAAATTGAAAGTTCAAGTTTTATTGCATCTTCTGGGAAATTAGCTCCTTCTATTAACTGAGTAAATTCCTGAGATAGTTCTATTATAATAGCTTTCAATTCATTCATAGCATTATTCATATCCGCCAGACGTTCTAAATAGTAATCTTTATCATCAGCTAAAGAAATCAGATAATCTTCTTTTGTTTTTATAACCTGAGCTTTTTTATCTATTGCAGCCCTTAGTGCCACTTGCTTGTTTTCTAATTCGCTTAACTTTTCAGCCAAATTTTCTTTTTGTAATGATAGTTTAGCTAGACTGTCATCCAAATCCTCTAATAGTGAACCTGTTCCTTTAGTTAAATCTCTCAAAGTATTAATTCTATTAAACAAATCTGTAATGCTATTAGAACTTAAAATTATTTCTATATAGGATCCTGGCCCCATTCTCTGGTAGGTTTTTAGAACTTCCTTTAAAACATCTTTATAATTATTGTAAGATAATTCCTCTGAATTTATTCTATCTTCTAAATTCTCAATTTCAAATTGCATTATATTCAATTCTTCACTTAAACTTTTTTCTTCTCTTTCTAATTCTTCAATCTCTTGAACCTGAATAAAAAGAAATTCTAAAATCTCCTTCTCCTCTTCTGTTATACTTAGTAACTTATCTTCTATGGTTTCAAGGGAAGTCTCTTCATCTGCTGTATTTATTATTGGGAAAAGAACTACATTTAATATTATGAGGAATATTATAAATATAGTCCATTTTTTATTATGTCTTTTGATTTTAAACACCTCCTAATGTATTGAATTCCAATCTAATTAATTTTTATTAAAAAGACTAAGTTGTTTTAAGTTTACAGTGATAAGATTGGAAACTGTTAAGCCTATTAACCTTACTTCTTCATCAATATACATTTCTTCTAATAGCCCTATAGCCACCTGAAAGATTTCTTCCTTTGAATTTATATGACTACTAAGAGTTCGACTTCTAGAATGTACTGTAAAGTCTGAATACTTTATCTTTAGAGATATAGTTCTCCCATGTATTTTTTTTCTTATTAAAGATTCTGCAATCTCTAAAGAAAACTCTTCCAAATAAGCAGCCAATTCTTTCAGATCTCTGGTGCCTTTTTCTAATGTTGACTCAGTCCCTAATGATTTTCTTACCCGTGAAGTCTCTATTTCTCTAAGGTCAATTCCTCGTATTCTATTATAGACCTCTCTTCCTGATCTTCCAAATAACTCAATTAAGTAATCTTCAGATAGGTTTAAAAGATCTTCAATAGTAAAAATTCCTATATTATTTAACCTTCTAGCACTTTTGGGCCCTATTCCATGTACGGATTTAATCCCAAGAGGCAATAATATTTCAGGCACCATGTGAGGAGATATTATTTTAATCCCATTAGGTTTGTTCCAATCACTGGCAAGTTTGGCTAAAAACTTATTATATGAAATACCAATACTCATTGTGAGACCGGTTTTTTCAAAAACTCTCTTTTTAATATTTCTTGCAACTAATAATGGGCAACTATCAATTTGAGAGATATCTAAAAAAGCTTCATCTATGGAAACCTGTTCTATTAGATCTGTAAATTCATACAATATATGGAATATTTTTCTAGATTCTTCAGCATACTTTGTCATTCTAGGTTTAATATAATATCCTTGTGGGCATAGTTTTTTAGCTCTATAAATTGGCATTGCAGAATGAACGCCGTATTTTCGAGCTATGTAATTGGCAGTTGTAACCACGCCGTGAGCACTAGATCCTCCAACTATAACTGGAACACCTTTTAATGAAGGATTATCTCGTTCTTCAACTGATGCATAAAAAGCATCCATGTCTAAATGAATAATATTCAACATTTTCCCCTTCCTAACTTTGCATTTCGATTTTTATGTGATTTTCTTAATTATCTTGGTTTTAAATTTAATTATAACATATCAATTCTAAAATATATAGAAGTATAAAACAGGGTTATTATTGATAACTACTAAATTTAGGGCAAAATAAAACCGCTCAATATATTGAGCGGCTAAGTAGTTAACTATAATTTTAAAGCTTATTCTTCTATGGTAATTGCATCTGTAGGACATGATTCTGCTGCTTCTTTTGCAGAATCTTCTAGTTCAGCTGGTATTTCATCAACTAAAACTATAGTTATATTTTCATCATCCATTGCAAAAACTTCTGGACAAATATTGGCACAAAGTTCACAGCCTATACATTCATCTCTATCAACATGAGCTTTCATAATAATCCTCCTTTTATATTAATCTATAATAATTTAAAGTCCCTATAACTTATTATAATACTTATTAATATAATATCAACTAAAAATATTATTATTTGTCATATTTTACTAAGCTATTAATATAATACTCACTAATTTTTTCTCTGCCTTTTAAATCTTCTAATTCAATTAAGAATTCCATAGCCACAACTTCTCCGCCTTGTGATTCGATTAATTTGGCAGCAGAAATTACGGTTCCTCCAGTAGCTAATAAATCATCTACTATTGCAACTCTTTTCTTATCTTCAAATGCATCAGTATGGATTTCTAGTACATTTGTACCATACTCTAGTTTGTACTCTAAGCTAGCTGTTTCAGCAGGTAATTTACCAGGTTTTCTAACAGGTACAAATCCAACCCCTAAAGCATATGCTACAGCTCCTCCTAATAAAAATCCTCTAGCTTCTGGCCCTACTACATAGTCTATATTTTTATCTTTTAAATCTGCGGCTATTAAATCTACTGCTACTGCAAATGCTTCTTTGTCTTTTACTAGAGTAGTTATATCTTTAAAACTTATTCCTTTAATAGGAAAATCTTCAATTACTCTTATTTTCGATTTAAGGTCCAAATTTTCATCCTCCTGAGATAAAATTATTTCTATATATAATCTATCATAAAAACAACATAATGTGTAGAACTAATATTTAAAATTTTCTTCCTCCACTACCTCCTCCTCCATGTGTCCTACCACTTGAAGAAGTATGAGTAGAACTTCTACCACTTGTACTACCACCACTATTATTAGAATTATTAGTTCTAGGGATAATTCTACGTGTTACAGAGGTATCTAGTAATTTATCTTCATTTGATTTAAAATTTATAATACTATTTGTACGATAGGAAAATAAATTCCTAGTTTTTTTCATTTTATACTTATTTTTTATAGTTAGAAAGAATACTCCAGCAGCGCTACTACCTCCAAAAATACTTATAATAAAATCTAATAGGGTTATTTTCTTCTTTGTTTCTGGTTCATTATACTGTCCCTTTGGTATGCCACTTTGTAGATAATTTTCAGTATTATTTAAGAAACTTATAGCTGCACTATAGTAATCGCCTTGTATTAGTCCATCATCAAATACTCCATCTATTAATTGCTCAATTCTATTATCAGTTAAATATCTAATGCCTATTCCTGTAGTAGATATATATGGTTCTCTGTTTTCCATATCTATTAGGAATAAGATACCATCATAATCTGAGCCTACACCGAATCCATTATAATCATAATAATCATCTGCGTAGTCTCTAGAAGTTTTCCCATCTGTATCATTAGTTGTAACTATGACTATATCTAAATTATATAAATTAGATATTCTATTTGCTTCTTCTTCTAGCAATATTATTTCTGAACTAGAAAATAACATGGCATCATCATTAATTAGTTGCTTGTTAGCCATAACTGGAATTGAGATAAATAAACATAAAACTATTAAGAAAATTCCTGTTTTTAATATTTTTCTTACCATATTAAGAACCCTCCTAGCAAAAGGGCAATAAATAAAGTTCCAAATATTATTCCTGAAGCTGTAAGAACTCTTTTATTACTTAAAGGTAATTCCCCAAAACTTTTACCTGTTTGACCATTTACAGCAAATACATAGGTTTTATGGTTATAGTTGTAGGTTAGAATCCAAACTGGTAACAAAGTGTAGTTCCATTGCTTTAAATCAATATGGATATCATTTTTTATAAAGCTTACTTGACTGTAACCACTAATAGTCTCTTTTAATAAATAATCAAAATATTTATCTATTTGCTCTTTTAAAAGTGGTTCTACTTCTTCTTTTTCAATATTGTATTGTTCAGCAAAAAAACCAGATAAATACGGCATTGTAAAGGGAATAGTTTGACTTTCATCATAAGGACTAATCCCATCTAATAAATTTTTATCTATTTTATTAAAGGCTAATTCACCTACATTGTTAATATCCATTAAGCCTTCCCTTACTATTTGATACTTTTTAGTCTCTGTAAACTCAGTATCTCCACTTCTCCAAACCTTTGTATTTCTACCTTCTCCAATGACATTTACTTCTGCTTGGCTGTCTACCCACCAATAGGGAAGATACATACCTGTTATTTTTTCTAGTTGAGAACTGCTAGTAAAATCTTTTGGTACAAATTTTTTATCCCCTGCCCATTTCAAAAAAATATCTTGAGCTTTATCTTTATTTATAGAAAAAGGTATAAGTTTATTTGGCAAAAATTCTCCCTGGAGTCTATTGGAAATTATTACAGGGTTATGGCAATAATAACAAAATGTTGCAGTTGTGGTTTCGTCAGTAACAACAGTAGCTCCACAACTATTGCAGGTATAAGAATTCAAATGTTGTTCTATTTTTTCTTCTTCAACTTCAATATGGTTTTCTTCTATATTTATCTTTTGTTCTTCAGCAAGTAGCAATTCTACTTCTGTAAATTCACTTAGACAATACTCACATTTAAACTTTTGAAATTCTGGATTAAAATGTAGGCCTGCCCCACAATTTAAACATTTATAACTTGTTGTTGCCATATTAACTCACCCCTTTAAAACTTGTTTCCACATTCAGGGCAAAACTTCGGAATTTCTCCTGTAGGTGTGAATCCACAATTTGAACATGATGCAGTTGATGCCCGAGGTGTGCCACAGTCAGAACAGAATTTGCCAGTGTTCTTTGCTCCGCATTCAGTACAAAACCATGTGTTTTCAGTAGCTTTGTTGGTATCAGCCTGGGCTGCTTTTTCTTGCTCCATTTGATTTTGATTAGATCCAGATGCAGCGCCCATAAAATTTCCACCTGTCCCCATTCCCATACCCATTCCTATAAAGGCACCTGTACTTCCACTATCATTTGATCCAGCAGCTTCTAGTCCTCTAGCTACAGATCCTTGTACATATCCTTCTCTTACTGATGGGTCTCCAAGCATAGCTCCTTTATTTCTCATATTTATTAATTCCTTAGACTCATCATCATAAGAAATACTAGATATACCTACAGATTGAATCTGCATCCCTCTCATTTCATTCCATTCCTCATCTAGTATTGTAGCCATATACTTACTTAGCTCCCTACCTTTTGAAGCCACATGAGAGATTCTAGTCCCATCTACTGACATTTGATTCATTGTAGATTGTAGTGCTTCTAAAAATTCAGAAAGATACTGCTCATTAATATCTTGAATTTCCACCTTATCACTATTTCTTGGTATAGCTTCCATATAAAATTTTAAAGGATCAGTTATTTTTATAGAGTATGTGCCAAAAGTTCTTAAGAATAGTTCGGAATTATAAAAATCATCAAAATAATTTAATGGATTTGGGGTACCAAACTTAATTCCTTTAATCTCTTGTAGATTAACATAATAAACCTTTTGTGATGTTGGTGTTACACCACCAAATTTAACTCTTCCAAAAGATTCTTTTAAAGCATCTTTAAAGCTACCATTAAACATTGATGGCAATGATGAATTATCTACTTTATAATAACCTTCTTCAGCAGTATAATCTATTACTTTACCTCCATCAACTAGCATCATAAACTGATTTGGATACACATGTATTATTGATCCATTAGAGACCGTATCTCTTGTGCCTTTTTTATTTGATCCTCTTGCATCTTCCCGTCTTACTGCTACTCCTCGGGTAAAAACAGTGGTTGCACCCATATCATCTGGTTCTATTACTTCTAACCATTGGTCAGCTAATGAACCTCCTACAGAACTGCTTATGGCCTTAATTAATCCCATATTAAACCCTCCCATTTTATTAATTGATTTAAAAATATTTAAGTATTCTATACCCATAAATAAATAATATATCTAATTTGTATTTTATCATATACATATCCTTTAATAAACTTAGCTTATTAAAAAATCCTTAGTTAAAAAAATCCCATTAGTTTAAACTAATGGGATTTTAATTAACCTATCTTTGGTCTAAGTGTCCTTCTCGTACAACTTTATACTCTCCTGTTTCTGTGTTTAAATCATATTGATTAAAGTTGGTTTTTATATCAAATCCATCATAATGAGTAGCTAGATTGATGGATGCAGAACCTGTATCTCCACTTATTATTCTGTGGAATACATATCTTGGCCAAACTAAAACAGCTCCCCCATCAAAAACTCTTTTACCATTATGTTCTACATAATCAGGAGTTACTACAAACTTTTCTATTTTCCCATGTTCAGGAGTATAAATTTCAACATATCTAGTACCTTGAAGTACAAGAAGATTATCAGCTTGAAAAGTATGCATATACCATGGTCTTTCCACATCTCCTACTGCTCCAGGAGATACAGCTCCACCTTCATGCAGAACACGGTCAATAGCATGAATTTCTGGAATTGTTGATTTGTCCATAATATCAAAAGATACTCCCTTTGTTCTTCTGAACTCTTTTAATTTAATGATCTGATACAATCCTTCAACTTCAGCAATAATATAATTATCCATAAAACTCCCCCTTTATTTATTTTGAAAGTTTTTAATAGTGAATAGTAGTTATTAAAAACTCCCCTATCTAATTTGTTAGCAAATAAAGTTTATTAATATATATAAATTCTATCATAAAGTTTCAGAAAGTTCCATTGATTATGCTTTAATCTTGTTTAGCTTTTGTATTTACTTTATATTTTTTCTTATAGGTCTTCTTGATTTTCTTTTGCGGCCCACTTTCTTCACCCACAATGTCTTGTGCTTTTTCTGATTTCAATGAAACCCATATAGAAGCTCCTTCCTTTCCATCTGATTTTATTTGGAGAAAATCAAATTTCTTTAAAAATCTAGAAAGCTTGGTATCTCCGTAATTTCTAACATCAAAATCTGGATATCTTTTTGCTAATCTATTCCCAATCTCTGCCATGCTCATGCTTTGGGTTTCATTGTCTGATTCATTTATCATCTTTATTATTGCAGTCTTTATAACACTGATATCGGTCATACTTTTTTGAGATTCCCCATTATCGGTCAAATTAATTCCTTTATCAATATCAGCTATTACCTTTCCTCTGTTAGAATTGCTTTGCATAGATTCTGTGTTTTTCTCAGCTTCAGCTAATACATCTAAGTATTTAAATTGATTACATGCAGCTATAAAGGGTTTTGGGGTTTTCTTTTCTCCCATACCTACAACAGTCATACCTGATTCTCTTAATCTAGAGGCTAATTTTGTAAAATCACTATCACTAGAGACTATACAATAACCATCTACATTGCCAGAATACAATATATCCATAGCATCTATTATCATTGCAGAATCTGTTGCATTTTTGCCAACAGTATATCCATACTGCTGAACAGGGGTAATTGAATTTTCAAGTAAAATTTCCTTCCATGAGGCTACATTTGGTTTGGTCCAATCTCCATATATCCTTTTATATGTAGCTATGCCAAAATTTGCAATCTCATCCATAATATACTTAATGTATTTAGCTGATACATTGTCTGCATCAATAAGTACTGCAAATCGTTTATCTTCAGCCATTATATTCCTCCTTTCTTGATATTTTATTGTTGCTCATTCTTCATTTTAAATTTTTTAACATTAGATTTTTTTTCAGTTTTCATACCATGTTTTTTAGGTTCACTTTTTCTTCTATTGCTTCTAACCTTATCCTGCTTTAATGGATTTTTAGAAGTATTTCGTCTTGTAGGTTTTATAACTGGCTTTATGCTTGTATCTATTAAAGGAAATGGATGTTCTTTGATTTCCTTAATCGGCTTAGATGTTAGCTTTATAATGTTATTTAATAAGGCTTTTTCCTCATAGTTACAAAATGAAATAGCAATACCTCCATGGCTAGCTCTACCAGTTCTTCCTATTCTATGAATATAAGTTTCAGGAACTTCTGGTAAATCAAAATTCACAACATGGGATAATTCTTCTATATCTATACCTCTAGCAGCAATATCAGTGGCTACAAGTATCCTGGTTTTTCTTTCCTTGAAATTACTTAAAGCAAGTTGACGAGCATTTTGTGATTTATTACCATGAATAGCTTCCGCCGTAAAGCCAACTTTATCTAAAGATTTAACTATCTTATTAGCTCCATGTTTAGTTCTTGAAAATACTAAAGCTGAAACTATCTCTTTGTTTTTCAGTAAATCTATTAGCAAGTTAATTTTATTTCCTTTATCCACATAATATACTTCTTGTTTAATAAGTTCTACAGTAGAAGATACTGGCTTTACCATAATTTTTACAGGATTCTTTAATATTGAATTTGCAAGATTTTCAATTTCACCTGGCATTGTAGCAGAAAAAAACATAGTTTGCCTTACTTTTGGCAAATATGTTATTATTTTTCTAACGTCCTTTAACATACCCATATCTAGCATAAGGTCTGCTTCATCAAGAACAAAAAACTTTATGCTTTTTAAACTTACAAATTTTTGATTTATTAGGTCTAATAACCTACCTGGTGTTGCTACTAATATATCTACACCCTTAGTTAAATCTTTGGTTTGTGGATTTTGAGATACACCACCGTATATAACTAGAATTTTAATATCTAGATTTTTACCATAAGTTTTAAAACTATCTGCTATTTGAATTGCCAATTCTCTAGTTGGTGCAACTATTAATGATTGAATCTGCCTGGGTCCCCTGGTAGGCTTTTGATCCAGTGATATTTTTTGAAGTATAGGAATAGCAAAAGCTAAGGTTTTACCTGTACCAGTTGGAGCACATCCTAATAAATCCATACCCTGAAGTAAAGATGGAATAGCTTTGCATTGTATTCCAGTTGGTTTTTTATACCCTTCTGATTCAAGAGCATTTTTTATGGGTCTAATTAAATCTAAATCTTCAAATAACAATATAACTTCTCCTTTTGATATTATACTTAATATCTTTTAGTTGATTAACCATTATATAATAGTGGTTCTCTCCTTGTATTATAACATACTTAAGAGTAATCTCGATAATATTTAATAAGCTATGATCCTAAAATAAAAAGCTAAGAGAATTTTCTTAGCTTTTATCTTGGATTGGATTTATAATTTTATCTACTTCAAAACCTTTTTCATCTAAAAATGTAATGATATCATTATATATACTCTCATCCATTTGAGGGCTTCTATTTAATATCCATAGATTATCTTTTGTTTCACCCATTACAACAGCATATCTATATTCTTTTTCTATTTTTATTACATTATATTCACTTTTAAAAGGCCAAAAGAACCTAACTAAAAGGGCTCCTGTACATTTTTCGTCATTTACCCAGGCAGATCCTCTTATACCTTTCTTTTTCCCTTTTTTATATCCAGAATTAACAACTTCAATTTTGCCATTCTTTTTTAGATTATAAATCGCTGTAATGTTATCCATACCTTTTTCTGATTTTAAAGGCAATCGCCCTATTTCATACCAATTTCCTAAATATCTTTTTAGGTCCAAATCACATATGATTTGGATACCTTCTCTTTTAATACTCATATATAGCTCCTTTACATATTATTTTTGACTAACTACACTATAGCTTTCTCTGATTTTACATCAAACAAATGAACCTTATTACTTTCTGGCTTTACAGTTATTATATCTCCTGCTTTTAACTTAGTACTTGCATTTGTTTTAATAGTATGAATCTTATTTTGCACATAAATATGAATATGGATTTCACTTCCTAATAGTTCTGTAACCATGACTTTAGCTTTTAATCCTTCCCCATCTGTAATAATCATATGTTCAGGTCTAGCTCCTAGAATAACTTCTTCATCTATATAGTTATTTAAAATATCTTTATTTGTTTCTTCTATATGAAATTTAAATTCTCCTAGTTTATCATTATCTCCTAATAAGAAGTATTCTTTATTTTCTTCTTTTAATATACCATTATAAAAATTCATTTGTGGTGATCCTATAAATCCAGCAACAAATAAATTATCAGGCTTATTATAGATTTCTTCTGGAGTTGCTACTTGCATAATTTCTCCTGCTTTCATTACACAAATTCTCGTTCCCATGGTCATAGCCTCAGTTTGATCATGAGTAACATACACAAATGTTGTCTTTAAATCTTCATGAAGTCTAATTAATTCAGCTCTCATCTGAACCCTTAGTTTTGCATCAAGATTGGATAAGGGTTCATCCATTAGAAAGACTCTAGGATGCCTTACTATTGCTCTTCCAAGAGCAACCCTTTGCCTTTGCCCTCCTGATAGTAATTTAGGTTTCTTTTCTAATTGAGAAAAAATATCTAAAGTTTTAGCTGCATCTTCTATTCTTTCTCTTATTTCATGGGAATCTACTTTTTGGAGTTTTAATCCAAATGCCATATTATTATATACACTCATATGAGGATATAGTGCATAATTTTGAAATACCATAGCAATATTTCTATCTCTAGGGTCAACATTATTCATTAAGTCTTCTCCAATATATAATTCGCCTGAAGTTATATCCTCTAGACCAGCAATCATTCTAAGGGTTGTAGACTTTCCACAACCTGAGGGTCCAACTAAAACCATAAATTCTTGATCCTTAATATCTAGATTAATGGACTTAACAGCTTCAAATCCATTATCATAGACTTTAGTCATATTTACCAATCTAATCTCTGCCACTATTTTTCACCACCCATTTTTTTATAAAATCAGAAGCCTCATCTATTTTACTAAATAAAATATCTGCTTCATTTAATTCTTCATCGCCTATTCCTACAGATGTCATTCCTGCAGCATTTATACTTTCAATACCTGCTTTAGCATCTTCCACTCCCAAACAATCAACAGGATCTACTTTGAGTATTTTAGAAGCCTCAAGAAATGGATCTGGATAGGGTTTACCTCGTTTTACACTTTTGGGATTTACAATTACATCAAAATATTTTTCAATTCCCATATTTTTTATTAAATTTGGCGCATTATTACTAGCACTTACTAAGCCTATTTTTACCCCCTTAGCTTTTAATGCTTTTAATAATTCTAAAACACCTGGATACAAGTTTCTTTTGTCAAAATGTGAAATAGAATTTTTGTAATACTGGTTCTTTCTATTTGTTAATTCTAGTTTCTCTTCTTCTGAATAGTCTAAATTGAAAAAGTCTAAAATCTTATTAATGCTTTCCATTCTAGATATCCCTCTTAGCTTGTCTTTAAATTCTTCTGGCAAGTCATAACCTAATTCTTTAGATAATCTTTTCCAGGCTTCATAATGATTATCTGAAGTTCCAGTTAGTACCCCATCTAAATCAAATAGTACTGCACTTTCTCCTATAATAGTTTTATTCCCCTTAATAGTAAGACTAGTACTAGGACCAGAAATTTTTTTTACTTCGATGTTATTATAATCCATGTGAAATTCTAAGAGGGTGTTTCTCCATGTAAGTCTGAATTTTACTTTTCCTATTTCTTCCGGAACAGAAGGATAAACATGAAGTCCATCTTCTTCAATTTTAATACCCCCAAAACCCTTAATTACGGAGAGGATAGAGCCTCCTAAATTTGCCATATGAAGTCCATCAGTAGTATTATGATGCAAGTCTTTTATATCCATAAACACTGAATCCATAAAATATTTATATGAAAGCTCTACATCACCAATTCTAGAAGCCATAAGCCCACTTATACAAGGAGATAGGGATGAATCATGAGTACTAATGTTTTCATAATAATAAAAGCTATTTTTCATAATATCTTCTTCTACATCATTTAATAAGTATTGAGCTAAGACTGTATCAGCCTGCTTTAAAACTTGGTGTCTATAAATAGTTAAGGGATGATAATTTAAAAGTAATGGTCTTAGTTTGTTTTCTATTGGCCAGTTTGCTTTACTTAAAAATGTTGAATCTTGGGCTATAATCTGTTTATCTTCATCATAAATAAAGATCATTTTATCCCCTGCTTCTATCATATTACTAATTTCCCAATCTTCTATTTTTAATTTTTCTTTGATTGTTAGCCAAGCTTTATAATTTTCATTCTTTAACATATTCCAAAGTTTTACAGCCCATATTAAATTATACTGAGCCATTTTATTTGTATAATAATTATTACTGACTAATGCTGTGTACTCATCAGGTCCAGTAACAGTGTGAATATGAAAGCCATCTGATTCTAAATTTCCGATTTCTAAAACTGTTCTAGCGGTTTCCATTAATAGTTCCATAGAATATTCGATTAAAAAATCTCTATCTTTAGTTGCTAACCAATATTGGATAAAGGTATAAGCAATGTCAAAATTAATATGAAATTGGGCTGACCCTGCTGGAAAATAACCAGAAGATTCTATACCAGATATAGTTCTCCAAGAAAAGCAGGCACCTTTCTGATGGCCTAATTCTAATGCTCTAGCTCTTGCTATATCTAAAAGATTATATCTGTATAAGAGTAAATTTTTTGCTCGATCCTGGTCCCACAATAGCCAAACTGGGAAAAGAAATATTTCTGTGTCCCAAAAATAATGACCTTCATATCCTTCGCCGCTTAATCCCTTAGCTGCTATATTTCCATACATGTCTCTTGTAGTTGATTGTAGAATATGAAATCTTATAAAAGTTATTGCATTATTTAACTCATGACTATTTTTTAAGCAAATATTTGTATTGAAATCATAAGTTTTAATGTAATCTACTTGCTCTTCATACAATATACTTTTATCAACAAAGTCAGTTTTCTCATCTCTAATAGAGTCCCAATATTTAACCATTCTATTTATTTTTAAATTTCCCTTGGATAGGAAATCAATATTTAAATTATCCTCATTTAAGACCTGTAGAGAATTAAAATTCCCACTATCTATAAAATCCATTTTTATTTGTATTTCAGATATATATGTTTCTAAAGAAATCTCCCCATGGTTTAAATCATATTTTGAATTTTTCACTTTTACTAATGGTACATGCTTTGAAGCTGTGCGAGGATCCTCTTCATTTATCATATTAGTAATATTAAAATCTATATGATTTATTACTTTAATATCACCTTCATAATCAATATTTAAAGTCCAATTTTTAAGAAATATTCTTGAAAATGATATTAAATGTTCAAAATTAATCTTTGCTATTAAGCCCTTTTTAGTTTTGTATTTATAACTTCTCTTAAGCAAGCCTGATTTGTAATCTAATTTTCGTTTAAACTCCAAAATATTTCCATCTAATACCACTTCCTCCCCATCAAGGAAAATAGTTATTTGAAAAAGATCAATAAGATTTGGCATCCTATCTGATTGTTCTGGAAAACCCCAAGCCCATTCTGCATGTTCCATAGGAATTCTTTCATATACACCATTAATATAGTTACCTCTAATAGATCCCTCATAATTGAACTCTTCTAAATATGCTCTAGTACCCATATATCCATTTCCAATAGACATTAATGTTTCAAGAAGAGGTAATCTTTTCACATCTAGCCCATTTTCTATAAATGCTGTCATCCTATCACTCCTTAAGTGCTCCGGAAGTAATGCCGGAAACTATTTGCTTTTGGAATAAAATTACAATTATTAAAGTTGGTATAGTCACTATTATTGTGGCTGCCGTTACTTGACCCCAGAATATTTGAAATTGACCTCTTAAAAAAGATATGCCAACAGTAGCTGTTCTCCATGCTTCATCTGTATTTAAGGTTAAAGATAATAAAAACTCATTCCAAGCCCCTATAAAGGTCATAATGGCTGAAGTAAATATGCCCGGTGCAGCCAATGGCAATATTATTTTGAAAAAAGTGTTTATTTTTGAGGACCCATCCATTATTGCAGATTCTTCCATTTCTTTTGGTATTTGTGAAAAGTGGGTTATTAATATAAACACTGCTACAGGAAGAGTCAGCATAGAATATGGCAGGGATATATAGTAACTATTTGTCCATCCTAATTTTACAAATATCCTATATATTGGTCCCACTACAATCATCTGTGGAAACATGGAAGTAGCCAATATTACAACTGTTAATAGTTTTTTAAATTTAAAATTTAATCTAGCAATAGAATATGCACATAATGAAGCTATTAAAGTAACGTAAATAGTTGTAATAGATGAAATTATTAGTGAATTCTTCAATGAATTTAATATTGTAGTTTTAAACAATCCCACGTAATTAGCATCTGTAAATTGTGCTCCCCTTAAATTTAAAGCATTAGAACTCCAAATTTCTGATTCTGGTCTAAAGGATGTAATTGTAACCCATAAAAATGGAAATAAAATTATAAATAAATATAAAATAATAATTATTTTTAATAAAGTATTGCTTGTCATTTTGTTTTTCATTTCATCACCTACCTATCTTCTCCTATGAGATTAACTCCAAGTGCTTTAATGTATATGAATGCAATAAGTCCTACTATTAAAGCCATAATCAATACCATTGCTGAACCATATCCAAATCTGGTTTGGGAAAACATAACCTTATATGCGTATACAGAAAGTGATTCTGTTGACCCTCCAGGCCCTCCTCCAGTAAGAACATATATTAAGTCAAAGACCCTAAAAGCATCTAAGGTTCTAAATAGCAAAGCTACAAATATTGAAGGTTTAAGAAGTGGGAGGGTAATAAATCTAAATTGCTGGAATTTAGTAGCACCGTCTAAAGAAGAAGACTCATATAGACTATTAGGAATTACTTGTAGTCCTCCTAATAAAAGTAATGCCATATATGGTGTAGTCTTCCATACATCTGCAAGTACTATTGCCCATAGAGCATTTGTTGAAGAGTTCAGCATTGCAGCTGGGGAAGTAATAAGTCCTATATTAGTAAATATATTGGATATTATCCCAGATGACCCATTATATAAATAACTCCACATTAAGGCTGCTACAGATGTGGGTATTGCCCAAGGAATTAAAGAAAAAGTCCTTACTAATGATCTTCCCTTAAAGGGTCTGTTCATTATAAGTGCTAAAAATAATCCAAATATTAGCTCTAAAAATACAGAAATTCCAGTAAATATTAAAGTAAAACTAAGTGTAGAACGTACTCTTTTATCTTTAATTACTTTTATAAAGTTATCTGCTCCTATAAAATTTGATTTTATAATACTGGTTTCAAACTCAGATGCAACTGCTAAAGTATCTTCAGGAGAATAAAATTCATCATCCATAGAATATAATTCCTCTAGTTTTAATAAAATACTTTGTTGCTTTTGAATTAATATATCTTGGTCCTCTAAATTTACCTGAACTATAGGTTTTAAATCACTTGTGGCTATTTCCTTAGAAATATAATCCTCAAGATTATTTATATCTAATTTAATTGCTTCGACTTTTGATATTGTCTCCTGATTTACAATAGTATCTAGATCAATATCTAAGTAATATCGCAAATAATCTATAGTCTCTTGATTTAAGGCCAGATTCACATTCGCTTTTAAATACATATCATTTTTAGACTGATCATTTAATTGCATATCAAAAAAAGCATAACGGAGTGAACCCACAATGGGAGCTATAGAAAATAAAACTATAAAAATTACTGCTGGAATTATAAGAATATACCCAGCGTGTTTATCCACCCATTTTGAAAGTTTCATATTTGCCTCCTATAAATCATTAGCTTTGACCGAAGTCAAAGCTAATGATAATAAATTATATTGTCAAATTATTCTTCTAAGGCTTCCTCTATTCCTTTAACAGCATCTTCTAAAGACCCATTTCCAGATAGGAATTCATGTGTGCTAATTTGTATTTTATCACTTACTTCTGAGTAGTTTGGAACTACTGGACGTGAAATTGTAGTTGATAAAGCATTTTGGAAACCTTCATTTGTTAATAGCTTATTTGAATCTAATACTTCTTGGTCCTCTAGTAAAGCATTATAACCTGGCAAATAGCTTCCTTCAATGGCATTTATTTTCTGTCCTTCTGGGCCAGAAATAAATGATAAGAATTCTTCTGCACCTTCTAAATTATTGGAATTTGCATTTATTCCTAAAATCCATCCACCAACACTTCCTCCACCTGGTAGCGGAGCGTAGTCAACTTGCTCTATTTTTACATCGTGTTCACCAGTTTGTAACATTCCATTTACATATGGCCAGTTTCTAGCAAAAACAGTTTCACCGTTTAGGAATGCATTAGCTGTTTCCCCTTCTGTATAGTTTAATATATCTTCAGGAGTTAATCCTTTATCCATCATTTCTTTCATATACTTTAGTCCGCCTTCAATGTCAGTCCAATTGGAACTAAATTCATTGATATTTACTGTTAAACCTTCATATTGTTTTGATTGATAGGCATAAGCATATTTTGTACCTTCTTCACCTTTATACTTTTCTCCCATAGCAATGAATTCATCAAAAGTATAATCTCCTGATTTGAGCTTAGCTGCATCTTCCTCTGACACTATATCAGATCTAAAATAAATAAATCCTAAGTCAGGGAAATATGGAAGTACATAGTTTTTACCTTTGTATTTACCTGAGTCCATAGACCCAGCATTAAAATCAGTTGGTTTCCAATTGTTTGTCATCAATAATTGATCAATAGTCTGTAAATATCCTGCTGCAGCAAATTCTCCAGCCCAAACTACATCCATGGAAATTAAATCATACTCTCCACTTTTTGAAGAAAGAGAATTTAATAATTGATCATGCATTTGACCTGAATCGTTAGTCATAATTGTTGCTTTAACTTCATATTTGTCACTTTTGTTATTGAAAGCCTCAATAATTTTATCCAATGCAGGTGTTGAATCGGCTTGTACTGCAAAGTTTAGCATAACTTTGTCTTCAGATGGTTCAGGGGTTTCTGGTGTTTCAGGTGTTTCTACATCAGTACCTGGGTCAACCACATCTGGTGTTTCAGGTGTTTCAGCATCGTTTGTTCCACAGGCTATAAGACTTACAGCCAATACTAAAACAAGTAATGCTATTAAAAACTTTTTCATATATATTTCCTCCTTTTAGAATAACAATTTAAAAACCAACCTATTTAAATATATACCCTGCAAAAATATAAATATTCAAACACAAATATTATAAAGGTATTTTAGGCTGGTGAAATTTAAAATATTCTATAAAAAAGAACACTATAATACTATAATGTTCTTTTTAATCTATTACTTTAACTTCTTTAACGTATAAAATCTCACAAGCTCCATTGCCTGTATCATTTCTTGCCATGCTAGTTTTCCAAATAGAAGTATTAAGGCTCTTAAAATCTACATCTACAAGATATCCCTTTAGTTTTATATAGTCTCCTTCTTTTATATTCTTAATGTGGTTTAAGACTTCACTATTGCTATGAATAATATGAACATTTGCAGAGTGCTTGGAAATATAATCTGACTGAACTGGTGATTCAGCTGTGTATTTATAATAATACCATCTTCCACTTTGAGAATAATTAATAAAGCTATCTATTTCTTTTTTGTTTAAATCCCCCCAAGCTATTGTTAAATCATATTCAGATATCTGGGATGGATAATCTGAGTACTTCTTTTTAGACTTTACAACACCTACAATTTCATACTCTGCTTTAGGTAGTATACCAACTTCTCCTCTTTTTCCTTTATGAACTATTTCTTCAGAATCTTTTATGTCCACTTGAATAGGAAAAGCAATTTCACCTTGATATAAGGTATTATCTGAAACTATAGTTTTTCCTAAAAGTACAAGTGTTATTAATAAAATAGCACTTAAGAATTTTGATAATTTAGTCATAGAATCATCTCTTTCAGAGTAATGTACACACAATTATATTTAGCTCATTGATTATAAGCTTACTTTTTTTCTTTTTCATAGTTTTCTATAAAACGCATTTTAACTTTTACTAAATCTTCTAAAGAATATAGATATTGGTGCAAAGCTATTCTATTTTGTAATTGATCGTGATTAGGAGGAAGGTCAGCAATGTGAGTAAAGTGGTATTTAATATCTCCTAGTCTTTCCATTTGGGATTCACAAGTGTTTAATATTCTAGTATTATTTACGAAATTATCTGTAAAGTCCTTTAGTAATTGAACTTCTGTCTGCTTTAAAAATTTTAATTTTATAAACTTTTGCATAGATTTAACTATATAATATTGTTGTCTTCTCATTGAAAAGTATTCTACATAATAATTGTTTTCTTGAAGATAATAACTATTCATATAATAGTAAGCTCTAACTTTTCCAATTGAAAGTAGATTATCTAATTCAACCAATAATGCTTTAACTTGATCAATTTCACATTGGTTGATTAAACATTGACCCATATTTTTAAAAATACTATCAAATAAAGATTCCACATCATTTTGATATTCGATTAACTCATCTTCAATATCTATGGTAAAAGAATTGAATATCAAAGCTACTACAACTCCAAGAAACATTAATCCAAATTCATTTAATAAAATAGGAATAGATACTTGTTCTAGTGAATAAATGTGCATAACTAATACTACATTTAAAACAATTGCAATTACAGTATCAAATCTATACATTAGGTAAGTAAATATTAAAATATAAAGTGCAAATACTGGTAAAGTAAACCCTAAAATAGTAAATAGTACAGAGGAAAGAGCTAGTGAAAAAATTGCAACTAAAAGCCGAGTTCCGGCTAATTTAATAGACTGTTTTTTTGCAGACAACATACTAACTATAACAATGGTTCCAACAGAGAAATAAAATTCCATTTTTAGGGCCTGAGCAATTAGTATGGCCACTAACACACCCAAAGTTATTTTCAAACTTTTTACTATATGTTCTTTTGTCATAATTACACCTTCTTTTTATTTTTCTTTAATCTTTTTTATAACTGGCTTTAATTCAAGTGTTTTTATTAGTTCTGCCTTACTTTGAACATTATGTTTTGAATATATATTCTTTATATGAGTTTTAATTGTATTTTCACTTAAAAATAGTTCTTCCGCAATCATTTTATAAGTTCTACCAGTAAATAAAAGATTTACTATTTCGTTTTCTCGATCAGTTAAATCTGGGTAGCTAATACTATAGTGAAGTTTTTCATCCCCTAATACTTCTTTGTTGTAATAATGATGAATTAGGAATATATGATCACTAATAATAAAAGATAGGTATTTGTATAATAAAGGCAATATCAATAAAATTATAAAGATAATTATCATTGCAAGTAAAGCTGGATTCAATTTATAATTTATATTTATAAATTCAGAACCTAATGTACTGCCAATAAGTATTCCTAAAATATTAGCGGCTAATCCTAATCCAAAAAGTTTAGCTGGATTTTTTACATATTCAAATAATTCTCCAATAATACTCCACCAAAATAAATCACAAACTCCATATGCGCTCATCATAAGAGTATTGATGATAATGTAACTTATCCAAGATCTATCTAAAATTAAAAACAACAAGAATGATAAGCCAATCAGTGTAATTGCAAAATACAAGACATAGGACTTATTTATCTTATTTGGAGAATTTATTAAAATAAAAATTGCAATAATATAGGGCACAGCCCAATACCAACTAGTTAAAGCTTTAAGATAACCAAATGCAGGATTTATTACAGTATACATTAGTCCAGAAGTTATAGTTATAATTACTATAAATAAAAGCAGTAATACTATTGGCTTGATATTATTAATTTTGTTTAAAGTTGAGGAATATTCTTTTAAATTACTTTTTATCCCAGTTTGCTCTAAGAAAACAATTGATAGAATCAAAAATAAAATACTAACTCCAAGCCCTAACAATGGTGAAATATTTATAGTTAATATATTTATAAATATCATAAGTAAATTAGAAAGTATTAAAACTTTTCCTATTACCTCAATCTTAGTTTTACCTGGAGTGTATAATTTATAATAAAATCCCCATATTCCAATATATAGTCCTCCCAAAAAAGACAAAATCAAAATCAAAATAGTCCATAATGATGAAGGCGGAAAAAAGAATACTAGGCTACCAAATATAGCTAAATATGTAATAATTCATGATATTTTCTTGGCTTTTATAATATTATCTACTAAATACCCTGCTGAAACAAGCCCTACAATCAATACTCCAATAATAATCAAGGATAATTTACTTAAATCTAAAGAGTTTTTAAAATAAAGACTAGATAAGATTTGTCCTTCAAAAGGCAGAGATAATAACCAAGCAGAAAATAAAGAATAAAATAATATTGGTTTGTTGTACTCCTTTGAATTATAAAAATCTAAAATAAAGCTTTTCATTTTAGCTAGTCTCCATTTTCAAAATATATTTTATCTTTATATATATTTTATCATACTTTTTAAATACTGTCTTAGTATATAGTGATAAAATTATTAGCATTATTTTAATGAGGAAAGATCAAATAATTTAAAAAATAAGCTAAGAAAAATTTTTCTTAGCTTATTATCTAATATTAAAATGATAGCTAAAGTCACTATGACTTTATATGGCATTTATCAATAACAAATTCTTTAACCGCAGGATAATTTTCCTCCCTGCAAAATAAAGCTATACTTTGAGCAAAACCAGATTTTATTAAAATCGTGAAGTCTTTAGGCTTATATTTTACTTCAACAACTTTTTTCCAGGGTACAAAGATTTGTTGTCTGGACTGTGCCAACGTAGATGCACCCATACTTGTAGGATTTTTAGATAATAATCCCAAAATAAAAGTTAAACTATTTATTATTTTATTTTTTTTCATTTGATTTGGTCTGCTTTGGTATAATACACCTTTATCATTTAGTAGAAATTCTACATCATATGTCCCTCCATATACTATTAAAATAAAAATCCAAGTAGCTATCAAGAGCAATACTATAGTCCCCACTGAATATAAAGCATATATACTCCCTTTAAGTAATACAATTAAAAGGATAATCAAAATCCCAAATGGAATGCCAATAGCTATAGCCAATTGTTTTAAAATAAGGCTGTTTTTAAATATTGGTACTTTAATTTCCCACTGAACTTTATCTTGCATACTTCTCACCACCTAGTATTCTATATTTTTAATGTATTAGGAATCCAACTAGCTTATTTAAGTAAAGGACATTTGCATCTAAAACATACATCATCATCAATATCACATAAGGTGGCACAAGCATTACAGAAAATTATAGTGTCACCTGTTTTATCATATTTTTCAAAAGTATTAATTCCACCATGATGTCTTACTTTGTCTCCTATCTTATCTATCTTCTTCTGATACTAAACCGCCACAGTATGGACAATACATAAAACCACTCCTTCTTTAAAACTTTATGATAGTTGGTTTAATCCCTGTTTCAAATAGAAATTTACTTACAATTATGTTTAAATCACTTATCTCAATAGGTGGATAATATATTCTTGTGTTTTTAACCTGCTTATCTTTTCCATAGGTAATGGATATAAAATTTCTACTTACTTCAACTGATTTTAATTTAATATTATCTTGATTATATTTTATAATATTTGCTCCAAGTAATATTCCAAAATAAGAAATTAAAACTTCCATTCCTTTTTGATAATCATACTTTGGGTCTCCATCATTTTTTTCCCAACTAATAACAGGACAAATATGTAAAATAGTATTATCCTTAATAAGCTGAGCTAATCTTAACTTTTTTAACTCATTGATACAAAGTAGAGCTAATAGTATACTAATGAAAAATGTTATTAGTAGGATTGTCTTCACATTTATTTGTAAAGCAACAGTATATAAAAGAGAAAAAGTAATAGTTGTAACTATGCCAAGCAATGTCATAAATCCAAGTATGAATATTCTTTTCTTAATAACTTTCAAATCTATCACTCCATTTTTTTAAATAATAGATTGCTTATTATTAGAATAATAGATAATCTTAATAAAGTCATCACCCGAAAAGGGTAATTC
>CAYZDC010000010.1:0-27439 GCA_964477045.1 uncultured Tissierellaceae bacterium | reverse complement strand
AAATCCTTCATCTCTGTGAGACGAAGGATAAGATTTTCGGTACACTTCATCCATCAATACAAATAAGTATATTTAGGTCAATTAATTAATTATTATACGTGATAATCCCTATTTTGTCAAATTTTCACAAAGGGCAATTGAGAATTGGCAATTGACAATGGAAATCAAAATAATAAACAAAAGTCAAAAGAGTAGATTCTCACGCTTCGCTCAGATAAGCAGGGGACCAAAATCATGCTTTTGATTTTGTGTACATCGCTTAGTTTCTCAACATAATGACAAATCCAGGGTTCATATCATTTGATGGAAAACAAACCGGAATGGTGCCCTCACCGTTCCGCAACCGCCCTTTAATTTATTATAAATTGTACCCCATCTTCAGAATATTCTGTGTATATACCCAAAAATTTGACAAATAAAGATTTATGAATTACAATACTAAAATGAACCGGAAATAGTTACAAAACGTTTACAATTTGTATGGGTAAACAAAAAATTGGAGGTAAAAAAATGGAAAACAATACGGCTATTATAGCTGGTAAATTTAAAATATTGATTATCCTCGCTATTGTTGCAGCATTATCTTTAGGAGTTAATCGATATAACGGGAAGCAAGTGTCCCTTAATTTGGATGGAGAAATTATTCAGGTGGTTTCTTATTCCAGCACAGTAGATGACTTCATTAAAACTGAGGAAATCAAAATAAAAGAAGGAACATTTATAAATGTTCCATTAGACAGAAAACTAGAAAATGACATAGAAATAATAATTAAGAATCCAAAGCCTTATACATTAGATGTAGGTGGAATCTTATTAGAATCTCTTTCTGTAAATAATACAGTTAAAGAAGTGTTACAAGATTTTAAAATTGACTTAGGGGAAAAGGACTATACTATCCCAGAATTATCTAGCACCATAGCTCCTAATTCTACAATACAACTATTCCAAGTAAAGGAAGTAATAGAAACAGAGGATGCTATAATTCCTTTCGAAAGTCAAATTACAAAGAATAGAAATATTGAAGCTGGAGTAATTAATGTTATCCAAGAAGGAAAAGATGGTTTAAGAAGATCTCATATTCAAAAAGAATATGTAAATGGAGTTCTTACTTCATCAGTTATAGTTAAAGACGAAATCCTCTCCGAACCGGTTACCCATATAGTAGAAAAAGGAGATAGGGATTTTATAGTTACATCAAGAGGACAGACTAGATACAAAACAGCAATAACCATGGAAGCTACAGCTTATGACTTGTCTTTTGCTAGTACAGGAAAAAGACCTGGAGATAGGTATTACGGTATTACTGCCTCTGGTACACAAGCAAGACCTGGAGCAGTGGCTGTGGACCCTAGAGTAATACCCCTGGGAACAAAATTATATATTCAATCCCTGGATGGTACAAAAGATTATGGTTTCGCCATAGCAGAAGATACTGGGGGAGCAATCAAAGGAAATAGAATAGACTTATTCTACGAAAGCAACGCTGCAGCAATGAATTTTGGAAGAAGAAAGGTAAAAGTATATATATTAAAGTAATGAAGAAAAAGGTTCCCTTATGTTAAATAGGGAACCTTTTTAATGTTAATTCAAATACTGCAGTAGAAAAATGGGGAACTTCTACACCATGAGGATAAAATTCCCCATTTCTATCTTTTTTAGGAACAAGTCCATTTAAATCTAGCACTGCCATTATTACCAACTTAGCCCTTTCACTATTATAATTACAATGTAAGTGCTCTACTAATTTTGCTGCAGAAATAAATGTGCTATGATAATTTGCATTGTGAACTACTAATAAAAATTTATCTTCTTCCTCCATTGATAGGGTGTATGCTATAGAAACTTCTTCATTGTCATAGCTTATAAACTTCAATCTATTTTTTACAGACTCTGCATCACTGATTCTAAAAGCACTATAAGTCTTTCTCAATTTTATTAAATCCTTAAAATAATTATAATAATCTAAGTGCTCTTCCTTTAATGCCCAATCTATATTGTTAATACTAGATGGTTGATTATAGGTATTTGTTATAATCATTTTTGTTCTTAAAAACTCATTTCCTCCATGAAAAAATGGAATTCCTTGAGCAGTAAATAAAATACTAAATGCAAACTTGTTTAATCTAGTAATGCCTACTTCATCAAGATGTGGAAATGTGGTTACCATTTTATCGTATATTATTAAGTCATCATGGGCATTTATATAATTAATTGTTTCAATAGGACTATTTGTAAAACCAATTCTGGAATCATCATAATAAATTGATCCCGCTATGCCTGTTTGGGTGTCTTTTTTATATTCCATATTCCCCTGGCAAAAGCCTTTTTCCACCCCGTTGTTGTCCCCTTTTATGGCATCTCTAAAGTCATCATTAAAGAATGCTATACCCAGTTGGCTTTGACTACCCTTAAGGGTCATTCGATTATGAGGCAATGTGGTCTGGCCTCCTGCCCAGGGTTCTCCGTAGATTAGTATGTCAGGTCTTATTTCTCTTAGGGTGGTGACTATTTCCTTTATGGTTTCCTTATCTGTTAAAGCCATAAGGTCAAATCTTAGTCCATCTATTTTAAATTCCTCTACCCAATATAATACTGATTCCAAAATAAATTGCCTTACCATAGCTTTTTCAGATGCTATTTCATTGCCACATCCTGCCCCATCAGAAAAGTGTCCTCGGTGGTCCATACGGTGATAATATCCTGGCATAATAACATTGAAATTAGAATCCATACTTCTATAGGTATGATTATATACCACATCAATTATTACCTTAATTCCTTCTTCGTGAAGGGCCATAATCATTTCTTTTAGCTCTCTAATCCTATTTATAGGGTCTTCTGGTTTTGTAGCATAGGAGCCTTCTACCACATTATATAATTCTGGATCATATCCCCAATTATAGTTTTCATCTATATGAAAGTACTCCTTTTCTTCTTTTACTGTTAAAAAGTCATATATAGGAAGTAAATGTACATGAGTAACTCCTAAATCCTTTAAATGGGATAAGCCTGTTGGAATTTCATTGTATGTGGTATTTTTTTCTACCAGACCTAAAAACTTGCCCTTATTCTCAGCCCCAGATGTAGTATCATAGGTGAAGTCTTTTATATGGGTTTCATATATAATGGCATTGGTATTATGCCCATTTCTAGGGATTGGATGTCGTGCCCATCCCCAAGGATTTGTTTCTTCCAAATCTATAATTGCAGACCTATTTGAATTTAGGGAAGATCCTAAGGAATATGGGTCTGTAACTTCCAGGTTTCCATCTATTAAATAGGTATAGTAATAGTTTTTTAAATCTTCATGGATCTTTACTTCATGGACTCCATCCTCACCTTTTTCCATTAAGAAAGATCTTCTATCTATAGTCTCACCATTTTCATATACAAGAAGATATATATTATCTCTAAGTGGGGACCAAAGTCTAAATATAGTCATATCTTCCCTATAAGAATATCCTAGTTTTTTATTTACTATTGGATAAACCATCTTTTGCCCCTCCTTGGTTAATGCTTTTAATATTCCATATTTCGTTAGCGTATTTTTTAATAGTATTATCTGAGGAAAATTTTCCTGAATTTGCTATATTTATTAAGCTCATTTCATTCCACTTGTCTCTATTTCTATATAATAGATTCAACTTTTCTTGAGATCTCCTATAATCGTGGAAGTCTTTCAATATAAAGTAATCATCATTATACTTGTATAAAATATCGAATAAGGAATGGAACTCTTCATAATATATATGAAGTTTTCTATCTAATAATTTGTCTAATGTATGCTTGATTATCTTATCTGTATGATATATTTCTTTAGAATTATAATCTCTATTTTTGTAATGATTTTGAACTTCCGCTGGTGTAAGTCCAAATATTTCTATATTTTCATCTCCTACTTCTCTTCTAATCTCCACATTAGCTCCATCTAAGGTACCTAAAGTAATAGCTCCATTCATCATAAACTTCATATTTCCAGTACCTGAAGCTTCTTTAGAAGCAGTTGATATTTGCTCACTTACATCCCCAGCTGGAATTAAAATTTCTGCTGCTGATACATTATAGTTTTCATAAAATATTACCTTTATTTTGTCCTTGATTGTAAAATCACTATTTACTTTGGTAGCTACAGAATTTATTAACTTTATAATTTCTTTTGCAATATAGTATCCAGGTGCAGCCTTTCCACCAAATATAAAAGTTCTAGGAACCATATCCAAGTTTGGATTTTTCTTTAATTTATCATATAAATACATTATGTGAAGAATATTTAAAAGCTGTCTTTTGTATTCATGAATTCTTTTTATTTGAATATCAAATATGGAGTGTGGATTTAATTTTATTCCTTGAGTTAAAAGTATATGGTCTGCTAATTTTTTCTTGTTTTCATGCTTTATAGCCCCTAGCTTTTCTTTGACTTGGCTGTCTCCAGAATATTTTAAGAGTTTTTCCAGTTGTATAGGATCTTGTACAAATCCATCACCAATTAATTCTTTTAAAAATCTGGTTAATCCTGGATTGGCCTCTAATAGCCATTTTCTATGAACTATTCCATTTGTTTTGTTGTTAAATCGCTGTGGAAAGAGCTGGTAGAAATCTGCAAAGGTATCTTCTTTAAGAATCTCTGTATGCAGTTCAGCTACTCCATTTATACTATGGGATCCTATTACTCCTAAGTTTGCCATATGAACTTGATTGTTTTTTATAATGGAAAGTTGATTTAATGTACTATCCGAAGTTACTTTTCTTGTATTAATTAGGTAAGTCATAAACCGATTATTTATTTCCTCAGTTATCATCCATATTCTTGGTAACAATTCCTTGTACATATTTACATCCCATACTTCCATGGCTTCCCATAGGGTAGTGTGATTTGTAAAGCCAAACACCTTTTTTGTAATATCCCAAGCACAAAACCACTCTAAACCATTATCATCTACTAAAATCCTCATAAGTTCTGGAATTGCCAGTATTGGATGAGTGTCATTTATTTGTATAGCCACATGTTTATCTAATTCCTTAATGGATAAGCCACTGGTTTTATGTTTCTTTATAATATCTTGAATAGTAGCAGAAACTAAAAAATATTCCTGCTTTAATCTTAATTTTTTCCCTTCAATATTAGCATCATTGGGATATAAAAATTCTGTTAGGGCCTGGGCTTGATTAATATCCCTATAGCTGCCATGATAATTTCCTATGGAAAAATCATGAAAATTAACATCATTATAGGATTGTCCAGACCAAAGTCTCAAAGTATTTACACAGTCATTTCTGTAACCTAGTACTGGAATATCATAGGGTACAGCTTTTACTCTCCAATAGTTTTCATGGCTAAAGACTAGATTGTTCCCAGAACCAGAAGTCACAATGTTTCCACCTAGTTTGACTTCATACTCTTCATTTTCTCTTTTAAATTCCCAAACATTATTTTTCTCTAACCAATTGTCAGGCTCTTCTACTTGTTTTCCCACTTCTATTACCTGCTTAAATAAGCCTTTTTCGTATCTAATGCCATAGCCTTGGCCTGGCATATTAAGTGATGACAATGAATCCAAAAAAGCCGCAGCAAGGCGACCCAATCCTCCATTACCAAGGCCTGGGTTGGCTTCTACAGCTAGTATTTCCTCTATTGGTATTCCTATTTCATTTAAGGCTGTTTCTACAGTATTGTAAAGGCCCAAATATTTTAAATTAGTCATAGTAAATTTTCCAGTTAAAAACTCCATAGAAAGATAATATATTTTTTTAACCTTATATGTACTATATAATTCATTTCTATTTGCCCAATTTTCACCTATAATTTCCTTTAGCACACTGGCTACTGCACTATATATTTCACTATTATCTAAGTCTTCTATTTTTTTCCCTGCTGTTTTATATGATTCCTTTTTTAGAAGTATTAAAAATTCATCTTTAGTCATATTGTCTGTAGTTCCTTTCTATTTTGAGAGTAATTTATTGTATAATTTTATATACTCCTTAGATGATTCTTCCCAGTCATTCTTGGATTTCATTCCAGACACCATTAGCTTTTTCCACTTTTTCTTGTCCTTATAAAGATTTAATGCTTCTTTTATAGTAAAAAGAAGTTCATGGGCATTTTGATTTTTAAAGCTAAATCCATTGCCTTCTTCTGTGTATTTGTTATAAGGCTCTACAGTGTCTTTTAAGCCTCCCGTCTCTCTAACCAATGGAACAGTTCCATATCTAAGTGAAATCAGTTGTGAGATGCCACAGGGCTCTGCCAATGATGGCATAAGAAATATATCGGCTCCAGCATAAATTTTATGAGAGTCTTCTTCATTAAAATAGATTCTAGCTGCCATTTTTTCTGGATAAATAAATTGAAAGTACTTGAATAAATCTTCATATTCTTTGTCTCCAGTACCTAATAAGACAAATTGAATGTCTTCTTGCATTAATTCATCTAATATATACCTTACCATATCCAGTCCCTTCATAGCCACTAACCTAGTAACCATACCTAAAACTGGAATAGTTTCATCCACAGGCAAATTGAACTGTTTTTGTAAGGCAGTTTTGTTTTTCACTTTTTTCTGGATTGTATCTATAGTGTAATTAAAATCTATATTCTTATCAGTTTCAGGATTAAATACATTATAATCTATACCATTTACTACTCCATAAAGCTTGTAATCATTTTTTCTAATTATACCCTCTAGTTTTTCCCCAAAATATGGATTCTTTATTTCTTCTGAATAGGTTTGGGAAACTGTGGTAAGTAAATCGCAAAATGAAATACCTGCCTTCATCATATTTATATTGTCATAGTATTTTAAACCTTCCTCATTGTAATACTCTTGGGATAATCCTGCTACTTCTCCAAGGATCTCAGCTGGGAAAACTCCCTGGTACTTCATATTATGAATAGTATATACAGTCTTCATATCTTTATAAAAATCATTTCCTCTAGCAAAGTCTTTTATATAAAGAGACAACAAGCCTGTATGCCAGTCATTACTATGTACAATATCTGCTTTGAAATCTAAAAATTCCAGTAACTGAGCCACTGCTTTTGTAAAGAAAATAAACCTTTCTCCATCATCAACTTCTCCATAAATATTATCCCTATGGAAATAATCTGTATTATCGATAAAGTAATAGGGTACTCCTCTTCTTTCATAGGAAAATACTCCTACATACTTGTGTCTCCATCCTATATCTATAAAGAAATGGCCTAAAAATTCCATATCTTTTTTATAGTCTTCTTTTATATTAGAGTATAGGGGCATAACAACCCTAATATCATGTCCTAATTCCTTTAAGGATAGGGGAAGAGACCCTGCAACATCTGCTAGGCCTCCTGTTTTCATAAATGGTGAACTTTCTGCTGCTGCATATAAAATTTTCATCTCATCAATCCCTTCTAATATGTCCTCGCTTTTCCAACACATAAGGTATAACTGAGCTTCCTGCCACATTTACACCTGCTTCTATACTTGAATACTTATCTATTATAGTATTTACCACCACAGCATTCTCTCCAACTTCAGACTTTTGCATTAATATGGAATTTTTCACTATGGCTCCCTTACCTACGGTTACACCTCTAAATACTATAGAATCTTCTACAACACCTTCAATTACACATCCATTGGCAATTAAGCTGTTTTCAACCCTAGCATCTTCTCTATATATGGTAGGTGGTTCATCTTTTGCTTTAGTATATACTAGCCCATCTTGGAAAAATAATTTCCTATAAACATCTGTATCTAGCAAGTCCATACTGGATTTAAAGTAGGTTTCTAAATTTCTTATGGTTTGCACATAGCCCTTATATTCATAAGTATTTATTTTTAACCTATGTTTTTGTAATAACATGGCTTCCTTTAATAAGTTTGCAATACCTTTTTCTGTAGCAATTTTCACTACACTCATTAAAACTGATTTCTTTATAAAGCCCATACCTAGGTATTGATTAAAGGTATTTTCCGTTCCAAGATTTAAACCTATATTAATTAGTTCGCCCTTTTTATTTAAATGCAATTTATCAACATTTATATACTCGCCTTTTGGGTCTAATTGCTCTTTGTAAATGAGGGTTATATCTGCATCTGTTTCTACAAACTTTTTAAACACTTCATCTAAGTCTACTTTAGCAACAACATTTGGATGAGCATAAAATATATATTCCTCACGCATATTCTCATAAAAGGGTTCTGTACTGTTGATTTGACTTACTTCTCCCATTCTACCTAGCCTATTATCATCATAAGTTGGGGGGAATAGGAACAATCCAGTAAACCTTCGATTTAATTCCCAAGGTTTTCCATCACCTAAATGGTCCATAGTGGATCTAATCTTGTCTCCTGTATAAAGTGCAATGGTTCTAATACCGTGGTTTACCATATTAGATATAGTAAAGTCTATTAATCTATACCTGCCAACATAGGGCAGCATATAAGCTGGTCTATTATAGCATAAGGACCCAAACTCACTTTCTATATTACTGTTTAGTATTACTCCAAGACAGTTGTCCATATTAGCTCCTCCTCCTTTATTCTATATCTACCCCATCTTCTGATATTACGTATATATTTCCATCATCTTTCTCACCAATTACAAGTCCTGCTTCAACAGTCATATCTTCAAGAACAACAGTGTTGTTTATAATAGCGTTTTCTTTTATAACACTACCAGACAAGACTACAGAGTTATTAATAATAGCTCCTTTTTCTATGTGAACATCTGAAAATAATATGCTATTATTTAATTCTCCCTCTACTATACAACCTTCATTTATAAGGGAGTTTTTTACCAATGAACCTCTAGTAATATATTGTGGAGGTAGGTTTTTAGATCTTGTAAATATTCTCCAGCTCCTATCATATAAATTAAGAGTGTTCTCTTCATCTAACAAGTCCATATTGGATTCCCAAAAGCTTCTAACAGTACCTACATCTTTCCAATATCCATTAAATGGCCAAGCATACATCCGTTTTCCATCATTAAGCATCTTTGGTAAAATATTCTTCCCGAAATCATGATTTGTATCTGGATCTTGGCTATCCTTTATTAAATACTTTCTTAGGTCTGTCCAATTAAACATATATATTCCCATTGATGCCATGTTGTTTTTTGGCACTGCAGGTTTTTCATCAAATTCCACTATTTTATTATCAGCATCTGTATTTAAAATACCAAACCTTGGGGCTTCTTCCCAGGGCACTTCCATTACAGCTATTGTTACATCCGCATCATTTTTTCTATGTTCTTTTAATAAATCATTGTAATCCATTTTATAAATATGGTCCCCTGAAAGTATTAATACATATTGGGGGTCTATTTCATCTATAAAATCTATGTTTTCAAAAATTGCATTTGCTGTGCCTGTATACCACCTTCCACCATCTTCTGAGGTAAATGGAGGTAAAATTCTAAGTCCACCTGTATTTCTGTCAAAGTCCCATGCTGAACCTATTCCAATATGAGTATTAAGTTGTAAAGGCTTGTATTGAGTCAAGATTCCAATGTCAGAGATTCCAGAATTTGTTGCATTACTAAGAGCAAAGTCGATTATTCTATACTTTCCACCAAAAGGAACTGCTGGCTTTGCCATGTTTTTAGTAAGAGTTTTTAGCCTTGAGCCTTGTCCACCGGCCAGAAGCATTGCAACTACTTTGTTTTCAATCATCTGATTTTCCCCCTTTTAGTTTTATACTAGTTTAAGGTACAATCCACCAAGCGGTGGTAAATCTACGTTTATTGTGTATTCTCTATTATGATTGGTCTCTTCAATAGTTTTATATGTCTTTATCCTTGGAGTTTCTCCTCCAAATCTTTTGTGGTCACTATTTAAAAGGGTCTTGTACTTGCCTTCTTCCATAACACCTATAGGGTAGCCCAATCGCTCTACTGGAGTGAAGTTGAAAATACATACTAATCTTTGTCCTT
The DNA here is from genome assembly GCA_964477045.1 of uncultured Tissierellaceae bacterium. GTDB lineage: Bacteria > Bacillota > Clostridia > Tissierellales > Tissierellaceae > CAYZDC01. Next base: position 17,521 of record CAYZDC010000010.1, on the reverse strand, counting down.
CAGTGCTAATTCTTTCAAAGGCTATAATACTTTCTGCATGATTTTCATGCTCTATCCATTGAAAACCATCAAAGGAAGTGTCTTCTGTAAATAGGCATTCTTCACTACTATAAAACTTATTTAATTCTCCTACAAATGTTTGCATTTTAGAATGTTGGTCATATTCTAACAGGTGCCAATCTAAAGGTTTCCATTCATCCCATTCTATAAATTGCCCAAATTCTCCACCCATGAAAAGGAGTTTTTTCCCTGGTTGAGCAAACATATATAGGTACAACAATCTAAGGTTAGCAAATTTCTCTTCATAGGTTCCTGGCATTTTATCCAACAAGGACTTTTTACCATGTACTACCTCATCATGACTTAATGGCAATACATAGTTTTCAGAAAATGCATAGGTCAGTGGGAAAGTAAATACCTGTTGGTTTCCTTTCCTAAAAAATGGATCTGTTTCCATATATACTAATATGTCATTCATCCAACCCATGTTCCACTTGTAATTAAATCCTAAACCCCCATCAGAAACTGGTCCTGTTACCTTTGGCCAAGCTGTAGATTCTTCTGCCATCATAAGTGTATTAGGATAATTCTCAAATACTGCTGTGTTAAGTTTTCTTATAAACTCTAAGGCTTCAATATTTTCTCGGCCACCATATATGTTTTTTAGATTATTTCCTGTAAAATCTAAATAAAGCATATAGGCTACTGCATCTATTCTAAGACCATCTATATGATAATAATCATGCCAATATATTGCATTGGATATTAAAAAAGAGAGCACTTCCTTTTTTGAAAAATCAAAATTCAATGTTCCCCATTGTTCATTTTCTCGTTTTATATAATCAGAGCTTTCAAATAAATAAGTTCCATCAAATTTTGCCAATCCATGATCATCCTTGCAAAAGTGCACTGGAGCCCAATCTAGTATTACACCTATACCCCTTCTATGGCACTGATTAACAAAATACATAAAGTCCTTTGGGGTACCAAACCTACTTGTAGGTGCAAAGTATCCTGTGATTTGATAGCCCCAAGACCCATCATAGGGATGTTCCATAACTGGCATAAGCTCAATATGTGTGTATCCCATTTTTTTTGCATAAGGAACCAATTCATCAGCTAAGTCTCTATATGAGTATACTGCTCCATCTTCTTTTCTCTTCCAAGTTGAAAGATTTACTTCATATATAGAAATTGGCATTTTAAGTACATCCACATCTTCTTTTTCTTTTATCCACTTATCATCTGACCACTGAAAGTTTTTTATGTCATAGTATTTAGAAGCAGACTTTGGTCTTTCTTCTGCATGAAAAGCATAAGGGTCTGCCTTTATTCTCACTTCATCCTTTTCAGTTATTATTCTATATTTATATGCATCATATTCCTGAACGTTTGGAACACATACATTCCAAAGCCCACTAAATTCTATTCTTTTTAAAGGAGTTGAACCTTCATTCCATCCGTTAAAATCTCCTATTAGATATACTTCCTTTGCTCTTGGAGCCCAGACTACAAAACGAACATAGTCCTTGCCATCTATTTCAAGTGGATGAGCACCTAAAAACTCGTAGGATTTATAATAAGTTCCCTCATGAAAAAGATGGGCATCAAAATCAGTGTCTTTTACATAGACTAATTCCCCGTTTTTATCCATAAAACTCCCCCCTTGGTTCAAAAATAATAATACTTTATCTAACTACATTGTACCTTGTAATTCTCCAACCGTAAAGGTAAATTAAAGCCTTTTAATCTTCTTCCCATTTTAAGGATCTTCCAACTGCTTTTTTCCATCCCTTGTATAATCTTTCCTTTTCTTCCTTTTCCATATTAGGTTTGAAAACTTTATTTACACTCCACTTTTCCTTTAATTCTTCTTTGTCCTTCCAAAATCCAACTGCTAAGCCTGCCAAATAGGCAGCTCCTAGAGCAGTGGTTTCTGTGATTTTTGGTCTTTCTACTATTACATCTAATATATCTGCTTGAAATTGCATTAAAAAATTGTTGTCTACTGCTCCACCGTCTACTTTTAATGAAGTAAGCTCTAATTTAGAGTCCTCTTCCATTGCTTTAAGCACATCTTTTACTTGATAAGCAATAGCTTCCAGGGAAGCTCTAATAATATGATTTCTGTTGGACCCTCTACTAAGGCCAACTATAGTTCCTCTAGCATACATATCCCAATAGGGAGCCCCTAGTCCTACAAATGCAGGTACTATATAAACCCCATTGTTATCATCTACTTTAGTGGCAAAGTATTCACTATCCTTGGCATCACTTAAAATCCTTAATTCATCTCTTAACCATTGGATAAGAGCTCCTGCCACAAAGATACTACCCTCTAAAGCATATTCTACCTTACCATTTACACCCCAGGCAATTGTAGTAAGCAAGCCATTTTTAGAGCTTACCATTTCTTCCCCTGTGTTCATTAACATAAAGCACCCTGTTCCATAGGTGTTTTTAGCCATACCTGCTTTAAAACAGGTCTGACCAAATAAGGCAGCATGCTGGTCACCAGCAATTCCTGCTATAGGAATATTTGCTCCACCAAATGTCTGAATGTCAGTAGTGCCATAGACTTCCGAGGATTGTTTTACCTCTGGTAGCATTGACATTGGAATATTTAATTCTTGGAGCATTTTTTCATCCCATTTAAGGTCTTTAATATTGTATATCATGGTTCTAGATGCATTAGAATAATCTGTTACATGAACCTTGCCCCTAGTTAAATTCCAAATCAACCAAGTATCTACATTGCCAAATAACAATTCTCCGTTTTCTGCCTTTTCCCTGGCACCTTCCACATTGTCTAAAATCCATTTTATTTTGGTTCCTGAAAAATAAGCATCTATTATTAGGCCTGTATTATCTCTTACATAATCTTCTAATCCTCTAGATTTTAAATCATCACAAATCTTAGCAGTTCTTCTACATTGCCAAACTATGGCATTGTAAATAGGCTTTCCTGTTTTTTTATCCCATACAATTGTTGTCTCCCTTTGATTTGTTATGCCAATGGCTGCTATCTCTTCTGGTCTTATTCCTGCTGTTTCCAATACTTCCCGAGCCACACCAGATTGACTACCCCAAATCTCCATAGGATCATGCTCTACCCAGCCTGATTTTGGATAGTATTGGGTAATTTCACTTTGGGCAATTTTTACTATTTCACCATTATGGTCAAATAACACTGCTCTAGAACTGGTAGTTCCTTGATCTAATGCCAATATATACTTCTTCTCCATAATATCTCCTCCGGGACAAAGGGACAGGTTGTTTGTCCCTCTGATTTATTCTAGTTCGATCTGTATCTATAACCAAATATGGTTTCTTCTTTTTTTATATGATTTTTTTCTACCATTAGTTTTAAACGTTCTTCTAAATTTGTCATTGTATAAGTAATTCCAGTTTCCCTCTCTATATCCACAATAACATTTAATAAATCTGCATCATTTATAGGCAATTTCCCTATGATTACATTTAAAAACTTTTCATCTTCCTCATCTGCCTTTGCCTTTAATTCATCAAAAGGATTTTCAGTATGAGGACTTGTGGTTATGGCTGCTCTTACTCTGGCAAAAATAGTTCTACCCATAGATGCAGATGATACAAATACATCTCCAGTTCTTAAATAAGGCAATCTTCTAGATTCTTCCATAGTTAAGTCAGTTTCTTCTTTTATAGTCTGAATATCTGAAGCCCTAACTGTCCTAAATATAAATTTGGTATTAAGTTGAGCTGTAATAGTTTCATCTAATAGGGTTGGTCTTTGGGTAGCAAGGATTAAAAACACACCATACTTTCTACCTTCTTGAGAAATTTCTTTTATTATAGATTTGGAAGGTGACTCATAACCCTTAGGTGCAAAGTTATGGGCCTCATCAGTTACTATAATAAAAGGAGGAAAGTATTCTGCTGAAGTTTTTTTATATAGGGCATCTTTGTATTCTCGCCTTTTGTGATACAAGTTGTTTAATAAATAGGTAGAGAAAACCTGTAATATTCTAGTGCTTCCCTGAATTACTATTAGCTTGCCATTTTGTAGTCCATCTTCTATTTCTCTTATATCTTTTGAAAATACTCCTTCATTGGATAATCTTTGAAGTCTCCATATTATTCCTTTTACAGAATTATAGGGACAGGTTTTATCGTAGTTTAGGTATAATTCCTTTCTTTCTTTCCAAGCCTTTGCTTCATCATTAGAACCAGCTTCATTGATCTTATTTTGAATTCTTTCTGGAGAACCTTCTTCTTGAGCTTCTGTTAACATTTGCATTCTATTAAAAAAGCTGTGATAAGAATCCCTTCTTTTAAATAATATATCTACCACATTATTCATAGAATCAGTTAAGTTGCTAGCAGCATCTAGGAGGTTTTTCAAGTCTCCTGAAGATAGGTCTTCAAATTTTACCCCTACATGAGTACCTACTTGCAAGCATTTATACCTATCCTTAAAATCATGATTCACCATTTCCATATATTCTGCCAGTTCCCCAAAATCCATTTCATAATGAGGGTCTAATACTATGGTTGGTATGTTTTGTACCATTATTTCTTCCAGCAATACTCTAAGTCCAAAAGACTTGCCTGAACCTGACCCACCAAATACTCCAATATGAGGGTAATGATGCATAGCTTTAAAATCCATAATATATGGAATATCCCTTTGTGGTTTTATCTTTCCTTCTTCAAATGTGGATAAGATGTCTTTATATTGTTCATCCATATCTATGGCCATATCATCTGTGTTTCGAATAACTCCCAGGGTCCAACCATTTTCTGGAGAAGTTTTTATCATAAAGTCCTTTACCTCTAAGAACAGTGGTAATCTAACGTCTGAGCCTGTTTGTACTGGATATAGGGCTTCATTTAAAAGCCTTACTTTTGCTATATAAATAGTATCTTCATCTACATCATAACCCAAGCTTTTCAGGGACTCCAAAACAGAGTTATCCACAAAATCCCCATATATGTTTAAAGGAATATAACGATTAAAAGTCTGAGCTTCCACAACTTCACCTAATAAATCACTTTGGTATGAGTCTTCAATAATTAAAAACTCATTTATTCTAAAATTTCTTTCTTTTGAACCTACAAATACTTCCTGCTGAGTAGTAATACCCACAACTTTCATAATATCACTCCGTTCAATTTTCAATTCACAATTCACAGTTCACAATTAAAAACAAGTTCAAAATCAAAAGAGGAGATTCTCACGCTACGCTCAGAATGACAGTACTAAATGAGTTTGTCATCAGTAGGGAACGACGCCCTCGTCGTTCCGAGACAGCATAATTACTACTAAAGGACGACCAAAGGTCGACCCCTACAGCTGTTCACTGTTCACTATCTTTTAACTTCTCTTATCTCTTTCTGACACAAAAAATCTTTCATATACATCTCTATCTAAATATCTTTCCATTAATGCTCTCATTATATCGTCTGAGATTTTTACTTCTTTGTCTACTATATCTAGCCAAAGAGGAACTCCTCTGCTGTTTTCTGGGGTTAGGGTGAATACTAGGTTTGCCATTTCTTCTAAGTGCTTTCTTTGTGTATCTAAAATATCCATTCCTACTACTGAAGGTTGTAGGGAGGATCTCAAAAATACTGAACTATATCCTTGGTTTCCCTTTTTATTTACTTCATCAAAAATTTGGATCATTTCTCCATAGTCTAATTGTCCAAACAGTAATTCCCTATCATAAAAAACTTGTTCCATGTTTCTATCTCTTTCTTTCATTGTATCTCCAATAATTGAAGTTTTTATATCTTTAATTACTCCAACCAAAATAATGCCTTCTTCTTCACATATACTTCTAAGTTCTAACCATTTATCATAGGCATAAATATTATATCTTATAAGACCACCATCCATTAGGATGGCATAGGGTTTGTATTTTTTTATACTTTCTATAGCAACTTCAACCTCTAGGGTAGACAACTTAATATTTCTTTTTTCTTCAATAATTCTTTCTGAATTTTCTAGCGGGTTTTCTATTTCTTCAGTATAAAGTGGGCTATATAAGTCTGTTAAAAATAGGGGTTCATGATCTATCTTAGTTGATTTTGCCAAGGCCTGATAGACTTCTACAAAATGGGGATAAGCTCCACCTATTTTATTGTTTGACCCATCAACTCCAACTATTCCACCCATTTTTTCATAATTTAATAATAGGTCTTGATCTAATTTTTTCATGGTTTTAATAGTACCTACATTTTCACTTATAAATTTTCTAATGTCCCCTCTTTTTAAGTTTAAAACTTCTTTGTACTTTTCCGTTAAAACCATATTTAAATTTTGGACTTTATCTTTTAATCCATCATTAATACTATATATAAAGCTCACCTCCCATAAGAATTATCATAATTTTAGACTTTCACTATATACTTGATTTTTTGGTATATTTTTTTCTATAGATAATTTTTTAATAGCTTCTTTTTTAGATAATCCTTGCTCCATATAGGACTTTAAAGATTCTAAAATATCTACTTGGACAATCTCTTCTTCTAATGGATTTCCTTCCATTATAATTACAAACTCACCTTTAATTGGGATGTTCTGAAACTTTTCTATACTTTCACTTATTGTGCCTCTAAAAACTTCTTCATAGTGCTTTGTTAATTCTCTTCCTAAGGCAATTTTTCTGTCTCCTAGAACTTCCAAACAATCTCTTAAAAAGTTTAAAATTCTATGAGGTGATTCATAAAAAATGATTGTTCTTTTTTCTTCTTTTATGCCTTCTAATTCTTTTATTCTATCTCTTTTTTTAGAAGAAAGAAATCCTTCAAAAACAAACTTGTCTGTATTTAATCCTGACACTACTAATCCTAAAATTGAAGCAGTAGGTCCAGGTAACCCAACTACTGGAATCCCTTCTTCTATGGCAAGTCTTATTAAGTCTTGTCCTGGATCAGATATTCCAGGCATACCTGCATCAGAAATCAGGGCTATAGATTGGCCTTCATTTAGCTTTTGGATTAATTCTGGTCCTTTTTCACGAATATTATGCTCGTGATAACTAGTTAAAGGCTTTTTAATTTCATAATGATTTAATAATTTTATACTATGTCTAGTATCTTCTGCAGCTATTATATCTACTTCTCCTAATATCCTTAAGGTCCTAAGGGTAATATCTTCTAAATTACCTATAGGGGTAGGACATATATATAATTTGCCTTTATCCATTTAATCACCTTTCCATTCCATAAATCTTATATATCTCATCTGTATAAGTTCCATCTTCATTATAAACTACAAGAGGATCATAGTATTTTAAGTCTCTTTTTGCATCTTTTACCCCTTCTATTAGGAGCAAGTTAGGCTTTTTATTTATTTTGCTTTGTACAAATTTTATGTATTTTGGTTCTATACTATATTGTCTCATAAGACATAGTATATCCACAAGTCTATCTGGTCTATGTACTAAAAAAAATTTACCAAGGGGTCTTAAAAGGTAGGCACTAACATGGATAATATCTTCTAAACTACAATATATTTCATGCCTGCTTATGGCAAAATTTTCATCCTTATTTTTTATAGCTCCTCCATCTTTCATATAAGGAGGATTTGATACAACACAATCAAAGCTATGCTTTGGAAACCTTTTAGGTAATTCATTTAAATCCATATTTAATATTTCTATTTTGTCTCCTAAATTATTTAGCATAATACTTTTTTTAGCCATTTCAGCCACGGTTTCCTGTATTTCAACACCATATATCTTTTTTACTTTATTATTGTTAATTAAACGAATAGGAATAATTCCAGTTCCTGTACCTAAGTCCATTACAATACCCCTAGGCTTGGCAAAATCCGATAGAAATATGGCATCAGTTCCATAGGAAAAGCTGTCCCTATCCTGATAAATTTTATATTCCGTTCCTGGAACTATGTCTATACTAAAGTTATCCATAAAAACACCTCTTTTTTACAATTGAGAATTGACAGTTGACAATTCACAATTAAAAATAAGTTCAAAATCAAAAGCCGGAACGGTGGGGCACCGTTCCCTACAGCAATACGCATTGAGGTTTTGTAGGGAGCGACGCCCTGGTCGTTCCATATATTAAGGTTAAATCCTAGCAAAAAAGACCCTCTAGGGGTCTTTTTTTATAAGTAAGTATTACTCTGGTTGACAAGCGTCTGTTGGACAAACATTTGCACATGCGTCACAATCAATACATGCATCTCCATCTATTACATAAATATCACCAGGTGATATAGCATCCGTTGGACATTCTGGTTCGCAAGCACCACAAGCTATACAATCATCAGTTATTATATAAGCCATTTATCTCACCTCCTTAGAAGTTTATACTACCCCTCTATTCTAACACTTATTTCTACATTTTAAAAGGGGTATATGTTATTATTTTAACTTTCGTGAAATTTTAGTCAATTCTATCATATGAAGGGTCAATATCCCCAGTTATTTCCATTTCATCTAATTGATATTGGAATATATCATCAGTTCCGTCTTCTAATCTAACTTTTACTTTTGCTCTTTCAAGAAGAGTATATGTATCAAGGATAATACCTTTACCCATAGGGGTTATTACTATTGAACCTGCCTGAGGTGTTGTTTTTAATAATTCTTCGTAGGTTTCATGTTCGTATTTTAGGCAGCACATTAATCTTCCACATAATCCTGATATTTTGGTAGGATTTAATGAAAGGCTTTGGTCTTTTGCCATTTTAATTGATACTGGGTCAAATTCACCTAAAAATTCTTTACAGCATACCATTTTACCACAAGGACCTATGCCTCCAACCATTTTGGCTTCATCTCTTACACCAATTTGTCTGAGTTCAATTCTTGTTTTGAATATGGCTGCTAAGTCTTTTACTAATTCTCTAAAGTCAACTCTTCCATCAGCTGTAAAATAAAAAATAACCTTATTATTATCAAATGTATATTCTACATCTACTATTTTCATTTTTAATTTATGTTCTAATACCTTTTCTTGGCACTCTGTAAATGCATCTATAGCCTTCTTTTTGTTGGCCCTATGTATATCAAAGTCTTCATCCACTGCAATTCTTATTACATTCTTTAATGGTGATACTACTTCTGATTCATCAATGTTTTTTGGTCCTATAACCACACTTCCAAATTCTATACCTCTGGCTGTTTCCACTACTACAAAATCGTTTAACTTTACATCTATATTAACAGGGTCAAAATAATAAATCTTGCCTGCACTTTTGAACCGTACTCCTACAACCTTAACCATAAATTTTCCTCCTATATACTAAGCAGCATTGTCTCTATTGAAAGTTGATAATTAACATTTTTCCTAATATTATCTTTGGTTTCTTCTACCTTAACTATTATATCATTAATTAAATTAAAATCCATAAATGATTGACTAGATAAATATTCTAATTTATCCTTATTTATAATTAAATGGCTTTTTCCAATTTCTTTATAAATTAATAAGTCCCTAAACCAATATAAAATAATATCTATTATTTCTTCAACATTATCTTTATTTTCATTAAAAAAGCCCATTGCTGAAAACACTTTAGTTTTGTCACCCTTTATTAAACTGTCTAAAATCTTCACTACTTCATCTCTCATCTGAAAAAATTGGGGTGATGTAGATAGAAAAATCGACTTACCAACAGATCCTTTTGTAAAATTAGATACAAATGAGGCTTCTTCCACTGACTTACTATACATCCTAGTTAAATAGTCCTCTATTGCCAAGCTGCTAACAGGATAAAATTTAACACTTTGACATCTTGATAATATAGTAGGAAGCAAATTATTAATACTTGAAGAGATCAATATAATTGTTACATAGGAGGGTGGCTCCTCTAGGGTTTTTAACAGTGTATTTTTACCCTCCAAATTCATTTTATGACTATCATCTATTATAAATACCTTTCTTTTTGATTCAAAAGGTAAAATACCAACATTTTTTACTAATTCTTCTATTTGTCCCTTCCGAATTAATCCTTTATCTGGTTGGATAAGAAAAAAATCAGGATGATTTTCACTATCAAATTTTACGCAAGAAATACACCTATTGCAAGGTTCTTCTTTTCCTTCCTTACATAACAGGGTCTTAGCAAATACATAGGCCACCATTTTCTTTCCCAAGCCTTCTTCTCCTTGAAACAAATAACTATGACTTACAGTATTATTATTTACAGCGTTTTTTAAGGCTTCAATTGCTCTCTTATGGCCAATTATGTTGTTGTAATCCATCTTATCACCAGCCTAAATCTTTAGGTATTGATCTATATCCATTATAAATAAATTTGCTCCACTTACAACGATTTCTTCCCCGCCCTCTTGAACCTTAGTGCTTTTGCATTGACGCTTAATCATTTCTACTACTTCATCAATTTGCTCATCATCAGCACCTATTAAAAGAGTTGTATTTCCAGCTTTCAAGAAGCCTCCTGTAGAAGAAAGCTTTGTAGTTCTTATTTTGTTTTTCATTAATGAACGGATTACTTTGTTTGAAAATTCATCATTTACTATTGCAATTATTAATTTCAATTATCTTACCCCCTAAATCTTTATATGTTGTTCTACATCTAAAATAAATAGGGTTGCCCCTCCTACCTTTACCTCTAAGGGGTATGGTATATATGTGTCCCCTGGCATAGTAACAGTAAGCAAAGATGTGGTTATTTCCCTAGTTTTACAGTTTTCTTCAATGATTTTTATAACATCTTCTACTAAGTCGTCCTCTACTCCTATTAAAAGAGTTGTATTACCTGCCTTTAAAAATCCTCCCGTAGATGCCAACTTAGTAACTCTGAATTCTTTGTCTGTTAAATCTTCAATTAAACTTCCTGCATCTTGATCCTGGACAATTGCAACAACAAGTTTCATGACTTAACCCTCCCTTAATACTAGTAGTTTTTCTATTTTTTCTATGCTATCTTTAAATACCTGGTCTAATGACTGAGATGCATCAATTACTTCAATATTTTGAGGATATAATTTTAATAGTTCCATATATCCATTATATACCTTATTATGAAAATCATTGCCTTCTTTCTCTAATCTATCACCACTGGACCCTTTTGTCTTTCTTTTAAGTGTTACTTCTGGATCTATATGAAAGAATAAGATTAAATCTGGATATACATCTTTTAAGCCAAAATCATTAATCATTTTAACCTTTTCTATTCCTAAATCTCTACCTACTCCTTGGTATGCTAAGCTTGAAAGTACAAATCTATCACATAATACCATTTTACCTGCATTTAGGGAAGGTAGGATTTTTTCATGCACATGTTGTGCCCTTGAAGCTGCATAAAGTAGAGCCTCTGTCTCATCACCCATGTCAGTATTCTTGTTATCTAAAATAATATGTCTAATATCTTCACCAATAGAAGTGCCTCCTGGTTCTCTAGTTACTATTAAATCTATGCCTTTATCTTGAAGGTAATCCCCTATTAATTTAATAATAGTTGATTTTCCTGAACCATCTGGTCCTTCTAAAGTAATAAACAGCCCTCTCAATATGCAAACACCCCTTTATTCTACAACTACTATTTTATCTTTATTATAACCCATTAGCCCTACTATTTCTAGGCCATTTTCCATAGTCATAATAATGTGGTCATATAATTCTCGGGTAATCATTTCACCAGGAACTATTAATGGTATACCAGGCGGATAAGGTATTATAGAAGCAGCAGATACTCTACCTATGGCACTTTCTAAGTCTACTAGTTCCTTTTTACCATAGTAAGCAGCTGCCAGATTCATTACCACTTGTGGGGTTGGCATTTCTATACTAACTGAATTAATCTCTTCATAAGGTGCAGTTGCAGCTATTTCTTCAATAGCCTTGATTAATTTTTCATAATCCTCTTCATCGTTCATCAGGCTTGTAAGGATTAAGCCATAATAATAATCACTCATTTCCAGTCTAATATTATGGTCTGTCCTAAGAATTTTCTTAACTTTTGAGCCTTTTATTCCATCAATTTTAAATAATATTTTTGTATTGTCTTTGGCTTTTATAGTGGGGTCAAAATCATCTCCAGTAAATACAAATACTCTGTCTATTTTTTGCAATCTTTCGATTACTTCATTTACTTTGTCTACACTCCAGTCCAGTCTTTGTCTACCTTCTCCATCCATATAAGCTGCTGCAATTTCATTAGATGCAGTAAACAAATAAGATGGGCTTGTGGTTGTATAAAGTGCAAACCTATCTCTTAATTTATTTAAATCTATTCTATCAGTACCAACATGAATCATGGAAGTCTGAGTAAAGCTTGGTAGGGTTTTGTGAGTGCTGTGTATTACAATATCAGCTCCAGCTTCTAGGGCAGACATTGGAAGCTTGTCTGAAAAACTCATATGTGGTCCATGAGCTTCATCTACCATTAATACTTTATTATACTTGTGAACAATTTCTGCAATTTTTTCTAAATCAGAACATACTCCATAATAGTTTGGATATGTCATAACAACAGCTTTAATATCTTGATTATTTTGTAATATTTCTTCTATTTCTTCAGGGTATAAGCCTGTTAGTACATTGTGCTCTTCATTGTAATTTGGATACATATATATTGGATTTAATCTATTTAAAATCATGGCATTGTATACTGCCTTGTGGCAATTTCTTTGAATTAAAACCTTGTCTCCAGGCTTTGTAATAGCTGATAGGGCAATATAAATACTACCTGTAGACCCATTTACTCCATAAATAGTGGCCTTTGCCCCATAAACTTCTGCAGCTAATTCCTGAGATTCTTTAATTATTCCTCTAGGTTCCAGTAAATTATCTAATCCTTCAACTTCTGTAGTATCAATATAAGGTATATATTTACCCCATTCTATTAATGTATTTTTCCCCTTGTGCCCAGGCATGTGGAAGGATACGCTGTTTTCTTCCATTAAACTTTTCAACCCATCAAATACAGGTGTTTTCATACTCTAGTCCCTCCTTAGTTCTTTTCATAATTTCTACCTAATTATACAACAAACTATACTATATATAAACAATAATATAATAAACTTGCAAAAAAATCCCTGTAGTAATTTACAGGGTTTAAATCTGATTAAAAGCACTGCTTATGTATATTTATACCCAGTAATCTCTTAATCCATCAAATTTTCTATAGAAACTATCAAAAAAACTAAAAACAGATAAGTATAAACTTATCTGTTCCTTATTATTCTTCCTCTTCTGCTTCAGTTTCAGCTACTGTTGGAACTTCTGCTGATTCTTCGCCATCTAATTCATCATCTTCATCTTCTTCTTCTTCGAATGTTGGTTCAGATAATGTACATACTACGTGATCTAATTCTGTTAAGATAGTAATCTTCTCATCACTAGCTATGTCTAAGTCACTTACATAGAATGGTGTTGTAAAGTCCATATCTATAACATCTAATTCAGCATTGTAAGGAATATCTCCTGGAAGACATTCGATTTCTACTTGGTCTAAGAATTGAGATAAAGTTGATGGTTGAAGTTTTATCTCGTCTCTGTTCAATAATGAAATCGGAACAAACATTTTGATCTTTTCATCCATATTTAATTCTTGAAAATCAATATGAATAAAACTATTTCTAACTGGATGTCTTTGTACATCTTTAATGATTACTGGTGTAGAAACACCATCTAAAATTAAGTCAATCATTGAAGATGAACCTGCTACTCTATAAACTCTTAAGAATTCTATTCCATCAATACTTACATGTTGAGTTTCTTTTCCTCTGCTGTAAATAACTCCTGGAATAAGATTTTCATTTCTCATTTTGTTTACTCGGTTTTTTCCAAAACTATCTCTTTTTTCTATTTGCATTTTCATAGTTGTCATTTAGTTACCTCCTCCTCATTTGATATATAGTATTTATACCATATTTGATACCTATTAGCAACTTTCCTACTTAACTTTATTATTATAACATATAATTTCTCTTTTACAAAACAACTTGTAAAATTAAAATTAAAATCACACCTGGAACTCCTAAAAACCCTGCTATTAGTGCATTCAGTGCAGTAATAGGTATAGATAGTCCAAATATACCACCTATTAAATTAAAAACAAATAATAAGACTCCACCTATTAAACCATTGATCAATAATTTTATTAATATTTTAATAGGGATTACTAACAATAATCCTACTATATATAATAAAACAAGTCCTATTATAAATGAAAATATTGGCAATAAAACCCCTCCTTTTCTTTAATGGTGATGTCCACCAAAAACTCCTAAACTAATAGCCATAACAATCATACCTGCTATAGCCCCATAAACTGATAAATGGTGGTCTTCATACTTTTGTGATGCTGGCAGCAATTCATCTAAGGAAACAAATATCATAATTCCAGCTACTACTGAAAATAAAAATCCAAATAAAGTGTCCGTAAAGAACCTAGAGAAAATTAAATAACCAATTATTGCACCTAAGGGTTGGCATAGTCCAACTAGTAAAGTATAGGTAAAAGCCTTTTTCTTACTGCCAGTTGAATAATAAATAGGTACTGATATGGCTATACTCAGTGGTATATTATGAATAATAACTGCTGCTGCTATGGGTAAAGCCAATGTAATATCTTTTAAGCCTGCAGTAAATATAGCTAATCCTTCTGGTAAATTATGTATAGCAATTGCTATAGCTGAAATTAATCCTAAATTGGATAAATGTTCTCCATCACTTTCATGATCTTCATGATGATGGTCTGCATCATGGTCATGGTCATCCTCCCCGTGATGGTGCCCACTATGGTGGCCATGAAAATCACCAGCAAATCTATGAATCAGCTTTTCTATTAAAGCTATAACAAACATACCCCCAAAAAAACCAATAAGTGCTATATAATGCCCTCTTTCACCTAGAGAATCTTCCAGTAATTCCATTCCTTCAGGTAAAATTGCCATAAAACTTACATATATCATAATACCAGCTGAAAAACTTAAAGCCAAAGCCAAAAGTTTTTTATTTGTCTCTTTTACAAAAAAAGATAAAAGACTACCTGCACCCATAGATAAACCTACTACAAGGGTTAAACCAAAGGATAATAATACATTAGAAATTTCCATATTTGCCTCCATTTAAAACAACAATTTTTACTTCTCAAATTCAATATATTTTGGCAAGCCATTTTCCAAAACTACCTTTGCTTCTCCAATAATAAGTGGAGAAATATAGTTAAAAGCTTCTTCTGTAACATTATTTCCCTCTTTATTAATCCATTCCTTAGGGAAATACTTTACATGATTAGCTATATCACTTGGATCAGCCTTAAATATTTCAATAATATATGGATCATTTGCTACTCTATTAATTGCTACCATAAAGCCTGTATCTCTTTGTGTAGAAAAATTAAAGGCTTCATAGCCTGCTGTAAAAGCAGCATGAATGTCTCTACCAGAGGCTGAACTCATTGCAGCCCTTTGAGCTACTCCCAATTCCAATACTTTTACTCTAGATGTGATTTCTGCCTTATCAATAATAGACTTTAAGTATCCACCTAATCCTCCTAGTTGGGCATGGCCGAATTCATCATGTCCTCCTGTTTTGGCTTTTTCGCTAAGATACTTTCCTTCCTTATCTTTTAACCCTTCTGAAGCCACTATAAACACTTTGTTTTTCTGGTCATATACTTTTTTAACATCTGCTAAAAACTTTTCTTCATTAAATTCTACCTCTGGTAAATATATAAAATCTGCTACTGGCACCCCATTAATCCTAGCCAATGTAGCACTGGCAGCTAACCATCCAGTATCTCTACCCATGGTTTCCAATATGGCTATACCATTATAAATATATACAGAGGAATCCAAGTAAGTTTCTAAAGTTCTCAGAGCAATATACTTAGCAGCACTTCCAAATCCTGGAGTATGGTCTGTAACCATTAAGTCATTGTCCACAGTCTTAGGTATTCCAATTATTTGCTTGTGAATATTGTGCACTTTCGCATATTCACTAAACTTATTCACTGTATCCATAGAGTCATTTCCCCCTATGTAGAAGAAAGTTTGTATATTATATTTGTCTAAGAGTTGAAAGAATTCTACATATTCTTCATCATTCTCATTATAATCTTTTATTTTATACCTACAGGATCCTAATCCTGATGAAGGAGTATGTTTGAAAATATTTAATTCTTCTTTAGTAAGGTTTGTTAAGTCAATTAGTCTATCCTTTAAAATTCCCTCTATACCATTAATCCCACCATATACCTTGTCATAATACTTTTCCTCTATATTCCCTTGAATAACACCTACTACACTGGCATTTATAACAGCTGTAGGTCCTCCGGATTGAGCTATCAAACAATTTCTCATACAAATCCTCCTAAGTTTTTCATAATATATATACATATTGAAAATACTCACTTTTAAAGTTCTTCCTTACTATAGTATATAAGAATATGAGGGTAATGTAAAAGTAAATTTTGGTGGAGATAGAAAGACTATAAAGTTTTAAACCTAGTACCCTTTGCTTTGAAAAAATCGAACTTTTTAACCACAAATACATTCGCTTTTCAAATTAATAGTCAGGTTCTTGTTTCATATCATTACTATCTAGTTGTTCCATATAATTTCTACGAATTTCAGCTAAAGACTTACCGGTGTCTTTATGGATAGCAAAACTATAAGTTTTAACGCTAGACCATCCGTATATTTTCTTTAGCCATGCTTGCATAGACTTTTCGTTACCTTCAACAATGACATTACCATTAGAAAGTAAAGTTGCTTCACCTACTTTTCCTTTAGGTACAATTATGTCTCCTTCTTTAATGACACCCCATTCAAGCATTGAGTCAATTCTAGGTAATGATCTACGAGTGGTTTTGTTTTCACCTGTTTTTGATCTGATGGCGGTCTTATCCATAAAATTCACATAATAATCATTATAATTAGTTAAAGGTAATATTTTTTCCACATGAAAAAATATATCTTCAACAAGGTTATATGGAGTTAATCTATAACAACTAATATCAACATTATTACTATTTAGCCATGCTACTGCTGACAGAGTTTGGTCGTCAAATTCTGAAGCAACAAGTATAATTTTTTGTTTTTCATTAAAATCTTTATGTGCATCGTTAACCTCTAGAAATTCATTTAACTTACGTATACCAAGTTCAAAAGATGTTAATTCTCCAAGCTCAAACTCATCTCTGTATTTTTCTATATAGGGTGCATAAATTCTATTAACCAGTTCCTCAGTATTTTCAATCGTTGCATAACTAGCAGCATATCTAATTGCTTGAAACTCAAAGGCTTCTTTTCGAGATATAATATCCTTTCGGTCCCTTTTGATCTCAATTAACACTATGTCGCCATTATTATCTATGGCTGTTAAATCACTAATCCCATTTTTTTCGTTTCTAACTTGCTTACCTACAATCAGCATAGATTCTTCTTCATCACATATCATATCTATACTATTTCTAAGTATCTCTTCTATATCATTTTCTGTCATATTTAGTTCAGAAAAAGTAACTGGTTCCATTCTATATCCTTGTTTTCCCCTTATTTTATACACTTTACAACCTCCTCGTAAAGAAATA
>CAYZDC010000009.1:8039-27456 GCA_964477045.1 uncultured Tissierellaceae bacterium | reverse complement strand
GCAATAACTCAAGCTGGAGCAGAATCAGCAAACTATCCATTTTGTACAATTGAACCAAATGTAGGAGTAGTTTCTGTACCAGATGATAGATTAGAAAAATTAGCAACCCTTTATACTTCAAAGAAGACAGTACCCACAGCTATTGAGTTTTACGATATAGCAGGTCTTGTAAAAGGGGCTAGTAATGGGGAAGGACTTGGAAATAAGTTCTTGTCACATATAAGGGAAGTAGAAGCCATAGTTCATGTGGTAAGATGTTTTGAAGATATAGACATAGTTCATGTAGATGGAAGCATAGACCCAATAAGAGATATAGAGACTATAAGTATAGAATTAATTTTCTCTGACATGGAAGTTCTTCAAAGAAGACTAGAAAGATTAGAGCGAGCAGTAAAAGGAGATAAATCTTTGATTTTAGAATTTGAATTAGTCCAGAAAGTAAAGCAAACACTAGAAGAAGGAAAATCTCTAAAAACTCTAGACTTATCACCTGAAGAAAAGCATATTTTAAAGTCATTTAATTTATTATCTACTAAACCTGTAATATATGCGGCTAATGTAAGTGAAGATGACCTGGTTCATGGTGGAAATCAGTATGTAGATAAAGTTCTAGAATATGCAACAGAAGATTATGCTGAAGTAGTAATAGTAAGTGCTCAGATAGAACAAGAAATTTCCCAACTAGATGAAGATGAGAAAATGGAATTTTTAAATGATATGGGCTTACACAAATCAGGTTTAGATAAGTTGATTCAAGCAAGTTATAAGTTATTAGGCCTTATGAGTTTTTTAACTGCAGGACCAATGGAAGCAAGGGCTTGGACAATAAAAAATGGAACTCCAGCACCACAAGCAGCTAGTAAAATTCATTCAGATATAGAGAGAGGATTTATAAGAGCTGAGGTAATAGGTTTTGATGATTTGTATATTCATGGAGGCAATATGACCTCTGCAAAGGAAAAAGGCTTAGTTAAAATAGAAGGAAAAGAATATATTATGCAAGATGGAGATGTAGTACTCTTCAGATTTAATGTATAAAATGAAATAGCTCTTTAAGGGGCTATTTTTTTATGCAGAAAAACTAGCCGTAACGGCTAGGGTAAATCCTTATTTAGCTTGTTATAATATATATTAACAAGTATAAAAAAAACAAAATTAAATACAGATGAAAATTATATATTGTGAGGTACTGATATGAAAAAAATCGCTTTAATTACAACTAATAAGATACTTGCAGAAAGTCTTGATTCTGCAATTAAATCCATGCCTAACTCCAAACTAGAACTTGTTTTATTGCTAAACTCTCATCAAGCATTACTGGATGCAGAAATACATGAGATTGAGGTAGCTTTAATTGATATGGGAACAATTAATGTAATGGATAAAGCTAGGGTAGAGGGAGATAGGTCTCTCTCATTTTGTGAAAGATTGAATAAGAGTCTTCCAAATTGCCAGATTTTGTTACTTGTTTCTGGAGATGATCTTGTAAACAGGGAATTGGCAACTAAAGCAAAGAAAAAAAGGATTATCCATGATTTTGTTTTCTATGATGCTTCGCTAAAATACTTGTTGGCAAAGTTAACTGCATTATGATAAATAATTTAATTGTTAAAAAGTGGACAAATTAACAGAAATATTATATATTAAATATAATAGCATAGACAAAACAAACTTAGACATGCTTTAATGTATTCATTGGGGGGTGTTTTTTTGAAAACTCGCCGAGTTAGTTCAGTAAAGCTTTCAAGTGAAATCGTTTTAATAGTTATACTTATTATTATCACTGTACTCTTTTCTGGTTGTGAAAAAAAAATAAATTCTAATTCAGTTATATGTAATCTGGACGATTATTCTCTTTATCCTCAAGTCCTGGAAGAAATATTGCCAACTTTTAGTATTGAACAATCTGAGAATAAACCATATTATATTTTAAATGAGGATGGTATTGTAGAAGCATTTGATACCCAGGCTATAGGTGCAATTGAAACAGGAATTGCCAAATACTGGTATCCTCAATACCTGGCCACTGTTATTATTGCTGTAGATCGGGATCAAACCCATGCAGTAGTTAAGGAATGGGAGGATTTGTTAATAAGCCAACAAGAAGTAGGGTTTTTTAACATGCCTGGAAACATTCAAATGGTAACTGCTGCCATGTCTTATGGATTAGAGGGAGAAGATTACTCTTTGACAAAAGCCATAGAATTATTGGCTTCACTTCATAAAAATAACCTTCTTAAAATAAATTCATTTGAAGCACCTATAATTATTTGTTTTGATTACCAAGCTGCTACGTTGATAAAAAATGGGCGCCATATGGAAATTATAATACCATTAGAAGGAACTCTTACATACGAAAAAGGACTGCTTTCAAATGAAAACTTGGTTTTTGAAGAAAATATAGATGAAATATTAATCCAAAATAAGTTTAGATTACTAAATGGTCAAACAGATTATTCTATTTACCCTGATAAATTATCCTATAAACCAGCAGTAAAGGTTGTAGATTATAATCACTTTGCAAAAGCAACAAGTGATATTAGCTCCTTAATGGAAAGACAGGTTTTAAAAGCCAAAAGATTTATGTCAGTTGATTTTCGAGAACATCTTTATGCTGCATTAATATATATGAGTATAGTTACCATTTGGGCATCATGGGTACTTCGTCGTTCTATGCAAAAAGGAATAAGTTACGCAGCTTTTTTCACATGTGTTATTTTAAATGGATGGGCTTTAGTACGTTTAATAAAGTATCAAGTTGTAGTCAGTGGCACATTATCCCGATACTTATGGTACTCTTATTATATTTTTCAATTATCCTTGCCTTTAGTAATACTATGGATGGCATGGGCTATAGATAAACCAAAGCATGAAACATTTCCTCCAAAATGGTGGAGAGGATTAGCCCTATTAATCCTAGGATTAATCTTACTTGTTTTTACCAACGATGTCCATGGCCTTGTATTTAAACTGGATTTAAGCAAACCTGACTGGGGAATAAATTATACTTATGGTATTGGATACTATTTAATACTTTTTATATGCATGATGAATATCACTGTATCTTTTATAATACTATTGATAAAAAGCATAAAGAGCCCTAGAAAAAAAGCTTTTGTATTTCCTCTTGGAATTTTCGTTTTATTTGGTTTATATAATTATAAATACATAATTAGAGATCCTTTTGTGTATGAAACAGACCTTACAATAGTTACTGGGATTTTTGTCAT
Organism: uncultured Tissierellaceae bacterium; assembly: GCA_964477045.1. Taxonomy (GTDB): domain Bacteria; phylum Bacillota; class Clostridia; order Tissierellales; family Tissierellaceae; genus CAYZDC01. Next base: position 24,226 of record CAYZDC010000009.1, on the reverse strand, counting down.
GCTAATGTTTGAAGCATGTATACATGCTGGTTTAATACCTGTTAATACGAAATATATCCAAATATTTACTCGTTCTCCACTTAAAATTCAAATCTTAAATAAAGAAAAAGAAGTAGCTATGGTATCTGCTTTAGCAGAAACTATAAATAAAGATGCTATTGAAAAGGTTATAGCTTCATCACCTTTTCCTGTTTTACAAGAAGATGAATCTTTGTTATATGCTAATCCTATTCCTGGTGGTTATGCTTTGTGGAGTGAGGATGTTAGCAATATTCAACAGTTACAAAGAGATATTAAAAAGTCCACAAAAAATCTAAGAGAAGCCAATGCTATGCTAGCTAAGGAAGAGAAAATTAAGCGGACAATTAATGAAAGAAGAGCAAAAGATCAATTAATGAAACAATTAGAAGGAGAAATAGCAGAAAATTTAAAGAAGTTATCAACCATGATAGAAAAATTGGAAGATGCAGAGGATCTTTCAATAGAAACCACCCGTATTGCCCTACTCCTATGTTATATAAAGCGTCGGTGTAATTTGTTTTTCAAAGAAAAAGAAATGAATTCAATTGAGATTAGTGAATTAGTACTATATATAGAGGAGCTATCAGACTTAGCTAAAAAATCTAATGCTCACATTATAACCACAAATGGAATAAAGGAAAATCTACCTATAAGACATGCAACATTATTTTATGACTTCTTTTATAGTATAGTTGACCTGGCAGTAAAAAAATCTTGCCCATATATTATTGTAAATATGGAAACTGAAGGAGAATGGATTACAATGAGAATCCTTCCATCAAAGGATATAGGAGAATTAGAACCTAACTCCAAGTTCATAAATGCAGTTACAATTGAAAACGGCAATATAATAAGAAAAAACATAGAAGATACAATTGGTATAAGCATTTCTTTTCCGGAAGGAGGAGTAGCAAATGATTGAATTTTTTAGTCTTTCTTGGGGCATACATATATTTGTAGTTTTTATACTTGGAATTTGTGTTTTGTCTCAAACTTTAGTTTTAGTCTTTAGTTTTTTCCGTCATGGATTAACCACAACTAAAGTTTTTGAAAACTTACTTGAATTATCTATACTATTCCAGATTATTTTGTTTGCTATTTTATTTGGAGAGATGGGAAATGGGTATAAAAATGGACTTGTATTGTCTAGTGGATATGAAAACCTTAGAATCAGTATTTTCTTAGTAGTTTTAATACTTGTTATCATTGTTTCGATTTTAACAAAAGACTGGTTATTTTTTACTATTATACCAGCAACTCTTATATCCTTACCTCTAATAGAGAATGTTTTAGGGTCAGCTTTCCCTTGGTTTTTCATCTTTGCATTGATCTTTCTGCTCCTTAGAAGCATCAAAATTTGTATATCCAGTATTATTGCTATAAGAACTGATATATCAGCTTTGTCCGTTGTCCATGCAGTGGATACTTTGCATACAGGAGTATTATTTTCAGAAAATGATGGATATACTCTTCTATCAAACCATCAAATGCAAAATTTTATGATTGCCACTGCAGGGAAAATTTTTCGTAATCCTATAGAATTTTATGACTTACTTCTTTCAGATCAATATAAAAAAAACTATAAAAAAGCTGAGTTAGAGGGTCAAATAGTTTATCTTCTACCAGATGGAACTGCCTGGATGTTAACAAAAACAGAGATCTCTTTTTTAATGAAAAACTATATTCATATTTCAGTTGCAGATGTAAGTCAACTATGGGAGTTAACAGCCAAGTTACAACAACAAGATGAAGAACTAAGATACAAGAGTGAGGAATTAAAAACAACAATTGCTAACTTACATATTCTTAGCAAGGAAAGAGAAATTAATAATGCTAAGATGCGTGCTCACGATATTTTGGGCCAACGTCTATCTTTGCTACTGCGTATAATTGAAAATGAAAAAAATCTAGATTATGATTTACTTATATCTTTGTCAAAGGATTTATTAGCTGAATTAAAAGCAGAACAAGATGAAATCGAGGCAAAAGATGAACTAAAAAATATTCAAGAGATTTTCGCAGCTATCGGGGTGGATATTAAATTTGATGGGGAATTGCCAGATAATAGTATGCAAGCACAACTATTTGTAGACATAATAAGAGAAGGCTCTACAAATGCTGTTAGACATGGTTTTGCCACTGAAATTAATATGAAATCTAAATTTATAGATAATACATATAATTTGACCATAGACAATAATGGGCACACTACTAGTGAACCAATAAAGTTAGGTAGTGGGATCAAAGGAATGAGAAAAAAAATATCAGCACAAGGTGGGAGTTTGGACATACTACAGCAACCTCGATTTACATTGTCTGTTGTCTTACCTGGAGGTGAAGAATATGAATAGGGTACTTATTGTAGATGATCATGAATCTATGTCTGACTCACTATCCCAAGCATTAAAAAGTACTAAGGATTTTGAAGTAGTTGGCAGCTTAAAATCTGCCCTAAATGCAGAATTATATTGCATGAAATTGAAGCCTGATCTAGTCCTTATGGATGTTTGTACTGAAGGAGGTGCATCTGGTCTCCATGCTACAAAAATAATTCGTGAAAAATATCCTCATATTAAAATAATAGTAATGTCTGGTTTTGATGAAATTACCTATGCTCCTAGAGCCAAAGAGGCTGGGGCACATGCTTTTGTTTTCAAAAGCAGAAGTCTTGAATACTTTGTAAAGGTAGCCCAAGGGGTCATGGAAGGGGAGAATTTTTTTCCAGAACCTAAGACTATTTCCACATCTATGGGAGAGGCGCCACTTACAGAACGGGAGATGGAAGTACTCAGGCTAATGTGTAAACATATGACAAATGAAGAAATTGCTGATGAACTTTTTATCTCTGAACATACTGTTAAGTATCATAAATCTAATATGCTAGCCAAAACAGGTTTTAATAAAACAGTAGATCTGGCTTTTTACTTGATTTCAAAGGGTTTAATTAATCCATTATACTAAAAAAATAAAAATCAATAGAAAGAATATAAAAACAGGTCAATATTGACCTGTTTTTATATTCTTTTAAAACCTAGCCGTTACGGCTAGGTTCAAAAGATAAAATAATTGATACAATAACAATATAGAAATATCACAATGTTGACAGGAAGAAAATTATAAAAAAGAAGGTAATAGTAAAATAGTTAGGAGGTATAATCTATGCCAATAGTTATTTTGATTATGCAACGTCAGGCTGTTGTCCAAGGTTTAATGTCCAAACTTCGATATAGTCCTGATTTAAAACTGATTTATGAGCCTTACTATCATAAGACCAATTATACAATTAAAAACTATAATGCTAAAGCTGCACTTATTGAAGTGGCTGAGTCAGGGCCCTATGACATTGAGTACTGTTTAGCCCTGTGTAAGGAACTTAGAGAAAATACTCCAGAATGCAAGTTGATTCTCATGTGCTCAGACCAAGATGAACATACTATCAATCTAGTGGTAGAAGCTAAAGCAAAAGAGAGAATAGATGATTTTGTGTTCTTTGATGTTACTACTGATTACTTGTCATCAAAATTAATATCAATATAATTTATATTATAATATTTCATAAAAAATAAAATAAAATGAGGGGATAAGATGAATCTTTCTAAAAAGCCATTTATTATAATCTTAATTATATTAATAACAGTTACAGGATGTACAAATACGCCTAAAGATAATGGTGTTTTAGAAGAAACAAATAAGAGACAAGAAGGTTCTAAAGTCATATTAGAAAAAGAAGATAATATAAATGTAGCAGAAATAGAAAAACCTATGACTACCACAAGAAAAAATATTATAGATACATTCTTAGAGAAATTACCTTTTGATGCAACTACTGAAGATTTAGCCGCTTATATTAAGGATAATATTGCTAATGCCACGGAAGAAGAAGCAGATAATATGATCCAGTGGCTAATAATATATCAAGATGAAACTATAAGTGAAATTCAAGAGAAATTTTGGGAAAGCGAATACCATGATGCATTATTTGAGTATATGGGAGGTATTTTTAATGGAGTTAAACTAGATGAATCTAAAGTAAATAATATTGAAAATGAAAATATAAGAAATGATTTTATAAGCCTTAGAAATAGTTTATTAACCATATATCTATATGATGGATATTTTGATGCTGTAGTCGAGACTAATTGGGATGAGCTAATGAAATATTCTTCTTATTTATCCCATGATTTAAGAGAAATAATTAGAATTAATATGACAATTCGTAACTTTGACTATCATAGGAATGGGCATGATATCCCTGGGATTTCAAAGGATATAATTATACTTGAAAAAATTATCAAGAACAATAAATCTGCTTTTATTAAAAAAATGGCAACTGATTTATGGCATTCTCTTTTACATGATCTTTTATTTGGGCCTGAGTTAATTTATATAGATGAATATTATGGAGAAAATAGGGAAGAATATAAATCTATTATGGAATTAAGAACCATATACCCAGATAGTCTACTTAAAGAAATTTTAGAGGATGTTTATTTAATAGAATTAGAAGAGGAAGAAGATATTTATGAAGTGAGCAATATAATAGGAGACATAATTGAGAAAAAATTACAATTTGGATTAACTTCTAATAATTATTTCAATATAAAGAGTGTCAAGAATCAAGAAGGAAAATATGACCTGGTGGAAATAGGAATACCCGCAGATCTTCATAAGCAAAATAGAATTAATCATATTATAAAGCTGGACAGAGAACAATTCATCCAAAATTTAGCAAATGATAAAAAATTTAGATTATCTAGTGACATAGGATTAACTAATGATAGATATATTTCTTATAATTATTCTTTAAGTGTGGTTGACTCTAATAGTAATGAGAATAATTTTTACTCCTATAGAACTTTAGATTATATGGAAGAAAAATATGTGACATTAGAAGATTATTTAGATGTTGATTTCAAATATATTCAAGAATATGTAGAAAAAGTATGTGGAATAAAAATAGAAACCTTACCTGAATTTCGACCCTCATATAATGGAATTGAATTATATATAAATGGTGAAAATGAAATGGCTGAAGATGTATATTTAAAGCTTAAAGGACTTCTCCAATATTTCACATTTGAAAGATTAATAGGTGGAAACTAATACCAATATAGTCAGTCTTGTAATTACAATAAAAAAATGAAATGAGGGGAAAATATGAATCTTTCTAAAAAGCCATTTATTATAACCATAATTATATTAATAATAGTTACAGGATGTACAAATAGGGATAAAGATAATGGTGCTTTAAAAGAATCTGATAGTGTACAAGAAGTTTCTAAAGTAGTATTAGATAAAGAAGTAGATGAAGTATTAGAAGAACCTAAGGAAGTAGAAAAACCAATAGGCAAGCCAAAAAAAAGAATTGTATATCCGTTTTTAGAAAAGTTCCCTCTTGAAGCAACAGCTGAAGATTTAGCCGTTTATATTAAGGATAATATTGCTAATGCGGAGAAAGAAGAAGCAGATAATATGATCCAATGGCTAATAATATACCAAGATGAAACCATAAGTGAAATCCAATATAAAATATGGGATGAAGAATACCAATATGGTTTTTTTGATAAAATGGGAGGCCGTTTCAATGAATCTAAAGTAAAAAATATAGAAAATGAAAATGTAAGAAATGATTTTATAACTCTTATAAATAGTTTTTTAACCATCGACCTATATGATGGATATCCTGTAGTTGAGACGGATTGGAATGGATTAATGCCATTTTCTTCTTATTTATCTCAGGACTTCAGTGAATTAATTAGAATTAGAGGAATCCATAGAGACTATGACCATTATAGTGATGATTATGATATACCTAGGATGTCAAAAGATATAATTATACTTGAAGAAATTATCAAGAACACCAAATCTGCCTTTATTAAAAGAGGGGCAACTGATTTGTGGTGTTCTCTTTTATATGATCTTTTACTGGGGCCAGATGATCTTTATATAGATGTATATGATGAGAAAAGAGGTATAGCATATGAGTCTATTAAGGAATTAAGATTTATGTATCCAGATAGTATACTGACAGAAATTTTATTGGATATTTTTTTCATTAGAATAGAAGAGGAAGAAGATATGGAGGAAGTAAAAAAAATAATAGAGGATAGCATTAAAAACAAATTAGAATTTGGATTAACATCCAATAATTATTTTAATATAAATAGGATTAAGTATAAGGAAGGAGAATATGACCTTGTGGAAGTAGTAATACCTTCAGATATTAATAAGCAAAATAGAATTAATAATATTATAAAGCTAAATACAGAACAATTTATTCAAGCTGTAGCAAATGACAAGGAATTTATATTGGAAATTGAATCAAGTTTTGAAAATGATCGATATATTGCTTACGGTGGATGGATAGAGATCGTTGACCCCATGGGTGATAATGAATTTATAGACTTATTTAGAACACTGGATTATATAGAAGAAAAGTTTGTAACATTAGAAGATTATTTAGATGCTGATTTCAATTTTATTCAAGAATATGTAGAAGAAATATCAGAAATAAAAATAGAAAAGTTACCTGAATTTCAACCCAATTATTCTGGAATTTCATTATCTATAAATGAGGAAACCGAAAGGGATTATCTATATATAAAGCTAAAAGACCTACTCCAATATTTCACATATGAAGAATTAATAGAGGGAAACTAAATCTGTAAGGATAAATTAAATTCCATAAAAAACTAGCCGCTAGGGCTAGGTTCAAAAGATGAAAAAGTTGATATAATTTAAGTATAATATGCAACTAGGGGAGGTATTTAGATGAATGGCAACAATAATAAAAATAAATTTTGGCAAGTTACATTTAATAAATTACCCACAAATGTAGACATGCTAAAGGCTTTGCCAGAAGCAAATTTAAAGGAAGCACATTTTGCAGCAGCACTGTTAATACCTGCACTTTGTCTGTGGACTACAGATCAAAATGTAGCAATTGAAATGATTAACTTTCTAAAGGGACCTCAGGGATTATCCACATATGAAATACAATTTATAAATGAGCGTCTGCGAGGGAAGTCATATTTACCATATTCTTACTTTAAAGGAGCATCACCTGAAAATGGATATAAGCCATCTAGTCCTTATATAGTGACTATATCCACTGTACCTACCAGTTTTAATGAAGCAGGGTATGGCAAGCTTTATTTACAATCAAGTGGGGCAGATAGTCCAAGGCCTGTGCAAATCAGAAAGAAAGATTCTAGTGGTCAGTGGTTTTTATGGGATCAAATGCTACTTAGTGACATAAGGATACCTGTATCAGAAGATCCTTGGGCATAAAAAATAAGAATTTTAAAATAATAAGGAGGTAGTGAAATGGGATTAATAAAAGCAATTAGTTCTGCAGTAGGAGGTTCATTAGCTGATCAATGGCTAGAAGTTATTGAACCAAATGATATGGGAGATAACACAGTATTTACATCAGGAGTAACAGTGAGAAAGGATGATAGAAGAGGATCAAATAAAAAAGGTACAAGTGACACTGTATCCAATGGTTCTATAGTTCATGTATATCCAAATCAGTTTATGATTTTAGTAGATGGAGGGAAGGTTGTAGACTATACTGCAGAAGAAGGATATTACAAAGTCGATAATTCATCATTACCATCATTATTTAATGGAAGCTTTAAAGATTCCTTAAATGAGTCTTTTCAACGTATAAAATATGGTGGAGTAACACCTACTTCTCAAAAAGTGTTTTATATAAACTTACAAGAAATAAAAGGAATTAAATTTGGTTCCCCCAATCCATTAAATTATTTTGATGACTTTTATAATTCTGAATTATTCTTAAGGACTCATGGAACTTATTCAATTAAAATAACAGATCCATTGCTATTTTATATGGAAGCTATACCGAGAAATAAAGATAAAGTAGAAATACAAGAGATAAATGAGCAATATTTATCTGAATTTCTAGATGCCTTACAGTCAACTATGAATCAAATGTCTATGGAAGGTGTTAGGATATCTCATGTTGCATCTAAGGGTAGAGAGTTAAGTAAGTATATGGCAACTACTCTTGATGAAGAATGGAGACAGATGAGAGGCTTTGAAGTACAGTCTGTGGGTATATCAAGCATTTCTTATGATGATGAATCTAAAGAATTAATCAACATGAGAAATAAAGGTGCAATGTTAGGAGACCCATCTGTTAGAGAAGGTTACGTACAAGGTTCTGTGGCAAGAGGATTGGAAGCAGCAGGTTCTAATGAAGGAGGAGCCACAGGAGCATTTTTAGGAATGGGTCTAGGAATGCAAGCCGGTGGCGGATTTATGGGTGCTGCTTCTGGATCAAACCAAAATCAAATGAATCAACAACAAAACCAGCAACAAAATCAACAACAAAACCACCAAAATCAAAATGTAGCCTCTGGAGATAATTGGTTTTGTACTGAATGTGGGGCGAAAAATACAGGTAATTTCTGTGGAGAATGTGGCAATAAGAAACCAGTAGCAGCTACTGCCCAATGTTCAAATTGTGGCTTCAAACCAGAAGGAGCTATTCCAAAATTTTGCCCACAATGTGGTAATAAATTTTAAATAAAGTAATTTAAAATGAGGTGAGACAATGGCTATTAAATCCTATAAATGTCCTAGTTGTGGAGCGCCAATTGAGTTTAAACCTGCTCTGCAGAAATTTTCATGTGATTATTGTTTAAGTGAATATACAGAGGAAGAAATTGCAAGTATATATAAAGAATTGGAAGAAGAAGCAAAAGAAGAACAAGCAGAAGACACACTTAAAGACAATAGGGATATGCAAGACCATTTAGCTTCATATGATTGTAATAGTTGTGGAGCCACAGTGGTTACAGATGATACTACCACATCTACATTTTGCTATTACTGCCATAACCCAGTAATAATATCGGACCGACTTTCAGGTACTTTTAAACCTAATAAAATGATTCCTTTTACTGTTGATAAAGAAAAAGCTCAAGAAACCTTTTTAAATTGGGCATCGAAAAATAGGTATGTTCCTAGAGAATTCTATAGCAGTTCTCAACTTGAAAAGATAACAGGAATGTATTTACCTTATTGGTGGGCGGACTGTAAAGTTGATGTAGATTATGAGGGAGAAGGAAATATAGTTAAGGTATGGAACGAAGGAGAACGAGAATTTACAGAAACAAATAAATATAACATAGTTAGAAAAGGTAGTATCCAAATAAACAATGTGGAAGAATTAGCTTTTACAAAAATAGACAATGATTTATTAAATGGTATTGCTCCCTATAATGAAAGTGAAGCTATAAATTTTTCTATGCCTTATCTTTCAGGTTTTTTTGCAGAGCAATATAATATAAGTGAAGAAGAAATAATACCTAAAATTGAAGAACAAATCAAGAAATATTCAGCCACTTTAATAAGAGATACTATGCCAGATTATAGCTCTCTAAATGAAAAAATCAATAAGACTAATATCCTTTCTAAAGAAATGAACTATACCCTTTTACCTGCATGGATATTAACATATCAATATGAAGGAAAAACCTATGTATTTGCAGTAAATGGTCAAACAGGAAAATCATTTGGTGAACTACCTATTAACAATAAAAAAGTATTTGGGGTAGCAGCAGGGATATTTGCTCTTACATCCATAGTCCTTGTGCTTGGAGGTATGTTCATATGGTAAATATAAAAAGAAAAGTAGCTCTTAACTTGTTGTTGATAATGATTTTTGTATTTGCATTAAACCCTATATTAGTAATTGGTGAGAGCTTTTTAGTAATTGATGATGCAAATTTATTTACTGAAGCTGAATTAATAGAATTAAACCAGGAAGCCGCTGCCATCTCTGATTCCTATAATATGGATATAGTAATCCTGACAACAGATGATGCCCATGGTAAATCATCTAGGGATTATGGAGATGATTACTTTGATGAGAATGGCTATGGAGTAGGGCCTGATTTAGATGGTATTTTGTTTTTAATAGACTTAGATAATGGTGAAGCATATATATCCACATCAGGTATTGGGATAAGGTATTTAACTGATTCAAGGATAGAATCTTTAATAGACCTAGTATTTGATCAGGGACTTGGAGAGGGCGATTATTATAGAGGAACTATGGGCTTTTTAAGTGGTACCAAAAGCTATTTACAAAGCGGAATACCTTCAGACCAATATAGCCAGGATGAATCTGTAAAAGAAAAAAACACTCTGACTCCTATGGAAGGGATACTTAGTTCTGTAGCTGGACTTTTAGCATCTACTGGATTCTTTTTTAGAACTAAATCAAAGTATAAAATGAAAAACCCGGTGAAACCACTTACTTTTAGAAATAATAGTATGATTAATTTTACATCTGAAGATGATAGATTAGTGGATACCATTGTAACCAATAGAATGATACCAAAAGCTAGTAATAATGATTCAGGTAAAAGTACTACTCATACTTCTTCCAGTGGCAAGACCCATGGTGGTGGAGGCAGAAAGCTTTAGGAGATGAAAAGATGAAACCTATAAAATTATGTATAATCATATTTTCTATTATGATTTTATCAGCTTGTACATCTGAACCTGGAAATGTAGACAAGGAAGAAGCTATGAATATTCCTTTAGCTGCTGAAGATGCCCAAAGCACAACTCTTCCTTCAGTTATTGACGATGTAAATATTGTGGAAGAGGAAGAAATAGAAATATCAAGGATTGATTTAGATAGCCAGGAGAAGATAAAAGGGTATCTAATAGGTGAATGGATTACTGATAAGGAAACTTTAAGTGATTATGCTCTTACTACCAGTGATATTAATTGCCATATGGTTATTGATGAAGATTTAAATGTAAATTTATATTTCTATAATCGATATACAGATGAAAGCCTAGGTGATTATCAGGGGCAAATAAGCTTCAACAGATTAGATGAAAATTATGATGAATTGGCGGATTTGATTTCTATTGATTTAGGTGATGAGGATTGGCCTGGAGGAGATTACCTTTTTCTACACCGAACTATTTATGATGGGAAAAGGGTTATGTCCTTGTTTCCTACTGGAAATGGTAATTGTATTTTTGATTTACTAGCTGACATAGATAATTTTGAATATGCTCCAGAAGAGATACTATTTGAAAGACAAACAGGAGAAAAGCCGGAAGGAAGGATTATTAAAGAAGCAGAATTTTATGCTGTTTATTGGGGAACAGGGACAGATGGCAATAGCCTCTGGTTAGATGAGGTACAGTGGACTCCAACCGAAGAATACGACCCTGATGCACTTTATCCTACACGAATGACACTTTATGAGGACGATTTTAAAATGAGTAGTCTCTATAGTATTGCAAAAGATCATATATCCAATATTTTAATAAATCCTATGTACCCAGGGGAAGTTTATTTTATAGAAACTGACAAAGAAGGTAATATTATAGATTTTGAAGATGCAGCATTTAAAGAATATCTTAGAATAATAAATGAGCCTTAAATTGTAAAAGTGGATTATCCAAGGAGGGGATAAAATGAAGAAATATAGAAGACTATTGCTACTACTTATTGGTATTTTAATTTTGACCGCTTGTAACACTTCTGAACCTGAAGTTGTAGAAAATAAGAATAAAACTCTTGTATTGCCAGTAGTTCAAGAATCTGAAAAAATAATAGTGGATGAGCAACCCATATCTCCTCCTGATTTAGAAACAGAGCAAGGAGTTATAGACTATCTTGTAGGCGATTGGACTTGTGAAATGGAATATATGAGTAATATTGTGGCAAATATGACTATTCATGAAAATTTAGATTTTGAATTATCATTTTTTGACTCAGTTACAAGTGAATCTAAGGGAGACTACAAAGGCAGTATAGAATTTATGAGAATATATAGAAACCAGGATGATGCACCTGATTTAATCTCCTTAAAATTAGAGGATCATAAATACGAAGAAAGTCAATATTTTTTCTTTCATAGAACAATATATGAGGGGAAGAGAGTAATGTCACTATTTTTTGCAGGTTATGAAGAATCTATTTTTGATATTTTAACAGGGGATGATGATTCCGATTATACCATTAGTGAAGTATTATTAGAAAAGAAAACTGGAGAAGTCACAGAAGGAAAGCCGAGAAAAAACGACCAGTTTTATGCTATCTTTTGGGGCCATGGAGTTCACTATGAAAGTATTTGGTTAGATGATGTGGAATGGACACCGAGAGATGAAGATTACAATGCAAATTATCCTGTACCTATGTTGGTTCATGAGAATGAAGAACTAGAATCTTTACTTTATAATGTAGATGGAGACAATAAATTTGACATATTAGGGGATGACATGTTTAAGGGAGAGGTCTACTATATAGAAACTGATGAAGCAGGTAATATCATAAGCTTAATATCTGCTGATCGTAAAAGGTTTCTTGAGGAAGGTTCAGACTATTTTGATGATGATTATATAAAAGATCATGTTTTCCATATTATTGAAGATTTACCTGAAGTACAAGAATATTTAGATAGTGGAATGAAAATTTTGTATACGGGAGATACGGTAATACTGGATGGAGAAGAATTCTATGAAGTTATTTTAGGAACAGATCATGAAGAAAATTTTGTAAGTGAAATATTTTATGCTGTGGATTACACTACAATGCGGGTTTACAAGTACGATGTTTTAAATGATGTATGGGAAGAAATATAATAAAAAAGAATGGACAAATTGACTAAATAAGTAGTTGGGAGAGGTGTATTATGGGATTATTTGATAAAAAATACTGTGATATTTGTGGAGAAAAGCTTAGTCTTTTGGGCAACAGAAAGTTAGTAGATGGAAGCATTTGTAAAAGTTGTGAGAGCCTGCTATCACCCCACTTTACCGATCGAAAAAAATCCAGCCTTTCAGATATTAAGGATCAACTAGCATATCGGGAGGAAAACAAAAAGAATGTTGCTAAATTTAATGCTACAAAAATAATTGGTAGAAGTACCAAGGTCATATTTGATGAAGACTCTGAAAGATTCATGGTAACATCTGCTGAAGATTGGAGAACTGAAAATCCTGACATAATCCATTTTTCTCAAGTAACTCAATGTGACACAAAAATTCAGGAAAATAAGACAGAATTAAAGTGGAAGGATAATGAGGGGAAACAAGTTAGTTTTAGTCCAAGAAGGTATGATATTGATTACGATTTTTATGTTACTCTTCAGTTAGATAGTCCTTGGTTTGATTTTATGTATTTTTCAATCAATGATAGAAGTGTTGATACTCAATATTCTTTAGAATATAGAGAAATGGAACAAGGGTTAAAAGATATAAAAAATATACTGACACAGCCAAGAAGAAAAGTTCCAGTAGCTACAGGAGCTTCCAGTGAGGCTAATTCAGATAAAAAATGTTCTTATTGTGGAGCTATAAATACTAATAAGGAAAACAAATTTTGTGAGTTTTGCGGTGGAGAATTCTAAGAAACAAATTAGCAAAAAACTTTCCCTCCTTAAATAAAAAGCAGTCACCAGGAATATTCTCATTTTATTCTAGCGGCTGCTTTTTTGTTGATATGTCTTTACATTATGCTCTTGCTAACCTTATAATAGTAATATAAGAATATAAAAAATGAGGGGCGGTAAGTATGAAGATTGGTTTAATAGGATTACCATCTGTAGGTAAAACTACATTATTTAACTTGTTAACAGGATCAAATATAGAAGTATCAGAATTTTCACAGGGAAAAGTAGAAGCCCATTTAGGCATGGCCAGAATACCTGATGAAAGGCTTATATTTTTAGAAGAATTGTATAAAGCTAAAAAAACAACTTATGCAACTATAGAAGTAATAGATGTTCCAGGGCTTGTAAAAGGTTCTAGTTCTGGTAAAGGAGTAGGAAATCAATTTTTAGATAATATTAGAAAATCAGATACTCTTGTACATGTAATAAGGGCCTTTGAAAATGATGCTGTAATTCATGCAGATGGGTCTATTGATCCAATGAGAGATATTGAAACTATTAATATGGAATTATTGTTTGCAGATCTTGGGGTTATTGAAAATCGTATAGAAAAGATTACCACTACCAAAAAGCAAACAAAAGAACAATTAGAAGAATTAGAAGTTCTTAAAAAGTGTAGAGATGGATTAGAAGAAGGGGCATTATTACACAATATAGATTTTGATGATGAAGAAAAAGAAATTTTAAAAACATTTTCCTTTCTTTCAGAACAACCTATGATTTTAGTGGTAAATATAGATGAAGATCAATTAATTAGTAAAGATTATCCAGGAAAAGAAGATTTAGAGGAGTATTCTAAAGAAACCAATACTCCTGTAATTGAGATCTGTGTAAAAACAGAGCAAGAAATATCTCAACTAGACCAAGAGGATAGAGAATTATTTATGGAAGACTTAGAAATTGAAGAAACTGGAATAGATAAGCTTTGTAAAACTGCCTATGATTATCTAGGACTTATGAGTTTTTTAACCGCAGGAGTTCAGGAAGTAAGAGCTTGGACTATTAAAAAAGGAACTATTGCCAAGCATGCTGCTGGGAAAATTCATACAGATATTGAAAAAGGTTTTATAAGAGCTGAAGTCACAAGATACAAAGATTTAGTAGAATATGGTACATCACAAAAGTGTAAAGAAAAAGGATTAGTAACCTTAGAAGGTAAAGAGTATATTGTCCAAGATGGAGATATTATAGACTTTAGATTTAATGTTTAACAGGAGAGATTAGGAGAAATCCTAATCTCTTTACTTGTTTTAATCTTATTTTTAGGTTAAACTATTAGAGATAAGGTAGTTTCAGTTAAGCATAAAATGGAGTGATAAAAGTGGAAGAAAAAGATTTTGCATTAGCAGGAGAAGGTTGTGACATACTAGTTCCCTTTAATGATAGAAAACCCTTGGTTGATATAGAGAGAAGTATAATAAAAACATATAGAAAACATATTTGGGCAAAGTTTATTAAAGCTATAAAAGAATATGATCTTATTCAAGATGGAGATAGAATTGCAGTAGCTATATCAGGTGGTAAGGATAGCTTACTTATGGCCAAATTATTTCAAGAACTGCAAAAGTATGGAAATCGTAACTTTGAATTAGAATTTATAGCTATGGACCCAGGTTATCATAGTGAAATAAAAGAACTTTTAATAGATAACTGTAAGTATTTAGAAATCCCTGTTCAAATCTATGAAGCTAATATATTTGAAGTAGCAGACAAAATAGCAAAGGATTATCCATGCTACATGTGTGCAAGAATGAGAAGAGGAGCCCTATATGGAAAAGCTAAGGAACTAGGATGTAATAAATTAGCCCTGGGACATCATTTTAATGATGTTATAGAAACCACTATGTTAAATATCCTATGTGCTGGCAGTTTTAAAACCATGTTACCAAAACTTCATGCTGAAAACTTTGAAAATATGGAATTAATTAGACCTCTTTATTTGATAGAAGAAATGTATATAGAAAGATTTATACAAAACAGTGGCATCTGGCCATTAAATTGTGCTTGTATGGTAGCAGCAAAGAAAATAGGTAACAAGCGACAAAAAATAAAAGAATTAATCCAAGGACTGCAGGGTAGCTTTAAAAATGTAGATATGTCCATATTTAGGGCTGCCAGCAATGTAAATATGGATCAAATATTAGGATGGGAGCAGGATAGAGAAAAGCATTCATTTTTAGATGAATATTAAATTGGAGGGATAATATGAAGTTGATTTCTTGGAATGTAAATGGTTTAAGAGCAAATGTGAAAAAAGGTTTTATGGACTATTTCTTAGTTATTGATGCAGATATATTCTGTGTTCAAGAAACAAAATTGCAAGAAGGACAAATAGATTTAAACCTTCATGGTTATCATCAATATTGGAATTATGCTGAGAAAAAAGGATACTCAGGTACTGCTGTATTTACTAAAGTAGAGCCTATTAGTTATCACTATGGAATAGGAATTGAAAATCACGATACAGAAGGAAGAGTAATAACTTTAGAGTTTGAAGACTTTTATTTGGTAAATGTATATACTCCAAATTCTCAAAATGAATTAGCTAGATTAGATTATAGAATGGAATGGGAAAGAGATTTTTTAGCTTATATAAATGCACTAGATGAGAAAAAGCCAATAATACTTTGTGGAGATTTAAATGTGGCACATAGAGAAATAGATTTAAAAAATCCAAAGACCAATAGGAAAAATGCTGGATTTAGTGATGAA